>NZ_JACOGB010000005.1:0-400609 GCF_014284215.1 Undibacterium sp. FT79W | reverse complement strand
GCTGGTGACGACCGATGCAATCTGGTCGCCGCCCACGTCACCTATTTCGGTTGTTGGCAAACGCTTTGCTACAACCAAAACGGTTCCTAGTTCGAACGCGGAAGTATCAGATTTATCCTCAGCCCATACAGCGGAAGTGATAAATGTCGCAATAATTGCCGCATTGACTACTCGAATCTTCAATTGGGGACTGGTTGTTACAACGCGCTTTTTATTCTGATGCTTACCCATATGTCTTCTTCCGATAAAATCGTAATAGCAACTTGTATATAACGGTATTTAAAAAAATCGACGGCTTCTCGAAATGCTTGCGGCATATCTCATCGGTCTTCTACGTCGCGGTTAGCCGACAAAATTAGGTTCAATATGTGAAATTCATTGTGTAGGTTTTTTTATTGGCTTGGCAAATGCGTAATATACACTTGCATATAACGCTGTAAAGATTGCACTTGAATTCTCTTGACGAAAATCATATTTCTTAAATTGAAGGTCTTAATTGCGAAGAAACTGCATAGTTTTGCAACCAACAAACATGCCATAAATACATTGCGTGACGCTGAGCCGGCGGCGCCTATCGTCGGATGCGCACGATCGACTTGGTCAAACCGATTCGGTCGGTTCATTGGTACAATTTAGCATCGGCGGCTTTCAGTCGTTTATTGGCTTAGTCACCTGTCCAACGTGCTTCGGCACGAAGCCGCCGCCTCTGCTGACGAAATATTTGGCTTAGTTCTGCGCAACCTGTTTGCCTTGCGCAGGCACGAACTCTTCCATCACAGCCTTGTGCAGCACGGTGGGCGGCACAAGGCCTTGCGACAGCACGAAGTCGTTGAAGGCTTTGCGGTCAAACTTCTTGCGCAGTGCGACTTCGGCCGCTTGACGGGTTTCCATCAGACGCTGGTAGCCGTAGAAGTAGGACGTCGCCTGACCCGGTGCACGGAAGGTGTAGCGCTGCATTTCCTGCGTCGCCATGCCTTCGGACAAACCCACTTCATCCATCAGGAATGATTTCACCCCTTCCGGCGTGATCCCACCCAGGTTGACCATCGGATCGAGGAAGGCGCGGGCGGCGCGCTGCATGCGTGCTTGCAGGGCGAACAACTGGCCGTCCAGCGGTTCATACTGCTGCATCTCGGCTTCCGCATACAGGGCCCAGCCTTCCACGTTGACGCTGTTGAAGGCGAACACGCCGCGTGCGGTCGACACGCCGGTTTCAATCATTTTGGCAAACTGTAGTTCATGACCGGGACGGGCTTCGTGCGCGGTCAGTGTCCAGGTGCCTGCCTGATGGGTGAAGTCGTCGAACACCTTGGACTTGCCGCTGGCGTCAGGTGGCATGCCGGTGGTCAGCACGAACTCGCCATACTCGCCGGTGTTGCCGACCAGGCGCGGCGGATTCATGTGCGGGGCTGGCTGGGCGGCGTTCTCTGCCTGCGAGGCAAGGCGAATTTTGGTCTGGCGTTCCGGTAGTGTCACGATCTTGTGCTCTCGCACGGCCGCTTCGATCTGGCTCAGACGCTCCTGGTACAGCGGCATCACCTTATCCAACGGGATCTGCTGCTGTTTCAGTTCACGCATGACGGCGCGATAATCGGCGTCCGGCAAATTACGCTCCTTGGCGATCAGACCGGCGGTGATGTTCATCTGATTGCGGATTTCAGAGAACGAGGTCAAGGCCTTGGAAATCAGTTCCTGCGGGCTGATGTCCACGCCGAACTGGTGCAGGTTGTCGGCATAGATTTCCGGCGGCAGGCGGTGGTCAGCGCGCGCCAGCGGCAGCAGTGTCTTGCGTACGTAACTTTCGTTATACGAGGTCAGCTGTTTTTCCAGCGCGGCGAAAGCCGGCTGCCAGCCTTCCAGACCGCTCTTTTCCAGCTCGTCCTTGATGCCTTTGAGCAGGGTCGGGCCATCATCCAGCGACTGCATCAGCTCGGCTTTGTAAGGGCCCAGCAGCTTGGGATTGGCGTTCAGACGCTCCTGGGTGCGCTCTTGCGCCAGTTCGGTGATGGGACGGTAGCCCTTGCTCAGACCGGCATACTTTTGCAGGCGGACCACTAGGCTCTTCTGGCGTTCCTTGGGCACGCGCGGGTCCAAAATCTGGTGCACCACGCCAAACAGCAGCTGGTTCAGATCCTGGTAGGGCAGCATCAGCTTGCGCTGCAGGGCGTTCGAGGTCAACTGGTTATGGGCGGTGCCAATCAGGATGTCCAGATCCTGGCGAATCTTGGGGTCGGTCTCCGCTCTCTTGCGTTTTTGCAGTTCGGCCACTACGGCATTGGTGTCCTTAACGCTGGCGTCGTACAGGTCATGCGACATATCGGTAATCATTTCATCGTAGCCATCCACGCCCAGCTGAGTGGCGCTTTCTGGCGAATACTTGACCATCAGGTCCAGCAGCAGTTTGGCGTTGTCATTGCTTTTGGCGACCCAGGCCCGTTCTGCGCCCGTTGCCACGCCAGTCAGTGAGGCAAACGCCAGGGTGATCGCGCCGACGACGGCCCGTTTTTTCCAGAGAGATTTCGACATCGTAGTCCTTTTAGTTATGGGGTGGATAGGTCAAGCGGCGGTAGTATAAGAAAGTCCTCCGTGCAGCCGCAGCTTTATGCGACAGACAGCAGAAATACGGGAATGAACTGTTGTTTGCCCCCCGGTAGACATGGCAATAATTTCTTCCATGATGCCCCATGCCTAAAATCTTCCGTATGATCGGCCCGTTGGCATGCAACGCCACACCGATGCAACCGATCCACTCGTCCAAGGTCGAACGCACCAGCGGTACGCCCTGGCGGGTCGCGATCCACGCAAGCAGGCAAACGGGTGCAATGCCGCCATCGATGATGGCGGCTGGGATCGGCGCCGCAGTGACCGTCTCTCAGGGCCGTCACCCACTTCTTCAATGTGCAGTCCGATATCGAAAGCCGAATCGCGACCGTCTTTACCGATTGCTTCCAGTGGCTGTAAACCGTCACCACCCAATCATCCATATAAGTCGCAGGTGTGATTAAACGACGCACTGTAGGGTGGGCACGGAATCATCGCGTCCTGCGAAAGTAATCCTCTACAACTACTGCAACGGTATCACTCTCGCAAAAGCATTCCATGCACAACGAGAGTTTTTGAGGAAATGCATTGTAAACGCTGGCAGATGTTGGCACATTAGCTTGGAGTCGCGTCACTCACGTATCAACCGATCCCCATGGATTCGCATCCAGCCGGCAAGAGAGTCCAGCGTCTCCCGCAGCGTCTTGCCCAACTCGGTAATTTCATATTCCACTCGTGGCGGGACTTCGGCGTAGATCGTGCGGCAAACCAGTCCGCGCTGCTCAAACAAGCGCAGTTGCCGGGTGAGCTCCTTCTGCGTGATAGGAGCCACCGCACGTTGTAAATCGCTGAAACGTATTGGTTTGTCGATGACGATCAACCTGTACAGGATGGGAATGGCCCATTTACCGGAGATCAGGTTCACGAAGTCCACCATCGGGCAACGGCCAGCAGGTCGGATTTCTGCGGGCGTTATCTGCGCACGCACTTTCTTGAGCATTGCCATAACTATCTATTTACTCCTTTAGTATCTATCAGGTGCCTACTATGCAAAGGATACTACTGATTAGATAATATTGCTTTCAACTCAGCGGATTAACACGGTATGTCAAGACTTCAAGGCAAATACGCTCTGATCACTGGTGGCACCAGTGGCATCGGTCTGGAAACAGCGCGCCAGTTTTTGAAAGAAGGAGCCAGGGTAGCCATCACAGGACGAAACGAAAACACCCTGTTGAACATAGGCCGAGAACTGGGCGATTCGGTACTGCTTTTCCAGAGCGATGCCGGCGACATGGCTGATCAACGCGCGCTGGCGAAACAGATTGCACAACATTGGCCGCGCCTTGATGTGCTGTATGTGAATGCGGGCGATGTGACGCACCGCCCGTTACAGGGATGGGATGAAGCCGCTTATGACAGGCTCATGGACATCAATCTGAAAGGCCCGTTCTTCCTCATCCAGTCCCTATTGCCCTTGCTGGCAAATCCATCGTCCGTCATTCTGTGTGGCTCGGTCAGCGCACATATCGGCCTGCCTCAAAGTAGCGCTTATGCCGCCAGCAAGGCGGGATTGCTGTCACTGGCGCGAACCTTGTCTGGTGAACTGGTCGGACGCGGCATTCGGGTCAACGGCTTAAGCCCGGGTCCGACCGAGACTGCTGCGCTGGGCAAATTAGGTCTACCACCACAGGAAGAGGAAGTCTTGCGTGGGCAGATCAAGAATCTTGTCCCCATCGGTCGCTTGGGCACGCCGTTGGAATTGGCAAAAGCTGCTGTGTTCCTGGCTTCTGATGAGTCCAGCTTTGTCGTCGGTACGGAACTGCAAGTTGATGGTGGCGTAGGTAACCTGTGAACGAACAATTTTTTTTATTGAAAGTGTTTTCAGTTCTCCAACTGGCGACTACTGCATGAAGTTTTTTCCACCGATAGTCGCTAGTGTAAATTGCTCATGCTGAGAAGTTAAGGTCCCGTTGTGGGAGCCACGTCTCCATCCAATAGCGAACGAATGCTCTTCGATAATTCCTGGTTTTGAACAACGTAGAATAGCCCTCCTCTGCCATTCTGACTGCTTCCGCAATTGGCACCGGACAGCACACCTTGTTGGTTCATATCCCCAAAAATAGCAAAATCGGATGCGTCATCGGATACACCAATCTTTGCATGATTAAAGTTGGGACCCGCACCGCCTTTTAAACCAATCTTTGTACCTTCCCACTGACCTGACATAGCGATGGTCACAGGGCCTGGTTGATTTAGTGTGTTATCCCAGCAGGCGATTTCTGTACTTGCTGTCGTTGAGTAAATTTTTGGGCGCATCCACCAGGTCGCTGTTTTAATTGGAACAGAACCGAGTAATGAGGACACCATCTGCCATGGTGGTATATGTTTCTTGGATGGTTTTGAAATCAGACCAATACCACTGGAGAGCTGAAGACGGGTAATCTCCGTGCTGGAAGATCTGACACCCAAGCCGCTGACCAGTTGCTGAATGTCGTCAGGGCCGCCGTTACGGACGATTTGTGGGTTATTGATATCGGTGACGACACTGGCATTTTTCAGTCCTTTTAAAACGCCAATGACATCAGACTTGGTCAGTTTGACAGAAAAGAAATGTTGGCTGACTTTGATATTGTCATCTTCAACGCACCCTAAGGTATTGCCATCTGTCTTTCTGGGAAACTGCTTACTTCCGGAGGCGGGCCATGAGGGTGTTGAGACCTGCAGTACGACACCATCCCCATCCTGATTCCACGCCAGCATTCCTTTTGAATGCCCCCAAGGTGCACCACAACTCTCACCGCATCCGGCGATCTGTGGATCATCATAAAACTGATCGTTCCAGACGACATAGTAATAGGCACCGTTATAGAGCTGATCAAACGTCGCTCCTAAGGGATCAGTGACGGTATCGCCAATACACTCACCACCTTTTTTTAAACTGGGGTTTTCGTTTGTTGCATAGACAAATTGCTGGCTATAAACATAATCCTGAACATCACCGCCAAATCGGCACACCCTTTCGGTCGGTGCTTTAGCGCCGCATCCCGGAAATGTTCCGGCGTTAAATTTAAATGCAAACCACCAATTCACTGGATGTCCCGCTTCGATGAGTGGGGATGGCGATCCCTGACGTTCAGCGTCCTGGGCATAAGTAATCCCCGAGGCAATGATAACAAAGGTGGGAAGTAATACCAGCAAGCTGACTTTGGCGCTGTATCGGCGGACGGTCAGAAGGAAATTCTTTAGCATTTCAGCTCCATTCAATAATGGGAAGGTTGAAAACGTTCCTTAATTCAAGGGAACAAGTGCTGCAGCTTAATTCCAGAGCGGGCAATATGTTTCCAGGCTTTCCAGGTTGTCACTGACTGAGCCGTCTTGTTTCACGATTTTGATGAAGCCATTTGGTTTGTTTGGACTTGGAGTTTTCCCGCAGTCGGTATGAACCCAATGAATACCTTTAGTACCGTCGGTATATTCCTGACCGCAAAGCTCAACACTGTCTCCTACCGCGATTTGCTTTAACGATGGCGGTATTTTTTTGCTGTTTTTGACATATCCATTGGCGAAGACGTTATCAATTGCAACGTCATAAATATCGCCGGATTCATCGACTTTCACTTTAAGATGGGTATGAGAAAGTTCGACACCTTTGAGAAATTTTCCGCTCTTAAACTTCGGCCCAGAAGTCACCTTACCAGTGACATAACTTCCCTTCCCTGTGTCGCAGGCCATCTTGTCATCTGCCCAAGTTACAGATGAGAATGCGATTAATCCAATAACAACACTAGTTAAAATCGACGTTTTCATAGGCACCTCTAAAGAAGTGGATCGGAGAACTACGGAAGGAGTCAGTTCGAGACGGAACGGCAAAATTGATCCCGGATGCAATGCGAAAAAGAACCGGGACACATATAGTATTAACCAAAAACTTATAAATACAACTAGTTTTTTTGATAATTTGCGGTTTGTTGTAAAAAGATATTGAAGTGCAATTCGCAAACGTGACTGGACTTCCCCCGTTCAGTAGACAAATCAAGACTTTACAAACGGCTAAGCTCCGGTGCTACGCTGGACTGCGCAGTGCCGAAGGAGTACGGGAATGGCGGTTAGCTGTGTATTCCAGTAAAAACAAGCCAACCATTCTCGTTGAATGGTAGCTAGTGAATCCGATCCGCAGTAGTCCATTGATTCCAGTCGGATACCGACTGAGGTCGGTTGTAAACAGTAGAGTCCAACGGTTTAGGCGCAAGCGTAATACACCAAACGGTTAATTAACTCAAATGCTTCTTAATACGTTTATCGATGATTTACGGAAATGGTGCATTACGCCTTTGGCTAATACACCCTACCGATTGTAAGTTATTACAGGTTACGAGTTATTTAGCGGGCAGGCGTGGGGGCAGACTGCGCTTAGCGCCTCTTGAATAGTGACTGTTGAAGACTTTGGGTCAGCACACACAACGAGTAAGAACACAGTCGATATATGACTACTCCCAAACTTTATGGCACAGCACATTTTGCTCACTTTCTCGCTCCAATACACCGATGCTTCAAATCGATTTCGGTGGAGTGTGGGCAGAACACAATCACACTCATTGAGCATCCCGTGACGAACTAAATCGCCACGTTTTTATTTCGCTTGCGTCGTGACCGGACGTTAAGGGCTATCAACCGTCGTCACAGTAACCTGCAAATTCGAGACAACGATGATGCCCGAATTAAGAGTAATAGTCTGAATAGGAGCATCTATTGTCAGCGTCACAGTTTGTGCGCCAACTACTTTTATTATGGTTGTTGATGGAGTATAAGGTACTGAACGCGATAGAGTCAGCGCTGAGTTTAGACCATTCAGTATCGCATTAATTATTTTGGAAATAATTTCCTCGATCCAAATTCCAACGTCCAGCATGAGCGTGCCATGGAGCGGAGAAAATTGCATTAACCAAGCCAAACAGGTTTTAAAGTCTATAACTCGCGGATCATTTTGATCGAGAGATGGGCCATTTTCATAAGCCTGGACATTATTAAAACTAATTGTCTGAGTCCCATCAGCATCATTATTTGTTACAGTTACGCTACCGTTCCACCCCTCGGACGCGTCCATAATCCCGTCGATATACAGTTCCTGCGTTAGAAAGTTGTTCGATGCAAACGAAACTTGCAAACTAAGGTCGGTCCGCCTAGTCGTCACAGTAACTTCCAATACGGCCGGATCTGAACCGTTAACGCTGGAATTGATTCTTCCATGTGCATTAGCGCTAACCTTATTTTCCACGAGTTGACTGACCTCATTCAAAATCAATGAATCAGAAACAGCGAATAATAAATTTGAATCGGAAGGCAGAATCATTTGCGGAGAGGACGCCAAGGTCGCTTCCCACGATCCTGTAGGTGCGTCATGATTACTAAGCATGCCGCAGACGACAAGCTCATTGTTACTGTAGATTGTAATAAAATTAAATAACGTGGGTGCAATATAGGATTGGGTTGTGCTATTTAATTCATATTCCCGACTACCAAGGTTAAAACTTTGACCAACCAATTCCGTCAAAGCTGTCGAAAAAAATAATTGAAGAGCGGCAGCATCAGTATCGCTAATCTGCGTAACCTGAACATCCGTGAACACTCCAGATTGAATCGAAAGGCTGTAATTAACCGTTTCCGAATCAGATGTTGATGCCAACACCTCACTCTTTATAACTATTTTGCTGACATCACATGACGCACTGACCAAAGCAGGGCTATTACTCGATATTAAGATCATTTGTGACTGCGCACTAGGATCTGAAACGATACCAATGGGGCCAGTAAAACTGCCCGAAAACGGAACTGAAATATTGAGGCAGTTTGGATTATTAGGATCAATTGAGATATTCGATGAAGACAACTTAAAGGTGAATGTCCACGATACGTTAACAGTTGCCGTCCCATAATCAGTAGTAATTGTTTCCTCACTTACGTTACCGCTCCAGGTATTTCCCCAAAAAAATTCAATCAACTCTCGAACTGCAGTGCTATAGTTTGTCGTTGCGATTAAGAAATCCCAGCCTTGTGTACAGGACATATATATTCCTTTTGAGTCGTGAGAAATTAGTAGGTAACACGTCGATTGCTTCGGCGCTCACAAGGAGCCATTAATATTTGAAGGTCAAGGAATGGCGTGCAAATCTGATTTCAAGGGATTCGCCGCAAACAGCGTCTTCCATAGTCTCGGCGTCAATTCATGCATTCCAGCTTACCTCAGCGTAGACGAGGTCGTGCTAATGACCGAAATTGAAAGCCTCATCTGGAATTACCGTATTGAAAATTGGAAAATATTGAACTTTTGAAAAAGTGGAGAATGAACCGAAATTGGTTTCTTCATCAATTCGGAGCAAGAGGTAATCAGTTTTTGAAACCCAATATGTCACCTTCCCTTTGCTTGAGGGTATTTCAATGCCATGAACCACATTTGCCTTGGTAGATGTAAGTCGTTGAACCCTGAAGCAATCAATGCCTCTCTCAATTCCATCATCGATCCGGTAGGAATCAGATGTTGAGACCCATGTTTCATTTTTCCAAGCGGCTTCATTTAATAATATTGATGGAATGGTGTACGCGGTTCCGCCCGACACACCCGTTGCCCCTGAAATCGCATGTCCAAGACTCTCATGTGCCTCCACCTTGGAGCCGATGGTCCACCATGATTTAACTTCCTTATTTTTCATCCAAACCACATAGCTATCCGTCCCGATCCCACCAGCAGCTGGTTGCGTGAACTCAAACCTAAATTGATCTGGGCGAGAGAAAGTAGTAGTGAAATGTCGCTCAATGGTGTAATTAGTACCTGAGCTCTTGAATTCTGTAAATGAAACACCTTTGTCTTGATATGAATTCATTCCCTTGTAAGTTCCAGCAACCTTTCCCAATACCTCGAGACTGGAAGGGGTAGTTGAGATTGCTTTGTCAGGGTTGATTTCCTCGGCCTGGCAAGAAATCACAAAGGCTGTACCGATGATGAAGGCCTTGAGGTGATGTTTATTCATGGTGACGAGTCTCCATTCGGGTTGAGTGTGCGAGGCCTAAGTTGTTTTAATTTTCATTTATCAACATTAACCATCAATGATTAAAATGTCAACATATTGCAATACCTTGAAAATCGTATGAATATTACCTACAAAAGTTTTCAGCATGACTAAAGCCAGGTAGCCACGCCACCGTGACGGGAGCATGTTCCTCGATGTTTTTTACTAAAACTATAAGACCCGTCACGGCATCGAGCACTGGCACCTTGAGGAATTTTGTTGTCGACACTCTTGGCCGGCGCGTGCACGGTTTGCCCAACTTTATTCTGATAATGCCCATGCGACTTTAACTGAGATTCATCTGGTTCAACTTGCTGAAGTTTTACAGAAGATTGAAGCTCGGCGTAAACTGGCGCGGTAACTCCGAAAGACAACAGCAATGCAAATAGCCAAGCATTTTTCATCGATAGCTTTCAGTTGAGTTACTTCGTACCTGGTTTACCAGTTTCAGGATTTGCATTCCCCTTGGTTGACCAATTATTGGCCTTTGTATGGTCTGCGCTAGACCGGTTATGCGCATCCACGTGAGTGCCATCTTTACGCGTATACCTAGAAACATGTGTCTTGGAATTGCCGGTGCGGGTACCATGACCGCTATGACCACTTTCCCGTGCGGCAACTGGCAGTACAGTGGTAATAATAGCTAAAGCGGTGAAGAATGACGTAAGAATACGCATGTAATTCTCCCAAGTTATTTATCGTTTTATTTGTGTCCATGCGTTTCCGCTTAAAGGACTCAGTTTGTAAGAAATTATAAAAAAAGCTTGCAAAGAATATAAAACAACAATTAACTTAAATGCAATTAATCTAATTAAAATAGATGAACTTTATTGCAGCTTGAAGTCAGATAAACTACAAAACATTCTCAATAGGCGAACTGAGTTCACCCGTACCAGAAATACAGGAGAAACCAGACACTGCCATGAAGATGGAGGAAATGTTGTACGACAGGCTCCCGGAAATGCTGCGACAGCGAACTGAGGTCATAGTATTCAACGTTTCTCGTCAGCCAGAAAACTGAATTGCCCGGAGTTTTTAGGCAGGTTTACGACTACATCCACAAAACGAGTGATAAGCCTTATGTCGTGGATCGTTTTTGGGTGGCGGTTTACGCCCCAAAGCAGACGTCAGCTATAAAACTTCAGAAGCCGTCAGAATGAGACCGCGACCGCAAGTCTGGTTATTCTTGAGCATTCTGATATTACTATGATGATTCTTAACGCCGAGTTGATCGGCACGCTTGCGTGTCGGAATCGAACGAACTGTTAAGGATTTTATGCATTTCTATAACTTCCAAACTGAGCTAATTGCGGTTCTATTTCTTCACCTACAGTACGTGAAATATCGCTTAAACATTCTATTTTCCGAGTAACTTGATTGTCTTCGTCAATCTCAACAAATGACCAATTCGCTGGCTTAGCACTTTCCGGAAACATCAGCTCATCCGAACAGTCAATTTTTGACAATACTGAATCAATTGTACTGATTTGGGTTTCTCGTAATAAGAGAGTAATTTCCTCACGACTAATACCAAGTGAGAGCATTTTTCTTATTAGTGTCGCTTCGGTCTTACTCCCAAATTTTTCTTCACTTTTAAATAGATTGTCAATCCACGCTGTATGACCAACGGGGTAGACGGAACCTAGCCAAACTTCTCTCAAAAATGCGTACGATGTGTATTGGGGTAACCCTTCAGTGATTTCTGACCTAGCCCATTCCTCTGGGTTCTGAGCTCCCAATGCTCGAAAATGTGCTGAAAGTTCAGTTATCTTGGAATCCATTGGACGATCCTTAACGCTGATGTGACGGGGTCGCCGCCGTGAATTTAAATAAGAGTGAAGTCATCATCGGCGACTCCCCGTCGACAGTCCTGTTAGGTTCATTATTCATTCGATTTGCACACAACTATATCGGGCCACTCTTCTTTCCAAGCATCACTTTCGTCTTGCATGTGCAAATGGTCGTAACTCTCTCCCATTCGATCCATTTCATCAGCAGCAACGATAAGGAACTGTGCAATCGCACGAACCGTTTTGGAGTCGGCGGAGAGCGAAACCTCTTTTAGCTCTAGTAATCCGTACTCGTTGAGCGGTTCACCAGCTGGGTATGCATAAGCCTTCGTGTGCAGAACCTAACGTGTTTTAATTTTCATTTTGCAACATTAACCATCAATGATTAAATTGTCAACATTCTTAAATCCCCTTGAAAGCCGCATGAACATTGACTGCATTTTTTTATACTGATAATTAATACAGTATAAAAAAATCGACAAAAACATCATCCCTCAAAAACCGCGCTTGCTGGATCAGCTGCACGAACGTTTGCATTATAAGCATGATATTCCAGGTAAGCCCACAGTTGATATTGTCTAGCGTTAGCAGCATTAAAGGCACGACAAATTCTCAACTCTCGATGCAATTGAGATTTGGATTCTTAAAATTATAGGGAGAGACAATTGATCGATAACGACAGCAAAGCGTCTTCCGCTCTGATTCGGCCTTTGATTTCAGTTAGATACCGACACTCTAGGAATTATCAATTAAATTTAGGGTGACGGCTTTTAATGACCGGCAGCTTATGGCCGAACTCGGACTGTGTCCGTGAGGATAGCATCTTGCTTAGCTGAAAAATGCGCGAAATCTCACAACTTCGAACGGCGATGCCGACAATTCCACGAACATTAGCCGAGCTTCAAGCTATCCGGCTACTGGATCGCATTGAGCCGGAACGAGTGGCATGGTCTGAGCGGGAACAGACGAGTGAAATAGATGAGAATAGCGATCTCGGATTTCTATTTCTTTCCAATGCCACATCAATCAGCTCAATGAATCGCAAAGACACCAAATTTTCTTGTTTCGAAAACCGATTTTTTTCCCGGACCAAATAAAAATACTCGAAATCAGCAACAATTCAGTCGCTCCGGTAATAGCGCAGGTAGGAGTACATCTATCGCTCAGCAAGAAAACGGCTAATGAATAAATGCAAAAGATTGCAACCAACAAAAAAAATACAAAAACAATTAACGCTGTGATCTTTTGAACCGGCCTGATTAAACGAACTTCGATATTCCCCTTTTTATTCACATATAAGTTTGCATCGCTTAGAATTTTTTTTATCTGTTGTTCTTTGAATTTTCCTTCAAGCATTAACCAAATTAACTTCGCAGTAACTAATTTATTTAATTCTCGTCCAAACTTTAATGAAGCATAAGCCGCTATCAATTTGGTTGACGTCCAATCGTAAACATCGCTTTGTTCGCCGTCAGGAAGAATTAAACTGTAACGATTTTTCCAGTAGAGAAACTTCAACGACTTCATTGGATTGACGACAAAGTCCAGCGCGTTAGGTGAATACATTACTGCTCGATAAAGTCCAATTTCTTCAGATTTTCCAACTTTCATTGTGGGGAATGACATTCTCAAGGTCACAATTGATAGGAATAAAGATTCTTTTTTATTCTTTATGCGTTCAAGTATATTCATATCACCATCAATCAATAGACGTTAAAACAGTCCTTTTTCTTTCTGCTTCAATATTTCGTTGACTCTGATCATTTAGTATCGATCGATAGAAGTGAATTAATGCTGTTGTCATCACTCTTGCATCTGGACTGTCACCGAGGTCACGGACCATTTCTAACATCAGTCCAACAGCTTTCTGCATACATTGAAAATCAATTTTTTCCTCGGATTTGCTGCCTGAAAGAACGAAATAAATGTCCACGCCGTTCTTTTCACATTCAATTAAATAATCAGCGTTTGGGCATCTGTCACCGATTTCGTATCTCATAACAGAAAGTCGTCCGACGCCAATTTTTTTCCCAAACTCGGCCTGGGTCAGTCCCAAACGTTCGCGCTCACTCTTTAATCGAGATCCGACAGAACTACTATTATTTAGTAAGCGCATAGATATTAAGAAGAATATTAAATAAGAAATAGTAACATCGTATACTAAATAGAAAATTTAGTTTAGGATACGTATCAAATGAAACCATTTGGATACATAAATTTCACCATGCGTGATCTTGACCCTGAAATTATTAGTAGCACAAAAAATAACTTTGCCGCGCGCGGCGAAAGCATTGCGGAGTGGGCACGTCAAAATGATTTCAATTTGCAATTGGTTTATAAAATCTTGAACGGAAAGAGCAAGGCTCTTCGTGGCGAAAGCCATCGAATTGCAGTAAAACTGGGAATAAAACAAAAATTTGAATAATCCTGTTCAAATAACAGTTATCAAACGCAATCTTTAAAAAAGGAAAAAAATGAGCAAGAAATAGAAAACGCCACTCTCCAAAAAGGCTGAGTGGCGTCGAGTAGATAGAATATACCTACGTGTGGTGCGTCAAGTATCTCTCTCTACTCCTCCCCTGTCAAGCCTCAATTTTCTGATTTTTTAAAAATCGGAAGCCCTTTTTTTGCCTAAATTTTGCGAGGCTCTATGAAACCAAGCAGAAAGGTAGTCACGCGCTCGCCTCACCGAGTTGTTGGACTTATCGCATGCAATTGGCTACAAAAACAACCGATCGAGTACGAGAGTCAACTCGAGAAACGATTTATACAAAAAATTCTACTGACGCAGGGTGTCACAGAAGTCATCCACCAGCCGTTTCAAATTGAATATGGTAATGCATTAGAGAAAAAGTACACACCAGATTTTCTGATTACTTTTCAAGACGGAACAAAGATTGTTGTGGAAGTAAAACCAGAAAAATTCATCCCCAAATTTGCGGATACGTTTGACGCTGCCGGAGACATTCTGCAACAAAGAAATTTCAAATTTTGCGTTGTATCAGAATTGCAAATTGACATTAACGATGAACCGGAGAGTATCGATTTATTACTACGTTATGCAAAAGGTTCATTTCCTCGGTCAAATATCGAAGCAGTAAAGCAATTCATTTCCGGCACTACTACGCGTGAAATCAGCATTAAAGAAGTTTGCGACTGTACAAACAGCAGCATCCATCTTCTATTTCACTTACTTGGAAGAAGGTCACTTCGTTTTAGTAAAGAAATTTCTACGTCACCCAACACACTTATTTTAGGAAATGCAGGAGGAGAATACTATGACAATGTTTTCATTCCAGATTGGCTTAACAATACGCAATGGACTGCAAACTCTCGAGTTCGTCAGAATGATAACGGAGTCGGAAGTTCAATTCGAAGATCCCATCACACGCCGAATCTACACGTGGGCCATTTCTAAAATTACTAGTGAAATTTTGACCGGAAAACTGCAAGTGGTTGGCGGAGTCGAACGAAAAAATCATGACGTCGATTCAAGCAGTGGATTCATTTCATGTATTGATTCACTACCTGAAAAATATAAATTAGATTTTGAATTTAAGATTAAGTTAATTAAATGGCTGCAAAAATGTGGTGTGTCTCGCGGTCGAAGGAAATTAGTCGACGAAAATATAAAAAAATTTTTTGAACTGCACCCCGATATAAAAGTAAAACGTCCATCAGCCTCGGCCGTAATGGGTTGGATGCGCGAGTGGGAAATCTCAAACAACAACCCCGCTTGTTTAATTTCAAAAAATTTCCAACGCAAGCGAGTTACCAATTTATCTGATTTCATTGAACAAGAAGTTCAGAAAGTTTTAAAAGAAGAATATTTTGTACGATCACGTCCAAGCTTAGAGCGTGCTCATACGATGCTAGAGCGTCGCTTGCAAATGTTTCGCTCAAAAGAGCAACGCGATGAAAAAATTCCAGAAGTCAGTATTTCTTCATTAAGAAGACGGGTACAGGAAGTCGATCCATATATAAGGGACACGTTACGCTATGGTGCGTTTTATGCAAAAAATAAGTGGCGCTATTCGCTTCATGGAAACTATACGAATAGAGCTTTGCAAAGACTAGAAATTGATCACACGATATTAGACTTGGTTGTCATTGCGGACGCTAGCGGCATGCCACTTGGACGTCCAGTGATAACAATCATTGTAGATAGCTTTTCTGGCTATCTCGTCGGATTTTACATTTCATTCGCTGGGGCTGGTCTTGCTGCAGTCCTAAATTGCATGAAAGTCGGCTTAATGCCCAAAAATACTTTTACCGATCACGTCAACTTTCTTAAAAATCCTTGGCTAGGCTATGGCGTAGGAGAAATGTATGTTGTTGACAATGGTCTCGAATTTCATTCAAAACAATTTGTGAATGCCGCACTAGAATTGAACACCGATATTCAATATTGTCCAGTGCGACAACCTTGGTTTAAACCTAGCGTCGAACACTTTTTTCGAGAGTTGGGATTTAATCTTCCAGCCGAAGGAAAAGTACAAAAGCCACTTGCAAATTATCTACCGATCAATCCCGCAGAATCCGCAAGAATCTCATTCTCCGAGCTTTGCAACGGATTGCTAAAGTACTTTGTCGACGTCTATCCCACAAAAATAAACTCGAAGACGCTTGAAATACCGTTCGACCTATTCAAAGAAAGTTTTGAATCTACGCCTCCCCCGCTTCTTCCAACGAATCTACAAAGTCTTGGTCTTATCGCTGCACATCAAAAAACTCTTAGTGTTGGTAACGAGGGAATTGTGACTAACTACCTCCGTTTTAATTCTCATGATTTACAGTCAATGAGAAGAAAAATTTCTCCATCATTTAAGACAACTATTAAATATGACCCGGAAGATCTCGGTTATTGCTATGTGCAAAATCCAGTCGATTTAACCTGGCTTTATGTTCCGAATTGTCACCCTGAGTACGCGAACAATCTATCAATGCTACAACACAAAGCAATTCGCGATAGGCTCAAGCAATCTGCCATCCAAGGCGACAAGTACGAGTCACACTTAAGGGCAAAACTAGAATTCATTGAACTATGGGAAAGCATTACGAAGGGGCGAAAAGTCACTAAGGATATTAAAAGTGCTTTGCGATTTGGAGAGCTGACCAGCACAAAATCACTAAGTGTGCCAGAAGTAGTTGAACTCAAAAACAAAAATGATCAACTATTTACAAAAGATGAAATGAAATCTGAGGAAACATCAATACCGAGTTTTTCATCTTACTTCATGGACTAACAGAATGACCGAAAAAGATATTGAAGATACGTTAAATCAGATTCGCCTGATTACGATTATGCACCCTCAATTTAATAATACGTATTCTGGAATTCGCGCTTTGGTCAAACAAAGCCAGCGCTCAGGTTGTCCGACGGGAGGAAGCGTCACGGCACCCACAGGAACTGGAAAGTCTCATCTGATCTCTGTCATTAAGAGAGAATATATCCAAAATTCAGATCTAATTGATTCGAGTAGCGCAGTCATTGCGATATCGGCCTCAGCTTCACCAAACATCGGTTCAATGATCGATAGAATGTTACAAGAGCTTGGACATCCACCAGGAGTTCGCGCGACCCGGCTACAAGACCTTCGCTTATCCATCCTCATTAAAGCTTTGATTGATAGAAATGTACAACTCATCATTATTGACGAATTTCAACATCTTTTTCGAGGAAGGCGTGATTCGAGTGCGAATGAAATTACAGATTTATTGAAGGAAATTACTGACAAAACTCAAATCCCAATTTTTGTGTTTGGTACAGATGAACTTGGAGATCTTTCTCAAATTGATGTGCAATTCGCTTCGCGACTACCTGCTCGTTTTCAAATACGTCCATTTGTGCGAGGAGTTGAATGGCAAGCATTTCTGCGAGCGTTCCATAGGGCTTGCTCCCCCATCAACCTGTCTGTCATTTCAAGTGTAGAAGCCAAAATTCATCTAGCAACAAATGGATCACCAAGAACCTTAAAATTTTTGCTAATCGCAGCAGCCACAGTTGCAATGACCGAAGGACGCGCAACAATTGAAATCAGTGATTTAAGAAATGGATTTAGCCATATCTTCGGAACCTCGGCCTCAAATAACAATCCATTTAATTGATTGATGCGCCCATATCACCGTTTACCCGTGCAATCCCCGATTCTTGAACAAGAATCACTCATGGGGTATGTATTGCGAATGTCTGAAAAAAATCACTTTTCTGGCACTCAGTGGTTATCCAAAGTATTCAAAGTTGAGCGCATTCACCATCTATCGAGAAAGCACGTACCAACCATCGCCTGGCTGTTCGGCGAACAATCAACATCGATGGAAAATCGCTATATTGAAATCAGAATGAGTTCTTCCATGCCGTACGCAAATTTTTATGGGCATTGCGTCAGTCGCCCATTTTTTATCCGACTACGATGTCCACAGGTATGCGCAAGGTGTATCGAAGAAGAACAATTTACTAAAAAGTGGTGGGAAGTCAGCCTTGCGACAGCCTGCTTCAGACATAAACTTTTTTTAATCGAAAACTGCCAACGATGCAAAAAAAATCTTAATTGGAACCGACCTGGAATAGCAATCTGCCAGTGCGGCTTTGATATTAGAGAGTCACGTGTCATTACGTCGACAACTGAAGCGGAAGTGGTTTCTGAATGGATCGCCGCAAAAGTTGAAAATATCTATTCCAACATGATCAATAGTGATTACGATCCCCTGAAAAATTTTAGCAACTTATCTCTGGACGGTGCACTTCGGATTATTTTTGCAACTGGTTTTCGTGAGAATAAAGATCATCAATTAAGTGCAGGAAAAGCAAGGAAAATCCTTTCCATTGACGAAGCAAGTGCATGCGTTGAACGGAGTTTGCACCGATTAAAACAATCTGAAATGACAAGAGATCTACCACTAATTAGAAAGGAGTTTGTCATTTCGGGCCTGGAGCTACTTGCAAAAGAATTTCAATCCATCAATGACGCAAAGTTAGCGATGAATTTGTTAGATATCAGCAGAAATAAAAATAGCCATCAAGCTTCGCTGACAAATTTCAACCCACGGTCACAGCTACAACTGTTTTAACGAATGAACATTTATCTTTACGGAATTCCCCCCTTACAGCAGCGCGAGTCACTATATTCGTGGCTACAAAGACTAGCTCAATCCCAAGGCATGAGCTATACACAAATCACACAACTGCTTGAACTCAGTCGGATCAAAGATATGGATGCACCGAAGCTTCCCATCCATAAGAATACATTTTCGAAAATATCTAACTTCAATGAAGTTTGGTTTCAGGGTCTATTTGCGATCAATAAATCTATTCGCCAATTCAAATCCGTAAAAAAACAACTCCGAATAAATCACGATAAAAAGCCAATCACTTCTGTTTGTTGTGAATGTTTAAAAACAGATGTACTCCCATATTTTCGAATTGAATGGCGTTTCAATTTTTGGAAAGTATGCCCACTTCACGCTATCGAGTTGAACACTACATGTCCACACTGCAATAGTGAAATTATCCTATCCAATTCATTATTAACTGGATTAAATTCCGTCCCAGATCTTCGGTATTGCCAAAGCTGCTTACTTGAATTTTCAAACACGAAAAGCAAGGAGGAAATTTTTCCAGCGTTACAAGATCAGATACAAACTCAAAACAACATGATGGCAAGCATTGTGACTGGCTATTGCCAGATAGTCCCACTAAATAAGCGATTTAATCTGAATATAATGTTTCGCATTTATGAACTGGGAATTCTGCATTCAGCAGCAACTGCAGATTTTGAAGCCCCTGTTTCCTCCGACCAAAGGGAAGCGTTAATAAACTTTATCGCCAGTATGAATAAGAAAATACTCGCTCAGGAGAGGTTACATAATCGAGCAAGAAATTGGAGATCTAGAAATAGAAAAATATGCATTCCAGAATATGAACGAGTTAATTTTTACACAAAACCGAGGTTGATGTACAACGTAAAACAAGAATTTTAATTTATAGAGTACGACGTCTCCCCACATTTGAGTAGCACACGGAATTAGAGTCTAATCCCATCCAGTAAGGAGATTAGACATGAAGAAGCGTTTTTCAGAAGAACAGATCATCGGTTTCTTGCGCGAAGCGGAAGCTGGATTACCACTCAAAGAGCTATGCCGACTGCATGGATTCTCAGAGGCGAGTTTCTATCTTTGGCGCAGCAAGTTTGGCGGCATGAGCGTATCCGACGCCAAACGACTCAAGGAATTGGAAGCAGAGAACGCGAGACTCAAGCGCATGCTGGCGAATTCCTTGCTGGAAAATGAAATCACGAAAGAGGCACTGCAAAAAAAGTGGTGACCGCACCAGCACGACGTGATCTGGTGCGGCATATGGTTCAACGAGGGCTAAGCGAACGCCATGCTCTGCGCATTGCAGACATGAGTGCCAGCGCGTTGCGTTATGAGCCTCGTCCGGATAAAAATGGTGCTCTGAGAGATCGCATCATCGAACTCGCACACCGCCATCGCCGTTACGGCTCCGGGATGATCTATTTGAAGCTTCGTCAGGCGGGCTTGCAAATCAATCACAAGCGTGTTGAGCGACTCTATGCGCAATGCGGCCTCCAGGTAAAACGTCGCAAGCGCAAGAAGGTGCCGGTATCTGATCGGCAGCCATTGATTCGGCCGGATGCTGCCAATCAAGTCTGGTCAATGGACGTTGTCTTCGATTGGACTGCCGAAGGTCGTGCGATCAAGTGTTTGACCATCGTGGATGATGCTACGCATGAGTCGATTGCTGTCGTGGCAGAACGCGCTATTGGAGGATATCCTTTGACACGGATGTTGGATCGGTTAGGTTTCAAGCGAGGTCTTCCCAAGATCATTCGAACTGACAACGGCAAAGAATTCTGCGGTCGTGCCATGTTGACCTGGGCACACCGTCGGGGAGTGCAACTTCGACAGATTGACCCGGGCAAACCGAATCAAAACGCGTACATCGAGTCATTTAATGGAAGATGACGGGATGAATGTCTCAACGAACACTGGTTTGTCAGCTTGGCCCATGCCCACACTGTAATTGAATGCTGGCGGAGGGAATACAACGAGGAACGACCGAAGAAATCCTTGGGTGGGCTGACGCCGTCAGCCTACGCTAGGCAACTGGCCACGAAAGCGGCTACATTAACCCCTGACTCTAAAGCCGGTTGCTACTGAATACGGGGACACGTCGGTACTAACATATACGCACCTTAAATTTCGACTTCCTCCCTAAATAAACGAAAGGTAAAAATATTATTTGTAAGAAACATATAAACAATATAGGTCCATTTCGGAATTGCATAAACGGAGTTTTTCCGGTCATCAACTGAATTTCACCGTCCAATACGCCTGTTACATCCTCTTCTAAAGCATGGCGAATACGACCATGTTGATCAATCATGGCGGTACGCCCCGTATTCGAGGCCTGCACCACCCAACGACCTAATTCAATTGCACGCACCCGGGCTATCTGCAAATGTTGTGCCGGAGCTGCCGAACCAAGAAACCAGGCAAAGTTACTGATACTAATTAAAGTATCGCCATCACCAACTCTGTTTAAAGTCCCGATATCGAATAAATTTTCGAAACATATACTGACGCCTATTTTTTTATTGTTAATCACTAATGGGGCTTGATATGTATTCCCTGAAGTAAAGTCAGAATAATTCTGATCAAGAATTGACTCTATCCACCGGCTCCCTGTTGGAAAGAATTCACCAAAGGGGAGAAGATGTTGTTTGTCGTAACGATAGTCGTAAGCAAGAGCGGATGAACTTCCCGGCATCATTGCAATAGCACTATTCGTAGTCATTAGGCGTTCTTGATTCTGAGTGCTAATAACTGTACCTACCAAGATCGATGTATTTCGGTCGGTGGCAGTCTTTCTCCATGCATCCAACAGTTCAGGTGACTGTGAATGCCATTCGATAGGGATCGCTGTTTCCGGTAAAACTGTCAATTCTGCCTGACTGTCGCTCATCAGTTTTCCATAGGTGTGTATCGCTTGTCTTACGCCAATAGAAGAAAATTTATCTTGCTGCGATAAATTGCCTTGCATTAATCTTACCCTCAATGTCCCTTTACCCTCAGTCCATTCTATGCGTTGCAAACCTTGTCCTGCAAGATATAGCGCCGTCAAACTCAAGATTACTACTGGAATTATTTTTGTATATTCCCGCTGCTCCAATTCTTTGCAGACACTCGCCAACATTGCTGCACACAAGGCACTAAGATAAGTTAGGCCAAATATTCCGGCAATCGATGCAAACGACGACAGCGGGCCACTCGCCTGAGCATATCCCGTTGCTAGCCAAGGAAAGCCAGAAAATATATTGCCACGGAACCATTCAGATAATGCCCAAACAGATGCAGTAGTCCCACAACGTAACAGAAAATAATGAGGCTGTTCTGATCCATATTTATTTAGCGCGGATAACCCCCCCGCGGCAAGAGCAGGAAATAAACTCAAATAAACGAATAACAAACTACTCAATAAAAAAGCAATGCTCCAACTGGTATGCGAATGTCGGACAATAGCGGGAAGTACCCACCACATACCAAAAATGAACCAGCCTAAGCCAAAATAAAATCCGATACAAAAACCTTCAGCAATGCGCGCCTTCGGTAACAAAAATAAGCCAGAGAGACAAATTATCTGAAACCACCATGCTTCAACTGGCGCATAAGCGACAGTCATTAAGCCTCCAAATAAAAAAGCTAAAAGATATTTGATAAGCTTTTTTTGAAAGCAATACGTCTCTCTCTCTGATTTCTGACTACGTCCCGTCATGTCAATGAGCTTATGCTCCGCCGGGGAACGTTACTTTGACACTGAGCGGCGTAACATTTCCATTCGGAGTTTTAATTTGAAGAATGGTACTTCCCGTAAGACGTTTTGTGCCACTATCAAGGCAAACGCTAGTGCTTGGTTTAACGGGAATCAGATGTACGGACCCCTGATCACCTGTTACATAAGCGCCGCTATAAGTCGGAGCAATGTTAGGCACGCTGGACGGAAAAATATCAGTGATTTCTAATTGATCCAGAGCCGCAGCGCTCAATACAGTACCATTTGGCATAGGATTAAAGTGCCCGTCACTGATACGTAGACGCAGTAACATCGCTGAGCAACCACTATTAGTTAAAGTTATACCATCAGATACAGGAACGCTGCTGCCATCATCCAGTATTCTGGCGATATTGCTGGCAAAACTACCACTGAGAAAAATTGCCGTCTGGCCAGTCAACGCTGTGCTGGCATTGAGAGAAGAGACGGTAATAGTTGCCAGCCCCGCACGTTTTTGTGGAGCGGTAGCATCACTGTTATAACGAGGATTCTGGCTGCGAAATGTGACTACACATCCTCCATTCTGAGTATTGCACCCTCCGCGCGATGCGCTACCAATCGCACCACTATCGGTTTGAAATACCACCGGCGTATTATCTGCGACGGGATTTCCGAACCGATCAGCTAACAACAAACTAACTGTAGTCTGAGTATCGTCATAGTTGTAGCCTTCAATGTTATAGTTTGCTGCACTAAGTGAAAATGATGTTTGTGTCGGTAAACCAGTTGACACCATAATCGTGTCTGAAATCGAAGATACCCCATTTGCCAGTGTCGCCTGCACTCGCAAAGCGGTTGGCTCTACGCCAGAGTTGACGGTTGTCGTCACTGTTCCATTGCTGTCACTGACATCAGATGATTTATTCAGCGTGACAGTTTTTGTCGAGATGGTCGTAAAACTGACTGTCTGATTTGGCAGGGAATTCCCAAACTGATCGATAACACGGAATTTGATCGTTGCAGTTTCAGTGCGCCCAGACCCGCCTGCACCCTTGATCACAATCGATTTATCTGCCGGAATAATCTGGCCGACCTCTAGCGAACTCGCATCAGGTGATAACACCTGGATTTGTGTGGTCGCGGAAGTTGTTGCACCGGTAATCGCAGCTGACAAGGTATCCGTCTGTCCGCAACCAATATCCCGGTAAGTCAGTTGCGCCCGACCATTCACGGTCGACACACTGGCGGGAAAACTTGCTTTGCCAGCGACTGCACAATTTGATGTCAGACTGATAGAAACGGGGCTAGTGCTAAAGAGCGCGCCGTCACTCTTGACATCTAGAGTGATGATAGTCGACGCATACGCTTTCAGCAGAATGGGGCTAGTCACAGGTGTAACGAAATTCAAACTGAGCTTACTGTCGCCGACCATAAATGTCGCCTGTGCCTGTACGCTGTTACCGGCATAACTGGCGACTGCCTTCAGCACACCTGCGCCATATGCCGTCAGCGAGGCTGGAGACAATTTCAACTTTACACTGCCATCGGCATCTGTCATCAAACTACCTGAGCCCGGTTGAAATCCGACTAGCGTCAAATCCGAACTAAACGCCAACAGCGTATTCGGTATCGGTGCCCCCTTGCTATCAACGATACGGGCAGTGGCAATCAAGGGACTGTTAAATGTGGTGACATTACTGGCCTTACCACTAATGTCTGAGAGGCTGATGCTTAACACCGCCGCGTTGACAGGTGAACTAACAGAACCGATGGCAGGTTTTTGTCCAGGTGCATCGGCACCGCCACCACCACAAGCACTTAACATCATGCTGAACACACTGCTCAGAACTGCTGTTAACATCACATTCCGCCACTGACCTATTGCTGCTTTTGTTTTCATTTTCATATTAATCCCTGCTGATAATCCTGTTTATCCTGCTTTTTCGCCTGAAATAAATTTTTCTGAGCCCAAATTAAGGGAGCAATGCACCCAACTCACGCTTTAATGCTGCAATGTTTTCGAAGTGTCGATGTAATACACTGACAGGTTCCTGACGCACAAGCGCGACATCGGCACTACGCTGTTCGTTTTCCAATTCTTTCCGCAAAATAGCGCGCCGGTCGTTATCCCGCTCCTTTTGCGTTTGCGGGCTTACCGTTGGAAAATTCACCGGTCTTACTGCAGAACCAGCCTGACTTACGCGACCATGATTCGATATCCGTTTGCTATTCTCTATTTGCTGATTTACTGTCGGCGACACATTACTCATCAACGTCACACCAGAAGCTGGATCGACATAAGTAAATATTTCGGCACGCAGATCAGGATGTGCACAAAAGAACAACATTGCGGCAATACAGCTATGATTAAACTGAATTCTCATATATTCACTGGCCGCTGAAACATGTCATTGCGTAGCAGAGACTGCCCCGTCTGTAACTGATAGCGTTCAGCTGCGCCACTATTGAGTTCAAGGCAGGCATAGGCTTGCCGAGCCAGCGCAAATCTCCAAGGTCGCAAGCGATGTACGATCTTGATAATGTAGCCATCTCGATCAATAAACACGACATCAATCGGAAACCGCATAAATGCCGTATGGATATCTGAACAAGGGACAATCAGCAAAGCACGATCATCGTGCAGCGAGCGTCGTCCCATCAAGCCTAAAAATCGTGTAAAAAAACTGTCGGCGACATCGATCTGGAGGTCACTAACCGCGATATGTTTGCTCCAGTTGCTCATCAGAAATTGCTCTGTAACGGTGGCGTAGTCATACGTATGACGGCCTGAGAAACGATAGGAATACCACGTCGGTTATTCGGCGGCTTTCTGGCGTAACACAAGCGATCATTGATTGATGTACTGAATTGTTCCAGCAATAGTCCGACCGCTTCATCAATCATAGGAAATACCATCTCGTAACAATATCTGACTTCGATTTTTAATAACAAGGCATCTGCTCTGGTCTCTTGGGAAGAAGAACCAACGCTCATATCGTTCATCAGATTAGTCACAGGAATAACACGGCCGCTACCATGTGGATTTTGTATAGAAAAATCATTGAAGGCAGCTTTGCTCGGATTCAACACTGTCAAACTGTTCATCGACATCGCCCAATCAATAGCGGCACTGGCATATGCAGCCGACATGACCGTCGAAAAATTGCCATTGCTGACGTCGCGCAAACCATTGCTACCCAATGCACCCAAACCGCGGGCAACATATAAAGGGCTCAAAGCATTCAATAAACCCCGCTTCATTTCAGACTGATCTCCTCCCGATGCTGCGCCAGCGCGAGCCGCCGTAAATGTCGCCAGATTCACAGTATTTTTTGCAACAATGAACAATCCCATTTGCATGACGGCCATGATCAACGGGATCAACACAAAAAAGGCAACGACATAAAATTCGACGGTCGTCGCACCAGATTGCTTTTTCAATATTTTGTAAAACGAAATTACCATGATTACTTGGTCAGCGAAGTCTGGCTTTTTGTAGGCAGATTCAGCGTGTGTTCAACATCTGCAATCAGCGAGCGCAGCGCTGAGCGATTCGCATCCGATACTTGGTCGCTTTGCAGCGCCTTTTGTGCAATCACTCTGAATTCCAATAAGTGGGTCATCGCCAAATTCGCATAGGTTTTATCCATTTTCGGATCTGCGCGAATAGCTTCTTCAAACGCGTGCTGCGCCTGTTGCAGCTGGTCACTGCGCAAATACGCAATCCCCAGACGGAACCAGGCGGGAGCCACAGTAGGATTGGCCTTCACAACGGTCTGATACAGCTGTATCGCTCTGAGGTAATCCTGTACCGCCATGGCCTGCTCCGCATTGGCGCTGATCTGGCTAATTTCTACTGGCGTCAGCGTTTGTTGCTGTCCTATATTTTCAGAGTTTCTTGCACGGTTGGCGCAAGCACCCAAGGTCGTGCTGATCAGCAGAATCAATGCTACTGAAACTATTTTTTTGGTTACTGCCATAATGCCTCGCTCAATTAAATTCGTCGTTGAAATTCTTCATTGAAATGCGTTCATCATCTTCATTCCGATCGGAAACCCGAGTACGACGAAGGTGCAAGGGAAAATACATAGAATCAAGGGTCCCAACATTTTTACTGGCGCTTCCATCGCTAGTTTCTCAGCCCGCGCAAAACGCTCATTCGTACGCTGAGTCGACTGCGCACGAAGAACCGACCCCAGACTGGCACCAGTTTTTTCCGCTTGCACCAATGCACTCGTCAGCGAGGTAACAACTGATATATCCATACGTTCTTCCAATGTTCGCAAACCATCTATCCTGGTACGACCAGAACGCACTTCACGAAGCAAGCGGGCGAAAGCACGTTTCAGCGGTGAATCGGGTGTTTTTTCGACGGCGATATTGATACCGACAGTCAGATTGCAACCCGACTCAATTGCCAGAGTAAGCATGTCAAGAAAATTTGGCAGTCCTTTTAATACCTGAATTTCGACAACTTTGATTTTGTCGCGCAACCAGATTTCGAGATAAAAAAAACCGAAGACCATTGCGCAAGCAGGCAACATCAAACCGCCTGAGCCCAGCCACAGAGCAAGCAGCCAAGTAATAAGAAAGAATATCAACGCATACACAATCCTTGACGCGAACCACTGCTGAGGGGACAGCGCATAATCGAGTTCAACTTTGCGCAGTCGGCGAATGGTTTTTTCGCGATACTCAACCGATAAATAACTACCAACGTAGTACGTCACAATAGTGATCAACGGCCAAATGCGTTGCAGCATTTTGGGAGGTTTATCTGCGTAGGTCCGGTCTTCTTCTGGCACCGCGTTGACAATCCGTAGTACAAACCAAATGCTAAAAATTATGGTTAGCGCAAACAACATTGGCAATAAAATTTCTATCATATGACTTCCCTCAAACGTCAATACGCACGATTTTTCGTATCAAAATAAAGCCGACAAATTCCAGCATAAAGATGACACTTAAAACACCGTAACCTAATAACGTATTAAACAGCGGTGCCATCGCTTCTGGCTCCATCGCAGTCAACGCCCACATCAGAAAGAGCGGCAGACAACCGACGATAATTCCCTGCATTTTTCCTTGCGACGTTAGGGCATCTATTTTGTCTTCCATCGCCAGTTTCTTACGCATGGTGTCAGCAAGGCGCTCCAATGCTTCAGTAAGATTGCCACCCACTTCACGCGCAATTCGCATGCTGGTCGTAAACATCGTATATTCCTGCGACTCTATCCTTTTTTCCAACTCTTCCAGCACATCGTCAAGCGAGACACCCATACGCAACTTACGGACAACCAATCCAAATTCCTGATTGGATGGTTTCGGTAATTGCTCGGCCAGCAATCCCAGCGCCTGCTGCAAGCTCATTCCTGAGCGCAAAGCCCCCACCAGGGAATCAAGCGTGTCCGGCAACTGTCGTATCAGGGTTTTTCGACGTTTTTCTTTTAATCGCTTATGGAAAAATGATGGGCCAAACAAGCAAAAGGCGGCACCGCCGATTGCCAGCAAAAGATTTCCGGTAATGATGAGCAACAACAACGGAACGATGAAAGTAGCAGTTGCACTTATTTTTATCAGGATGGCTGTGTCCAGAAAAATGAACATGTCAGATAACTTTAAGCTAGTGCTGCTCAAGACATTATCCCGATAGCGCTGTATCAGATGATGCCCAAGTTTCCATACGACGTAGGCGAACAGAATCGCACTCAGCGCAAATCCCAATGCAAATACGGATGGCAGAAGAGGACTAAGCATTGCCAACCTGCCCCGACACATGACGATTCATTTCTTCATTGTCAGCCCCGAAGATAGACAGATCAAGATCAACACCCTGCTCACGCAACTCTTCGTAGAAGGTCGGCACATAGCCGCATGGCATAAACTGACCTCGAACTTTGCCATCATCAAAAAATCCCAAACGCTGAAAGCGAAATATTTCCTGCATTTGAATCACACCGCGCTCCATCCCGGTGATCTCTGTAATACTGGTGACTTTACGAGTACCGCAAGCAAAACGGGTTTGCTGAACGATGATCTGCACGGCAGAAGCAATTTGTTCTCGAATCGCTGTGACGGGCAAATCCATGCCAGCCATCAAGACCATGACTTCAAGACGAGATAACATATCCCGCGGCGAATTAGCATGGGCTGTAGTTAGCGACCCATCGTGGCCAGTATTCATTGCCTGCAACATATCCAAGGCTTCACCACCACGACATTCGCCTACCACAATACGATCCGGGCGCATACGCAGCGAGTTTTTTACCAGTTCGCGGATACTCACCTGCCCTCGTCCTTCGACGTTGGCTGGACGTGCTTCCAATGTAACCAAATTATCGTGATAGAGCTTTAACTCAGCTGCATCTTCGATAGTAACAATACGCTCGAATGGTGGAATCAGATTGGATATAACATTCAGTAAGGTCGTCTTACCTGAACCGGTACCACCAGAAATAATGATGTTCTTTTTCTGCTCAACGCAAATTCTCAGGAAACGTACCATCCCTTCGTCAACCGATCCGAATTTGACCAAATCGTCGACTTGTAAGCGACGCTGGGCGAACTTACGAATCGATACTGAAGGACCTTTTAGAGCAATCGGACGAATGACGATATTTACCCGTGAACCATCCTTCAGACGCGCATCACATAGCGGTGTTGATTCATCGACCCGCCGACCGATAGGCGAAACAATCCTTTCAATCACACCCATCAACGCTTTCTCACTACTGAAAGCGATATCGGAACGGCGTGACTGCCCGGCTCTTTCGACAAAAATATCTTCCGCACCGTTTACCATAATCTCGGTCACTGAAGGATCAGCTAACAAGCTTTCGAGCACACCCAGTCCAACCGCTTCATCCAGTACAAACTTTTCAAGCTCATGCGG
The DNA here is from genome assembly GCF_014284215.1 of Undibacterium sp. FT79W. Classification (NCBI taxonomy): domain Bacteria; kingdom Pseudomonadati; phylum Pseudomonadota; class Betaproteobacteria; order Burkholderiales; family Oxalobacteraceae; genus Undibacterium; species Undibacterium sp. FT79W. The sequence continues at coordinate 371,527 of NZ_JACOGB010000005.1, read as the reverse complement.
GTCAGTCTGTGCTGGCAACGGCAATTTATCAATCAACTCTTTAATTAGCTTACTTGCAACTGCACGCAATTCCACATCACCCATGCGCGTCACGTCTTGCCGACGCAGATCCAATGTCTTAATTAACTCCGCATGCAAAATGCCGGCATTCGTTGACAACGCTAACTGATGCGCACGATCTTCTACACTTAATTGAGTCGTCAGTTTTTTTTCCTCGGCAACGCTTTCTGGTGGAGCGTTGCTTTCAGCCATCGTCGGAGGACGCTTAAGTGGTAATACCTCTGCAGTTGCAATATCTGAACTTGGATTCATAAACGCAGTATCTGCGTTTATGCTCTGCATTTTATTAGCACTCAAGGACTTGATCCGTAGAGTTTGCCCACTGACGACAATCACATCCTCAACTCTCAAAGGGCCATAACGCACGATACGTTCACCATTGACAAAGACGCCTGTAGGGCAACCCAGATCAACAATACTGAAAACCCCACTACTTTCAGTCAACACCCGCAATGCGCGCTTACCTGCAGATGCCGGTAAGGGAATCAACGATGCCGCGTCGCAACCGAGAATACAAGTGTTTTCAATACGATATTCCTGTGCGACACCATCATGCCGCTTCGATTCAACTGTCAACATAACTTACTCCGTGATGGACAAACTGGATGCTGGTTTCGGTAACATCTCGCGATCACGTATGTTTTTATTCGTATCGAATAACTTCTGCGCATTAATATCTTTGACTTCCTTATCAGGATCTGGCGTCGCCTGTATCAGCCTCGGGGTGATGATGATCGCGACTTCGCGTTTGGAAATATTACTGCTCTTGTCTCGGAACAGCCCACCCACCAACGGGACATCGCCCATTCCCGGCACTTTTTGCGTGTCGGCAGATTTTTCATAGGAATACAAGCCATTCAGAACCACGGTTTCGCCTTCCTTAGAATTGAATTCAGCAGTCGATTTCCGTTTCAAAAATCCAGGAATACCGAGTACGCTCACCGATTTGTCAACGCTGCTGACTTCAACGTCCACCTTGGCGTAAATTGCCCCGGATTTATCTGTAACCGGCGTGACTTCGAGAATGATGCCGTATTCTTTAAATTCGACGTTGGTCTGTCCAAAGCCACCTACGATAGGAATAGGGATTTCTCCGCCTGAAACAAAGCGTGCTTTCGACCCACTGCGAGTCGTCAGGCTTGGCGCAGCCAATACCTCAGCTTCACCATCTTGTACCAGTAAATTGATTCGGGAAGTGATCAGCGACGCCATCGTGACAAAGCCTTTCGGCGGCCAGACCTTGCCAGGCAAGGGTACCTGTGTGAGGTCTAGACCACTGGATTGCACACCAGGAACGTAACGGTAGAGATCATTGCTATACAAATCTGCCAGCACGCCAGCATGCGGACCGTTTACCGACGAATCCCAGCGTATTCCAAGATCGCGTGCACCTTTGGTGCTTAACTCTACAACTTTGACGTCGAGATAAATCATTTTCTCCCAGCCAATTTTTCCAATGAAATTCACAACGTGTTCTGCATACATTTTCGCAATGGCCTGCGCTCTTTCCTGATTAACGTCGCTCACCATTTCGCCTTCTAGCACGATCTTGGAACCTGCTATTCTAGCTTTGACATTTTCGACATTAGCAAGCAGGCGATTAACGTCATCCAGAATTTTTTTCATATTTGCTTCTAATACAAATACGGTCATTTCCTTTTGGCTGCCATCTTTCATCCACAAATGTAAAGTTGAAACGCCTGGCGTTTCAGCCAGAATAAGCAACTGATTTTGCGAAACAATAGATACGGAAATAATCTTTCCGTTACCGACAGCAATGCGGGTGACGGCAATGGGCAATACTTGCGCTTGTCCGCTAAACAGTTCAATTTCGTTTGTTGAAGATGCCGCAACAGCCTCAGTCATAACACTCGATAACATGAAACTGATTATCAATAAAATTACTTTAATCACGTCATTCATCCGTTTTTACTATTACGTTTTGAAAAAGGAGTATCACTGGTTGGTACAGGCTGCGATGTAATACCTAAACGACTCTTCACATCCAGAGAATTAACGGCAGCATTTGCAGACGACTTCTCAACCTGTGGTTGCATCAGTGTGCCCAGCGCCTCTGCTAACGGATTTTTTCCAACTTCACTCTGCATTTTTACACCACCTGTTTTCCCTGTACCACCGACAATAATTTCAACAAACTCGGCTGGATTACTACGATGGTTTTGCGCAGTTTGCTTAAATGTTGCCTCGTCCAGTACCATTTTCCCCAACGCCTTTTTGTCGTCTGGATTTCGCAGAATCGCCGTCAACTGGCCTAATTTTTGACCTAATAAAATTTGTTGTGCATCGGTCGGATTCACTTTCAATGTGACTGTATTAAAGTCAACATCGATTTCCTTTTGCGCGCCATTTTCAGTTCTTATGGTCTGCTTTTTGGTAATTTTCCCCGTTGCAAGAACGGGCACTGACTGTAAAATCAGACGCACATTTAACTGTTCTTTCTGCGTGCCACTGATAAACTCTGCGGCGTTGAACTGACTGCTTGGGGTTCCGTTCGGAACGGGTGACGAGCCTGTAAACATCAAATCAATAATGTCACCAGGGATCAGCATCCCTGAAATAGAACTGATTTCATCAACTGGAAACGTGATTGCACGTTCACCGCTCTGGATCGTTGTAGACAAGGCTGCACGGTCACTACGTTCGAGCCCTCCGCGGTCAATCGGATCACCGGGTTTCACCGCGTTGATCAATCGCTGGCCAGCAATGGCATCCAAAGCTTCCGGCTCAATCACACTACTGGCAAGATAACGTTCTGGAATCGAACGAACCGCAAGATTGTCTGCAGATAAGGTGCTACCTGCTGGTAACTCAACTGCAGCAACAATCACTTTTTTCGTTTTATAGGAGCCCGCAAGACGCGACTCAGCCTGCGACAAATAGGAACGCAGGTAGTATTGCGCACCGACGAAGCACAAGATGCCCAAGGTAACAGCACCACCTAGTAACAGGGTATTTTTTGAGATTTTCAAGGAAATGAACTGACAAGTAGATTAAAAAATAGAAATCAGATAACTGAATCCACGAAAAAACGTAGCGATCGAACGCGCCAGATAATCAGCAGGCGCCATGTTGTTAGTCAGTTCGTGAGGAACGAACAGAACCGCCACCAGCACACCGGTCACAATCACATATTCGATCATCGCCTGACCTTGCTGAGATTGTTTGCCAGTTGTGCCGGAGCTGAATCGGGTTTTACTTGTCGCCATAAATCAAAACCTTTTCTCTATTTGGACTGCACTATCGTATTCATCATTAACAAAGTGCCAGCTTTCTGCGCACTCAGGCTGGCATCGAATTCCTGTCCATTCCGGTTCGCAGAAAATGTCGTTAGCGTGGCACTTTTTTTCAGCACGTGACGCTCCCAACCTGCTGCTTTCAGAGACGCTTCCAACGCGCTGACGGAAGCGTCAATAGAACGCGGTGACACAGCGATGACTTGCTGTGATACTTTCCCTGCATCGCTCGAGTCGATAATCGATACGGTCTGAACATCTGCAGGCAAACGTACCGCCAACTTCGGTTCAGTAGTCTGCTGCGGCGACGTTAGCGCGACATAGCCTTCGACTTTTGCACCACTTATTTCACGTATTTGAAAACTTCTGTGCTGATTGCCTATGGTTTGATTCAACACGGTCCAACTGGCATTTTTTGTTCTTGTCACAGGATTTCGTTCAGCTTGCTTTTGCCAGTTGTCTTGTACTTGATTCAGCACACTCTCCATCGGCAAATCGGCTGTGAACGCTTTGATTTTCATTGGCGTGCCGTTCAAACGCAAATCTTCGCCTACGGCTTGCAGGCGCAGGCTGTCAGGTGTGTCCTGCCAACCTGCATTACATGGCAAAGCGAATATCAAGAATGCGCCGATCGGCAAACAGCGATATAGCTTTTGCGCATTGAGGCCAAAATGCGTCAATAGCATGGGCCACCTCCTTGGTACACTGGCAGCACGGAAGAACCCGATAATCGATCCGCAGGAACGATGTCTGGACAAATCTGCCCCGGTTTGAACTTCGAAAAGCTCGGTTCCAGTATTGCCAGAAAACCGTCGACGACGCTCAGTAAACTGCTGATATTTTGTAATGCAGACGCTGGTGTATAAGCGCGGGTTCGCATCGCAGTTTGTCTGGAGCCGTCAGCATCCCAACTATCAGTGACTAATGACGAGGTTTCTTTTAGCGTCAGATTTAATTGATTCAGCGGCGCAGGTAAAGCGGCGATATTGTTTAATTTGACGTTGACGGTACTAGTGTATAAACCACCCTGATTCAGCGCCTCGCCACCTGTCAGCTTACCAACAGTTTTGTCAAGCGCGCCAATCGAATTGGCAATCGCTGCTGCGGCTGTTCCTGGCAGAGCTGCAGCCGCTGTTGCGACTGTCACATCTTTCGGTTTATCAATCAGCCGTTGCTTATCGACATGATCGGTCCAAAATGCGGTCTGTCGCCCCCAACTCTGACCATTGCTTTTCATGTCCGCGGCCTTATATGTATTCTGATTCCAGCTGAATATCCGTGCGCGGATTTGTCCTTCAAGTTTGGTATCCGAGAAATTGGCGTTATCGTGCACAGTCCTTTCCCATGCAGCATAGCGGGCCGCTTGGATCGTATGCGCCTGAATATCATGGAATTTACCAAGATATAAGATGCCTAAAAAAAGGCTGATTGCGACGCCGACAAATACCAGAAATTCCATCATGGCTTGTCCTTGTTGAAATCGACTGTGCGCCAACTGTGCCATTATTTGATATTGAAAACCTTGGGGTCTATGGACGCGCTGACTTTCACCGAAACCGGTTCAGTAATGACGACACCGAACTGATCTTTTGCAGTCAATGCCCTGACATAACCAGCCACGTATTTACCGTCGTGGCCGATAAATTTGGTCGAACCCTGAGTTTCAATCATGCAAACCTGACCTGCAATTTGCGTCGTCGCACTTTCTGGCAAGCATTTCAATTGAATGCCATTGACCACCTTGGCATCGGTATAGATTGCGCTATTTTCCTCGCCACCTTTAGTCTCTGCTTGCACAGGCTGCGAGACACGCTCGCCATTTTCCTGAACATCAATGTGATAGCTGTTTCCGTTGTTCACAACACGTAATGTTTCCGTTTTTGCGATCGACGAGGCACAGCCGCTTTCCGGAGTCATGTCGACCTTGATGACGTTACTGACCGTTGTATGCGAATAATTTTTTCCATCGCTGACGTATGTATCTTTATCGATAATGAAATCAGCTGGAATATCAACAAACGGCTTCACTGGCAGATTTTTTATTTGCGCGAAACCGACGCAGGCGTCATACCCATTTTTATACCAGTCGCGATACTGCGCAAGGTTCTCAGGTTTTGTCACCGTTACCACCTCGTAACCCGATCCCGCTGAGCTACTGTTATTGCTATCCGGATTGGCTGAACTGCCGGAATTACTCCCACAAGCGGTAATGCCAATCACAAATGTCAGAACAATGCTTTTCTTGAGTTGACTATGGTTTTTTCTTAACCGCATGTGGAATCTCCACCTAATAAATTTGGAATTGAGATTAATCCCTTGCTGGCATCCACGATCATGCGTGCATCTTTGCCATCAGTCGCTAGGGAGGCTCTCCAGTAAGGATTAAACAGACTCGGATATTCTTCTTTTCCGTCTTGACGCGGGGAGCGGTAGGGTCGCTCAAATGACACGCAAGCAGTTGCCAACGCATACACGCCGCTACCTCCAAAATTGGGATCAGCGCTTAATTTGCTACCATCAATTAATGCAGCATTGGCTTTGAGAGCCGTGCCAGCGACCGGTATGGCTTCTTTTTTGATGACCACTTCGACAGAAAATGGCAATTTATAAGGATCTTTCGGTTGATAAGGCGGCTTTTTCAGATCTTTGAGATCGCGATATCCCTGAAATTCCGTTTTTATATTTTTAGAATTTTTTCCGTTTGCCTCAGAGTTCGCCAGTCGGCCATCTTGGTTACTCCATTCATTAATGTTGCCATGACGGCCTACCTGACTTTTTGAATTCGGAGAATAAGACTGCGCCCCCCCCCAACCTAACGGAACACGAGTATCCCATCTCCCCTTCACAAAATTCCAACTGGTACGCAGTTCTGCTGAATCTAAGCCTTTCCATGAATCAAAATTGATCAAGTCTGTTCCACCTTGTTTGCGCAATTCAAACACCGGCCATAATCCAGCTTTCCAATCGCGTGCGGTTGTGAAACCATCGCGTGAATCTAATGTAACCTGACGAATTCGGGTGCGCCCCTCACGACCACCCGGACCGCTAGATTTACTATATGTTTGGGTAAAACCGAGCCACTTCCGCTCATTATTTAAAAACAGTCCCACATTGGCCGGAGATAACTCGGCGCCGTTTAAGCGTGCGACGTTTAATGCCAGGTCTTGTGCTACGGCAGTACCAACTGCATTTAACCCTACCTGGCCGACCTGATGTTCAATCAAATTCAATCCGCGCATCGCGATATCGGCAATTGGCAAAGCGCGCTGAACAGCAGTGTCGATACCACTAATCACCCGCTGCACAGCCGAGGTAGCCGCGCCCAGATACGGAACAAATCGTGTAATGTAATTAACGTTTGTGACGAAGCGATCAAGGTAAGAAGTCCACGACCTGAGACTGACGGATTGTGCAATCGTTACCTCATTCACAACCATCGCACGATTCATATATGCTTCAAAATTCAATGTTCTGGCCTGCCAGACTGCACCGCTATATGCTGCCGCATCGGCCGCATTCATTGCCCGCATCTTGGAATTGGTCACTTGTCCAGAATTGAATGCAACAAGAAAAAGAGCAACCATCGCTGCCGCAAAGCCCATAAATATGACCAATGCCTGCCCACGGATGACTTCTTTTTTGTATTGCACTGCCATGTTTAGACTCAAGTGAAATTCAAAACATCACCGGAGCTCAAAGCTCCGGTCATTATTTTTACAAAGTAAAATCTTGAACAAGGTCAATTAGTTACTATCTTTCTCAAACTCTTTCAGATTCTTTTCTTTAGAACCTTGTTCAGTTGCCTTAGAGCCGGCATCTGTAGTTGCCGATCGTGAACCGCCACTGGCATTACCCGCCAAGGTTGCTGCGGCTACCGCGGTTTGCCCGCGAATTACGCCACCAAATGCTTTGTAAACGCCAATAGCAGCAATAGCAATTAATGCAACAATAATGATGTATTCAGTCATGCCTTGACCGAGCTGACGACGACGTGAAGTGAATGTATTCATAAATTCTCCGACGATTTATCCAAAAAAAAAGAAACGACTTAATGCCCAGAAATAATAGTGCAATATAAGAATTATTTTTTGACAATTACATTAATTTACATTTCTTTCAAATATGTAAATTTTCTTTATTCCAAAGATAAATAGTGCTATACAGATCAATTACTTAGTATCGTTTAGCATATTTCTTGTTGCTTAAAATAGTCGCAGAGAATGAAGCCTGGCATTAGAATTTCTCTCACTCTTTTAAAGGAAAACTATATGAAATATCGTTCTTTAAAATAAATAAACGATAACTTTTCGCCTAAAATACGTTACAAAAAAGAAAATTTCTTACATCTCTTTTCTTTTAATTTCTTAAAGTTACATTTTTCTTTTTTTCCTTTGGCTTCTAGTCGTTAAGCTATGCCTTTTAGCTAAAAACGGTTTGTTGGACAAACACCAGAACAGATTTTCTCCACTTATTCAATCCATTGATCATGCGTCTCTTTCCATTAGCTCTCTCCGTCTTCCTTGTCGCAGCCTTAAGTATTACGGGCTGCAAGAAAAAACCGGCAGATATGCCGGTAAGCACCCATAATTCAGCGAGCAGTAGCAGCGTCGAAACTGCTGCAACGAACACCAATTCCGTAACTCCTGCTCAGTCATCAGCCAGCCCTACATTTGATGTCAATACGGTACCGGTCTCCGGTATAGCGTTACCGCCATTTCCATATCTCGACTATCCAGAGAAACTGGAAAATGGCTATCGGCATAATAATCAGGACTCGAATTTCGATGAAGTTCAGTTGATTGCGGGACGGGATATGCGCAAGGTGGAAGGAAAAGTTTCACGGCGATTTTATCCACACACGACAATTGGGATGTCAGCAACAGGCTCCGTAAAAAATTACGAAAATGCGATCAAGTCGCTCGGTGGAGTAAAAGTGAATGAGATCACGCCAGTTGATCCCGCTTTTCTGAAATTACATAACGAAGACGAGAGCACGCTAGCCAAAAAAATGCATTTACCAGGAATCCGAAATGGTGGTCAAAATTACCAGGTATATCTGCTGCGTACCGACAAGACCAATATCTGGTTTATCGTGTCGATTTTCGATGATGAATCGTCTACCTGGTTAGTCACTGTTGAAGAAAAAGCCCTGGAACAAAGCGTCGGTCTCGTTAAAGCAGATGCGATGGCCGCAAGCCTGCAAACGCAGGGGCATATTACGCTTTATTTGTCATTCGATACCGACAGTGATGTCATTAAAACCGATAGCAAACCCGTCGTCGATGAGATCGTCAAATTGTTGCGGGCTGACGAAAAATTGCAGTTGAATATCGAAGGTCATACGGACAACGTTGGTGCTGCCGCTCATAATAAAACTCTGTCACAGGCGCGGGCGCAAGCCGTCGTTAAAGCGATCACCTCACAAGGGATAAACCCGACGCGCCTTAACGCTATTGGCATGGGTGCTGAGCGACCGTTACAAGACAACTCTAGCGAGGCAGGACGGGCAAAAAACCGCCGTGTTGAGTTGGTGAAACTGAAGTAGCGCGAGATAAATGCGACCGAAACAGTGAGATCGATAGATCCTCGCTGATTTTACGCTGTCGGAAACTTAATTACACCTAACAAAAAATAAGGGGCTGAACAAGCCCCTTATTTTTTAATCCATAAAAACCGATCGTCAGGACGCAATTACAGAATGGTTTTCGTTCATTAGTACGAAAACTTTCGATAGATATCGATGTCACGACCGGTGGTATTACATGGCACGTGAACGATGATTATTTTCTGAATGTAACCCGCCCGAAAAATCGAGCCACGGATAACAAGAGTTCTTGATGGAGCTTTTATGCAAAAGATGAATCAGAGTCACTGCTAGGCTTTGCACTTGAGACATTGGCTTCCAGCACAAATAATTTCCAAAGATGTTTTACTGAAATTGAGCCCTATGTTTGTCCTATCCGAAAAATTCAGAGTTAGCTGAACGAAATCCATAAAAGTTCAGAGTTAGCTGAATTATTTGTTCAGAATTCATTATTCAGCCAAAATATAAGTCATTGATTTTCATAAAAATGCAGTTCAGAGTTATCTGAACTTCGACAAATATGTCATTGCCCGCTCAAATATGTGGTGTGCGGATGCGTGCCGACAGCGGCATTTTTTGCCACTCTTTTCATGGTTTGCTGATGATCTCCCTGATTTAGCCGGAAGACACTGACTACGTTGGACAAATTCGCGGCCTGTTCTTGTAAGCTTTGCGCTGCGGCTGCGGCCTGCTCTACAAGTGCGGCATTTTGTTGCGTCGTGTTGTCCATTTGAATGATGGCTTGATTCACTTGTTGTATACCTGCCGATTGTTCTTTGCTGGCGTTGTTGATTTCACTCATGATGCCGGTAACATGCTTAACGCGATCGACAATTTCCGTCATGGTTGCTCCGGCCTGATCAACCAGCTTCGTTCCCTGATTCACTTTATCAACCGAGTCATCTATCAGTTGTTTGATTTCCTTCGCCGCGCTGGCGGAACGCTGCGCCAGATTCCGGACTTCCGACGCTACTACAGCAAATCCACGTCCTTGCTCACCCGCCCGCGCAGCCTCCACAGCCGCATTGAGTGCAAGGATATTCGTTTGAAAAGCAATGCCATCAATGACCGCAATAATATCGACAATTTTTTTCGATGATGTGCTGATATCGCCCATCGTGCCAACGACTTGCGAGACAACCGTACCGCCCTGAATCGCTGCATCTGCCGCTGCATGTACGAGTTGATTTGCGTCATGTGCATTCTGCGAATTTTGCTGCATCGTGCTGGTCAACTCCTCCATTGACGATGCGGTCTCCTCAAGTGATCCCGCCTGGGATTCTGTTCTGGAGGACAGATCCATATTCCCGCTGGCAATTTCGGTAGAAGCAGTGACGATGGTATCCGTGCTATCTCGAACCTCGGCCACAATTTTCCGCAAACCTTCGTTCATATCTTTTAATGCCATCACCAACTGACCTGTCTCATCGCTGGAGTCAATACGAATGTCACTCGTCAGATCACCATCCGCCACGCGGCGTGCAAGCACTACTGCTGAATTTAATGGCCGGGTGATACCTATGGTCAGATACCATGCACAAAAACTACCTATCAGCAAAAACAGGACGATCAGAGTCGTAATAAGGATGCGGCTGCTGGCCGCAATGGCATCGACTTCCTTACTGAGATGATCCACCTCTTCCTTCTGAAAATTAAGATAATCGAGTAAGGCTTTTTGAAAGGCGTCAGACATTGGTATGAATTTTTCAAACAGTTTATTCATCTCCTCTGTCTGGCCTTCTTTTTTGGCCTTTAAAATCTGGTCTCTGGTGCTGACGTAGGACTTACGTACAACAACGATGTTTTCCAGAAGTTGTTTTTCGTCAGGCGTATCGACGTTACTTTCCAGGTATTTCTGAATTTCATTATTTCGCGTGGTTGAGGTCTTAACGTCCGCAGAAAAAAAATCGCCTAATGATTCATCAGAACTTTTAACAACCGCCAAAGTACGCTTTAAGCCCGCAACGGTAACCCTGTACCACTCCTCTGTTAGACGCTCTTTTTTTAAAGGCTCCTGCATCATCGCCCTCGTACTACTCGCCACCTCGTTCAGTCGCCAAAGACCTATGCATGAAGATATTGTTGCCAATAAAAGTACTATCCCAAAACCAAAACCGAGTCGCGTACCGATAGGCAGATCTTTAATTTTCATCTTATCCTCACAAGTTAATTGAGCAGAGCGAAACTGGTTACAAAAGCTGACGACTGAGCGGATCACAACGGCAACAGGCATACTGTCATGCTCATATTACGCCTTGATATCGCTATAAAAAACTAATACATGCAAACATCAAACATACGTCCGTACTTCCTATGTATTTTTACGACAAAGCATACGAAGCAATGGCACTTTTATTTCCTACGGCTAGCGTAACGGATAACGAGAAGTGAAAACTCACTCCATTGGGAAAAATCAAATTAACAATGAAGCTGTGTGAGGAAGTTCAGTTTCAGACTGAAAATGAAATGCAAGGCTGTCAGTACCTGGCAACAGAAACAGCGCAGACTATCCAGAAGCGCTTCTGCTCCCTAAAGTAGCTAAACAATTTGGAAGTATTGAAAAGAATTTGATGCATCAGACTGGCCGCGTTGATGCATCGCAAAAGTAACGGCCAATCTGATAAGAAATGAGGTACAAGCGCAGTATTACGAATTACAAAAAAAAGTGGAACCCTCAGAATTATTTATAAATTCCACAGGCAAAGTACACGTCATCGACGCGCTCAACATAGGTACTTTTTTGTTCCAATGCTTTGGTCACAGGATTTGGCCATCTGTAATCAACCCAGCCCTTACCTTCTTTACTGGCGGCGACATCATTGATTTTTTTTACAAAGAAAACACCATCGCCATCACGCAATTCTCCCAATGGCTTACCTAGTAACTTAGGATTACCGCCATGCGCCAACGTCACGCCACCTGGTTTCACCGATCCTGCAAAAACGTAAAGATCTTTGTAGATGAACTGTCCCTTAGGATCGTTCACCGCAGCATAGGTTTTTTCCGGACCGTTGGCTTTATAAAAAGCGATGACTTTTTTGATCATTTCAGTTGCTTCCTGTGCTGTCGCCCGATCTGCGGCAACAGCCGCTCCGTGGGCAAGCAATGACAGGGAACAGGCGAAAAGAATACTTTTAAGAAATTGTCTCATGTTGACTCCGTTATATGTTTTTTAAGTTTATGTGCTCAGACACGTCTGCTATGCAGCAATATGAATACTGCTGAAACACCAGAAAATACCTCAGCGAATACCGATCTGCTTTACAAAGTGTTCTGTCACGCAAAAAACAATAACAGATTTCTTTATGGCAATGTGAGTGAAATACTGATCGCACGATTAAAATTCATTTGCTCTCTTTAACTTTGGGCTGAACACAACAAGGAGCAAGGCAAGACAAGTAAAACTTCGACAAATTCCCTTTACTATCCGCCATTGGCATTACCGACAGTTAATAGCGTCAGCAATATGAATATCAATACAAAAATAAACGACTGGATCAAGGCCGATCCAATTCGTTGGCGAGCATTAGAAGTTGCTGCTGCGCTAGAGCTGAAAGACTGGTGTCTGGCGGCTGGCTTCGTGCGCAACTTAGTCTGGGATAAACTGCATCATTATCCGCAACCAACGCCTTTATCAGATATTGACCTGATTTACTTTGACCCATCGGATATCTCTCCCGAACGAGATGCGTTTTTTGAGACGTCATTACGCTCACGATCTGCACTGAACTGGTCAGTCAAAAATCAAGCCAGAATGCACTTACGGAATAATGATCATCCCTATCTGAATACTCTCGATGCGATGTCGTACTGGGTAGAAATTGAAACCGCAGTCGGTGTTCAGTTAAGCGTTACCGGTGAATTGCTGATACTTGCGCCATTCGGGCTGAACAGACTGAGTCAACTGACAATCACACTAAACGATAAGCGTCCGAAACCTGCAGATTTTTACGCCAGAATCACCGAAAAAAGATGGCTGGAAACATGGCCGCAGTTAAAGCTTGTCAACAACAGTTTGCTGACAGATATATAGATGCTTTCAGCGTACCGATACAACAAGCTCCCGACAGTGAATCGCCGCAGCGGAACGATAATGTCGCGTTTGCAGTAAGATAAGTCAGCATCGGCCTGATCAGGCGTGAAACGGTTCATCCGAATTGGCGTTTCATTCAAAACGAATACTTGTTTTTTTATCTGGAGAACCCATGGGGAAAAATCGCCTGGAAGCATTCAGTGACGGTGTTATCGCCGTCATTATCACCATCATGGTATTGGAAATGAAAGCACCGCATGGCGAGAGCTTTGCTGCACTGATTCCCGTTATTCCTATATTCCTGAATTACGTACTGAGTTTTATTTACGTCGCGATTTATTGGAACAATCACCATCATTTAATGCATGTGACACAGAAAGTGACTGGCGGCGTCCTTTGGGCAAATTTGCACTTGCTATTCTGGTTGTCATTATTCCCCTTCGCTACTGCGTGGATGGGCGAAAATCATTTCGCCAGTGACCCCACCGCAATATATGGCGCGGTGTTATTTATGGCCGCGGTTGCCTATTTCATTCTTGAGCAAGTGATTATTGCCAACGAAGGTTCGGCATCACCTTTAAAAAAAGTACTGGGTCGCGACCGTAAAGGAAAAGCCTCCGTGATTCTGTATGGAGCCGGTATTGCAGCGTCATTCTGGGTACAGTGGATTGCGCAAGGACTCTACGTTTTGGTGGCATTGATGTGGCTCATTCCTGATCGCCGTATAGAACGCGCCAGCAATCACTGAGTTGGAAAATCTGAATCCGAGCATAGTCTGGAGAAACGCCACCATGAACAATTTACTTCGCATCCCCGGCAGGGCCACTCATCTTGTCGATGAATTTCCTGTTCGCCGTTTGTTACCGGCAGCCGCCAGACGCTCCATTGGTCCGTTTATTTTCTTCGATCACTTCGGCCCCACCACACTCGCAGCAGAGAAAAATAGTGATCTTGGAGTTCATCCGCACATCGGGATAGCGACCGTCACTTACTTATTTGAAGGCAGTCTGCTGCATCGAGATAGTCTGGGTACGGTGCAAACGATTACACCCGGTGCGATTAACTGGATGACGGCAGGCCGGGGAATTGTTCACAGTGAGCGCACAGTTGACACTGAACGTGGGAAAGAACGCCGTCAGCATGGTTTGCAACTATGGGTTGCGCTACCACCGGATCAGGAAACTGTTGCCCCATCATTTCAGCACGTGGCCGCCGCCGATTTACCGCTGATTGAACTGGAAGGCGGCGTACAGATCAGAGTATTAGCCGGCAGTGCTTTCGGCAGGACAAGTCCGGTAAAAACGCTGTCTGCCACGCTTTATCTTGATGTTTATCTGCCACCCAGACATGAATTTACGCTACCGGTTCTGGCATCTGAAATGGCTCTATACAGTCCCGAACATGTCTTAGTGATTGACGATCAGGAGGTCGCAGGACAACAACTGATCGTGCTGCAACAAACACCGGTCAGGCTATGTGCGGGGTCGTCTGGCGCGCGCCTGGTCGTCTTCGGCGGAGCGCCATTAGAAAAACCGGTACGCATGTGGTGGAATTTTGTATCAACCGATCGCGGCCGGATTGCAGCAGCGGCACAGCGATGGGACAAAGGTTTGTTTGAACAGATCAGTGACGATCAGGATCTGATCACTGCACCGCCGTGGAAAGAGTAAGTGGCAGGCGGATGCAAGCGCTGTCACTAAGTTGGCTGCTTTTCAAGCATCATACTTACCCCGCTTTGCTGACACATGGGCAGCATAAGCAGCGTCAAAGTTTTGAAGCAATAACAATACTGCGATTGCGCTGACATAAAAAAGGAGACACAGCGAATGCCGTTGCCTCCCGATGTCACCAATATGGAAATCAAAAATAATTACTTAGCGAATTTCTGCGCAAGCTGGTTGATTTTTTCTGCTCTCTTTTGCAGTTTTTCTGCTTCCTCTGCAGCTGCTTGCTGTTCACGTTTAAGTTTTGCTTCAGCCTTCGCACGTTCAGCATTATTCTTTGCACGCTCTTTCAGCATTTCTTCTGCATGCGTTTTATGCGTCTCTTCTAACGGTTCTGCCGGATTGCCATCGAGATCAAAACGTGTCGTCGCTTTAATGGTCTTTTGCAGATATCGGGTCGATTTCGTATGATAAGCAAGCACCATCCGTAAAACTTTGCGCGGGGTCTCCGGCAATCTGGCAAGGATTTGCTTGTCGATGCCTATAGCCAACGGCTCATGATTGAGAAACACCGGAAATGTCTCTTTTAAGGTGCTCAACAGGGCTTGCGCATCAGAAACGGGAATGGACTTGCTTTTGGTATTCATGACTTTAGAGAACTTTATTACAAAGGAGCAAAGCATAACATAGTGGTTCAGCACTTACCTTCAATAGTCAACTCTGCCGCCATAGGAAAATAGCCGCTGTCAGAAAAAATGCTGAATGATGTGCGCAACTGACAACAAGCAAAAACTGAAAAATAAGTTCGCGCAAGCAGCCATTTCAATCTTGCGCATGCGCTTGCAGATATTCAAGGAACGAGGTTGCGACTGGCGATAATCGCTTCCCTTTCAGATAAACAATATACCAGCTGGAATGCACGGGAAAGCTGCTGACCTTCAATACTGTCAGAGATTGATCAACTAAATGTTCACCCAACGCGTGTGCAGATAAAATCGCCAGTCCCATTTCTCCCGCGACCGCTTGCTTGATGGCCTCGTTACTGCCTAACTCCAGTCGCACGAGCGGGGTAAAGCCTTGTGCGGAAAAATGCTGATCGCAAGCGAGCCTGGTACCCGATCCTTTTTCACGCAAAATAAATCGCTCCTCGCTGAGGTTTTCCAGCGAAATCCGCTTACGTTTTGCCAAAGGATGCGACAAAGGCGCAATCACCACCAGCGGATTTGGCAAAAAGACCTGCTGTACAACGTCAATATCTTTTGGCGGGGCAGACATAATATATATGTCATCGCGGTTATCGCGTAAACGCTGTAAAACGCCATCACGATTTTGCACTTCCAATGCAATATCAATTTCCGGAAAATCACGACAAAAAGTACCCAGTAACCGGGGAACAAAGTATTTTGCCGTGCTGACTACCGCCACCCGCAAACGTCCACGCTGATAGCCTTTCAGACTATCGATACGTTGTCCAAAAGACGACCACTCGTCCGCTAACGTGCGCGCAGTTTTTGCAAGTTCTTCACCTGCCTGGGTAAGAAAGATTTTTTTGCCAATGACTTCATACAATGGCAAACCGATTTCTTCCGTCAGCTCACGCATCTGCATAGATACAGTTGGCTGCGTAACATGAAAGCTGCGTGCAACGCCACTGATACTGAGCTGTTCAGCCAGTTCCGCAAACAAACGTAATTGACGGAAAGTGACATTCATAGATTTTTACTGATGATCATAGCGATAAAAATTGATTTTACCTGATGATTTAGCCTGCGTAGTATGAGGCCTGAATTTTGAAGGGGAATTTATGTCCAGTTTGCGCGATCCAGCTATTTTATTTTTTATCTTCGGTATCTTTGCCGGCCTCATCCGCTCTAATCTGAGCATTCCTACACATATCTCCCGATTTTTATCGCTATATCTGTTAATGGCGCTGGGTTTAAAAGGAGGATTTGCACTGAATCATTCCGGCTTAAATTTACAAATCATGAGCAGTCTGGGATGTGCTGTTTTTCTGGCGCTGCTGACACCAGCGCTTGGATATTTTTTACTGAAGCGGATTATTCCTGCGCTTGATGCCACCGCAATCGCCGCCACGTATGGTTCTGTCAGTGCAGTTACGTTTATAACCGCTGTTCAATATCTGGAAAGCAGACATATAGAATATGGCGGCCATATGGCAGCGGCGATGGCGTTAATGGAATCGCCTGCCATTATTTTTGCCGTCATTTTGTCGAATACCATCCGGCGTAGGGAAACGTCGACGCAAATGGGAACGCCGTCTTCGGTCAAAGGTGTTTTGCATGAATCGCTGACAGATGGCGCGCAACTATTGCTGTTAGGCGCGATGCTGGTTGGCATCCTATCCGGCGATGCAGGTAAGGCCGCCATGCAACCGTTTTCCGGCGATTTATTTAAAGGAATGCTTGCTTTTTTCCTGCTCGATATGGGGCTGATGACAGCAAAAAGCCTCGGCAACATCAAAGGCAATTCGCCCTTGGTGATCAGCTATGCCATTCTCGCCCCGCTCTGCCACGCAACTATTGCGTTAATGCTTGCCGTGTTGCTGCAAATTCCGTACGGCGATGCCGGATTGTTGATGGTACTGGCTGCGAGCGCCTCATATATCGCGGTTCCGGCTGTGCTGCGTTACGCCATACCAGAGGCATCACCATCGCTTTATCTCGGCATGTCTCTCGGCATCACTTTCCCACTGAATATTTTGCTAGGCATTCCCGTTTATATGAACGCGGCAAAATTTGTTCTGGGCTAGTCATGATCGTTTTCAGATCTGACTCAAGCAAGCAAACTTACTTGCGTCTGATTTCCACACTGTCTGAACCTGCCACATTCAGCGATGCGCTTGAGAGGACAGATGGAAATCCAGACATATTAAAAATTTATTGTGCCTTTAAATCTACGCAGCCCTGAATTGGGCTAAAGTTGAGCTAATATTAATGGCTGGGAATGGCAATACAGATAACGGCCAAGATTGTTATCTGGAATCACCTTTGCAAACCCGCGAGACCTTACATTATCCCAAAAAATCAGAAAAATCGGTCGGCGGCACGGATACCATTTATCCATTTCCCATCAGAATCAACTTGGTTTGGAATATTCATTATGCGTATTTTATTAGCAGAAGACGACAGCGTGCTGGCAGACGGACTGACCCGCTCACTGCGGCAATCAGGTTATGCGACTGACTGCGTCAGCAACGGACAGGAAGCGGATTCTGCGTTATCGACTCAGGACTTCGATTTACTGATTCTGGATCTCGGCCTGCCAAAAATGAGCGGATTGGAAGTACTGCGCCGTTTGCGCGCCCGCAATTCACATCTTCCGGTACTGATCCTGACTGCTGCTGACTCAGTAGAGCAAAGAGTAAAAGGACTGGATTTAGGTGCTGACGATTACATGGCTAAGCCGTTTGCCTTATCCGAACTCGAAGCACGCGTCAGGGCTTTAACACGACGCGGTGCTGGCGGCGGCCCCACTGTTATTAAACACGGGCCGCTGAGTTACGATCAGGTTGGCAGAATTGCATATATCCACGAACAGATGCTGGATTTATCGGCACGCGAACTGGGTCTGCTGGAAGTATTATTACAAAGAACCGGACGCCTGGTCTCGAAAGAGCAACTGGTCGACCACCTTTGTGAGTGGGGAGAGGAAGTCAGCAATAACGCGATCGAAGTGTATGTGCATCGTCTGCGTAAAAAAATCGAAGTCGATGGTGTCAGAATTGCGACAGTCAGAGGATTAGGTTACTGCCTTGAAAAATTTTTCGTCGCCCCGTCAGCGAAACCAGCCAATCCAGATGCCGGACAACAATGAGTACAGACAGCAGCGTCGCTAATACTTCATCGAATTCTGCGCCCACTGCGTCAGAAAATATATTGTTGCAGCAGCCGGAAGAAAAAATCCAGCGCTCGTTGTTTGGCGAAATTCTTGACTGGATGCTGGCGCCGCTGTTACTGCTGTGGCCTATGAGTATTGCCATTACCTATCTGGTGGCAAAGTCGATTGCAAATCAGCCTTTCGACCGTGCACTGGAAGACAAGGTGCTCGTGCTCGCACAACAGGTCAAAGAATTTGATGGTCAGGCGATTACCCAATTATCCAAACCGGCACGCGATATTTTGCGGGCTGACGATCTCGATAATATTCATTTCCAGATAAAAAATGCCAAGGGGGATCTGATCGATGGCGATCAGGATATTCCTGCACCTGCCGATGAAGAACGACCTGCGGCCGGCAACATCCAGTTCAGAAATCTGAGTTTGCGCGGTATCGATTATCGCATCGCGTACAGTTATATCGATTTAACGCCACCGACCAAGAAAACGGTCAATCCTGAGTCGTCGCAGATCATGATACAGGTCGCGGAAACGCTGGAAAAACGCGCTGTTCTGGCGAATGAAATTATTAAAGGTGTGGTGCTGCCACAATTCATTATTTTGCCAATCGCGCTGGCACTAGTCTGGTTCGCGCTAAGCCGGGGCTTATCGCCGCTGGCCGAATTGCAACAACGCATACGCGCCCGCCGCCCGGATGATCTTAGCCCTATCGATTCGCGTCAGGTGCCGGAAGAAATCACGCCGCTGGTTAATTCATTAAATGACATGCTGGCACGTCTGGCGCAAACGATAGACATTCAAAAACGCTTCATCGCGGATGCTGCGCACCAGATGAAAACACCGCTGGCGGGTATGCGTATGCAATCTGAACTGGCATTACGACAAACCGATCAGGAAGAAATACGGCGCTCACTATTGCAGTTATCGACCAGCTCAGAAGCAGCAACCCGCCTCATCAATCAATTGCTGACGCTGGCTCGCGCAGAAAACCTGACCCCGGCCACCCGACCTCTGGAGCAGGTGAACTTAAATGAACTGGCGATGAATGTCGTTCGGGACTGGATACAGGCATCATTTGCAAAAAAAATTGATCTGGGTTTTGAGCAACCCGATTTTCCCATCATCATATTTGCGAATCCATTGATGCTGCGGGAAATGCTGAGCAATCTGATCGACAATGCGATCCGCTATACCCCTGCAGAACACAGTATTACTGTCAAAGTCAGCATGAATGAACAGCAGGCGCTGGCGATCATCGAAGTAGAAGACAATGGTCCCGGCATCCCGGTCGCTGAACGTGAACATGTATTTGAACGTTTTTACCGCATCCTCGGCAGCAATGTACAAGGCAGCGGACTTGGTCTGGCCATCGTCAGGGAAATCGCCCAGCAACATGGGGCGCAAATAGAAATTCTAGATAACCCTCATCCTCAGGACCCGCAATTTCCCGGTACCGTTTTCCGCATTTCGTTCAGATTAAACCCCTTTGATGAATTCATCGGCGAAGCGTGAAATGAAGACGCCATCGACATCGACACCGGAAACAAAGTCTGCGCCACATCATTATTGGCGACGCACCAAACGGCTGACTACGGCTCTGTTGTTATGTTGGGGATTGCTCAGTTTTTTTAGTCTGTTTTTTGCGCGGGAACTATCCGAATGGCATTTCTTTAACTGGCCACTGTCGTTTTATCTGGCAGCACAAGGATTGACGCTGAGTTACGTTCTGATCCTCGCGATTTACTCGATAGGCATGCGCTGGATACAACACCCCCGACAAGACGATAAAAACGATAAAGACGAATAAGCACATGTCGCCACAAAAACGATTTACACAGAGATTAACGTCCTACTATCTTTGGTATACCTTACTTTTTTTTATCTTTCTGATCGTCTTGACGATACTGGAAAAAGAAGGCGTTCCACGGGTCTGGATAGGCTATCTGTTTATGTTCGCCACCATCGTTATTTACGCTGGCATAGGCTTGGTCAGCCGAACCTCGGACATTGCTGAATACTATGTCGCCGGAAGACGAGTGCCAGCAGTATTTAATGGCATGGCAACCGCAGCGGACTGGATGTCTGCCGCCAGTTTTCTGAGTCTTGCCGGCGGGCTGTATTTACAAGGCTTTGATGGACTGGCCTATATCATAGGCTGGACCGGTGGATTTTGTCTGGTTGCGATGCTGATCGCACCCTACATCAGAAAATTCGGCCAATACACGATTGCAGATTTTCTGGGTACGCGATTTTCAGGTAAACCACATACCAATATCGTGCGTATTCTGGCGGTACTGGCGACAGTGTTCATTTCTTTTATCTATGTCGTGGCGCAGATTTATGGCGTCGGTCTGATCACTTCGCGCTTTACCGGAGTCGATTTTTCTGTCGGTATTTTTCTGGGATTAGCCAGCATACTGGTTTGTTCATTTCTGGGCGGTATGCGTGCCGTCACATGGACGCAGGTATCGCAATACATCATCATCGTGATCGCATTCATGATACCGGTCGCCTGGCTGTCAGCCAAACATACGGATAATCCATTTCCACAAATATCCTATGGTGCATTTTTACCAGAGCTGGCAAAAAAGGAAGCTCAGTTTGATAAGAGCCCCACGGAAAAAGAAGTCAGGGACATTTATAAATTACGTGCAGACGAATACGATAAAAAAATTCAGCAGTTGCCTGAATCATGGGAATCCGGGCGCGCCGAGCTGCAAAAAAATCTGGAAGAATTAAAAGCCGGGAATGGCTCATTAATTGCGATCAAAACCGCCAGTCGTGCACTGGCGAACTACCCAGCATCGCCAGCTGATGCAAGAAATAGCTGGGCGGAAGCGCGCAATTCCTATCTGTTGAAATCCAGGCCGGGCTTTGCACAATACACGCCTTATGCTGCCAAAGATAAGGCTGAATCCGATATCAAACGAAATAATTTCATGGCGCTGGTGTTGTGTCTGATGATGGGTACCGCAGCCCTGCCCCACGTGCTGACACGCTATTACACTACACCCTCAGTGACAGAAAGCAGAGACTCCGTATTCTGGTCTTTGTTTTTCATTATGCTGCTGTACATCACGATTCCTTCGCTGGCGATACTCGTGAAGTACGATATCTATAACTCGCTGGTTGGCAGCGAATTCTCCAAGTTACCTTCGTGGGTCACGTATTGGGCAAACATTGACAAACTTAACCCGTTGGTCAGCATCACCGATATCAATAAAGACGGCATAGTGCAACTTGCGGAAATCGTCCTTGATGGCGATATCATCGTTCTCGCCACGCCGGAAATTGCTGGCTTACCTTACGTTGTTTCCGGTCTGGTCGCTGCTGGCGGGCTGGCGGCGGCACTGTCAACGGCAGACGGATTGCTGCTGACTATTTCAAACTCTTTGTCGCACGATATCTATTACAAGATTATTGACCCCACGGCATCTACACAAAAGCGGGTGACGATTTCAAAATTACTGCTGCTGGTCGTTGCGCTGATTGCGGCCTATGTGGCATCCCTCAAACCAGCCGATATTTTGTCACTTGTTGGTGCGGCCTTTTCTGTCGGCGCATCGACACTGTTTCCCGCACTAATATTGGGCATATTCTGGAAGCGCGCGAATCGTCAAGGCGCTGTTGCGGGCATCATCACGGGCTTTTTTGTCTGTATTTTTTATATGGTATTCACCCACCCATTATTTGGTGGTAGTCCGGCCAATCAATGGTGGCATATTGCACCGATATCAGCCGGCGTATTCGGTGTTCCTGCAGGATTCATTGCCATGGTGATCGCCAGCCTGATGACACCCGCACCCGATCACCACACTACGGAACTGATTGACTATATCCGCGCGCCCTGATCACACGATGGAGTTTGCTTGGCACGCTTCTTGATATAGCTAAGTTGACTCAGTAATCGTGGAATGGGACATGGCAAAATTCTTTAATGAAATGACGGCCGAGACCATCGGCACAGCAGATTCGACGCGTGAGCATTATCGCGAATTCCATCACTGGTTAGCGAAGCAATCGCCGGAGCGCCTGCAACGCAAACGCGCCGAAGCCGATCTCAGTTTTCGTCGCGTCGGCATTACCTTCGCTGTCTATGGCGACGATGCGGGCACAGAACGCCTGATTCCTTTCGACATCATTCCCCGTATTATCCCCGCCAAGGAATGGGCGCTACTGGAAACCGGGCTGGTACAGCGAGTGAAGGCATTGAATATGTTTATTCATGATGTCTATCATGATCAGAACATCATTAAAGCCGGGATTATTCCACCTGAACAGATCTACAAAAATGCGCAGTACCGGCCTGAAATGCAAGGCGTTTCTGTTGCATCAGATATCTATGCACATATCGCCGGCGTCGATATTGTGCGTGCCGGCCAAGGTGAATTTTACGTATTGGAAGATAATCTGCGCGTACCATCCGGCGTCTCCTATATGCTGGAGGATCGCAAAATGATGATGCGGCTATTTCCTGAATTATTCGCCAAAAACAAGATTGCTCCGGTAGACCATTACCCGGATATGTTGCTGGATAATTTGCGCTCAGTGGCGCCGATGGGAATCGACAATCCAACCATCGTCGTCATGACGCCAGGTATGTATAACTCCGCCTATTTCGAGCACGCATTTCTGGCGCAACAAATGGGGGTTGAGCTGGTCGAGGGTAAAGATCTGTTTGTTGACGATAACGCCGTGTATATGCGCACGACGCGAGGGCCAAAGCGTGTGGATGTAATTTATCGCCGGGTCGATGATGATTTTCTTGATCCGCTCGCATTTCGCCCGGATTCATCACTTGGTGTTCCAGGTTTATTATCGGTCTATCGCGCCGGTCGCGTGACCCTTGCCAACGCGATTGGCACAGGGGTTGCTGATGATAAATCGATTTATCCTTATGTCACGGATATGATCAAATTTTATCTGTCTGAGCAACCGATACTGAATAATGTGCCAACGTATCAGTGTCGCAAACCGGATGATCTTTCCTATACCCTCGCCCATCTTCCTGAATTGGTCGTCAAAGAAGTTCATGGTGCAGGTGGCTATGGCATGCTGGTTGGCCCGGCTTCAAGCAAACAACAAATTGAAGATTTCCGTCAGCGCCTGCTTGCCAAGCCAGAACGCTATATCGCGCAACCGACGTTAGCTTTGTCGTCATGTCCGACTTTTGTCGACAGTGGCATTGCTCCGCGCCATATTGATTTGCGGCCATTTGTATTGTCTGGCAAGACGATATCAATGGCACCCGGCGGACTGACCCGGGTCGCGCTGGAAGAAGGTTCATTAGTCGTGAATTCGTCACAAGGTGGCGGCACCAAAGACACCTGGGTATTGGAGAACTGACATGCTGAGCAGAACCGCTGATCATTTATTCTGGATGGCGCGCTACACAGAACGCGCTGAAAACACCGCCCGCATGCTGGACGTGAATGTGCAGACGTCCATGTTGCCGCAATCTGCAGAACATGCAGAAAATGGCTGGCGTGCCATGTTGGGTATCTCGGAGTTGCAATCGTCGTTTGATTTCCACTATGGCATCCTGACCAAAAAAGATGTGCTCGATTTCATGGTGCGTGACCCGATGAATCCATCCTCGATTGCGTCCTGTTTAAAAGAGGCCAGAGAAAACGCACGTGCGGTGCGCGGCACGCTGACAACCGAAGTATGGGAAACCCAGAATGCAACCTGGTTATCGATGCAGGAAAAACTCGCGAGCGGCATCGTTGAGCAAGACCCCAGCCAGTTCTTTGAATGGGTCAAATACCGTTCACATTTATCGCGCGGTGTGACGCTGGGAACGATGTTAAAAGATGAAGCGGTTCACTTCATACGCCTCGGAACATTTTTGGAACGGGCAGATAATACCGCACGTATTCTGGATGTGAAATTCCACGGCACGAAAGCTAAGGGACAGCCGAAGGACAGCATACAAAAGGATTTTTATTACTGGGCAGCATTGCTGCATTCCGTTTCCGGATTCGAGATCTATCGCAAGGTGTATCGCGACGTCATCACACCGGAACGCGTGGCAGAATTACTCATGTTACGGGGCAATATGCCGCGGTCTTTACTCGCATGCATGGATGAAGTCGTTGCCAACCTCGCGGTGGTCAGCAATGATGTCTCAGCAGACACCGAGCGTTTCGCCGGAAAGCTGCATGCGGAATTAAAATTTGCCACCATTGAAGACATTCTGAACGCCGGACTACACAACACGCTGACGGAATTTCTGGAGCGTATTTTTGAATTAGGCAATCGCATCAGTCGTGATTTTTTAGTACCTCTGGCTGCCTGAAAGCACCAACGTTCACTATGCAACTCCATATCCGGCATCAGACCAAATATATCTACTCCGCACCGTCGTCATACACGATACAGCAATTGCATCTGACGCCACGTACGGAGTTGCATCAGCATATAGCGCAGTGGAGCATTGTCGCTGCCGGACATCGACATGCATACACTGATGCGTATGGCAATCAATCTCATACGTTGACCATTACTGAACCACATCTGGAAGTCAATATACTGGCGTCGGGCATCGTCAATGTCAGAAATCCGGATGCCGGACGTATCACCGACGCCGAACCATGGTCGCCACTAATATTCACCATTCCCACCCAGCTCACGGAAAGCAGTGCGGAAATTCAGGCGTTTGCGAAACGCTCTTTACCTCGGGAACAATCGGCCTCCAGCCGTGAGCTCCTTTATCTTGCAGAGCAGATAAGGAATGCGGTTGCCTATCAGACCGGCAGCACTGTCGTTACCACTACAGCCAACGATGCCTTGTTAATGGGACGAGGCGTGTGTCAGGATCATGCTCATTTATTTCTCGCTTGCTGTCATGTCATGGGCATACCTGCCCGCTATGTCTCAGGATATATCGATCCGGAATCCAGCGATCATGCTGAAAGCCATGCCTGGGTAGATGTCTGGGCACAAGACCATGATTATCACGGCTGGATCAGCATCGATGTGACCCACGTCAGACTGATGACAGACTCTTATTGCCGCCTTGCTATCGGTCGTGATTACGATACGGCTGCACCGGTTCGCGGCATACGGCGCGGCGGCGGTATTGAAACATTAACGGTCAGCGTACAGGTGACGCCGCAATAGCGTGTTGCATGACAGTTCAATGATGGCCTGAGGTAAAATCCTGACTTATACATACTCTACTCACGATTTAATATGACTTACTGTGTAGGCATACGCCTCGATGCTGGGCTGGTTTTTCTCTCTGATTCCCGCACGAATGCGGGCGTGGATCAGGTCGGTACATTCAGAAAAATGTCTGTCTTTGAGAAAGCGGGCGAACGCATGATGGTGTTGATGACGGCGGGGAATCTGTCGATTTCACAGTCCATACGCGAATTACTTTCTGAGTATCAGGATGCGAATGGCAATACGATCTGGAACGTCCAAAGCATGTACGATGCTGCGCGTATTCTTGGTGAAGCCGTGCGTGTCATACATCAGCGTGATGCCAAAGCCTTATCCGAATTTGGCATCGACTTTAATGTCAGCCTGATGTTTGGCGGACAAATCAAAGGCGAACGTTGCCGGCTGTTTCAGATTTATTCTGCCGGCAATTTTATTGAAGCGCACAACGAAAACACTTACTTTCAGATCGGTGAGGCTAAATACGGCAAGCCGATTCTTGACCGCGTCATCACCCCCGCAACCAGCCTTGACGATGCGGCAAAATGTGCGTTGATTTCTATGGATTCCACGCTGCGCTCTAATATCTCCGTCGGTCTGCCCTTGGATCTGCTGGTCTATGAAGATAATCATCTGGCAGTATCACGCTTCGTCACCATCGATGAAAAAAATCAGTATTTTCAGATGATCAGAAATAGCTGGGGGCAACAATTAAAAACCGTCTTCGAAGGAATAAAAGCGCCGGTCTGGGATATCAAAGCTTCCGCAAGCAATCTGACCGGGCATCAACCATCAGCTTCAGCGGCCAATGCTCATAGCAAACCTGTGATGGTTGCGCATCCGGATAAAACTTCCGGTACGTCCACAATGGGAAGCCTGCAATCCTTCGCGGAACAACGCAGCAATCCGCATCAACACTGATACTTTCTTTGTACTAAAGTAGTCGCTCAGACTGAGGACTGGCGCCAGTCGCAGTCTGCTGCGTGATCCTGCACCATACCGATGGCCTGCATATACGCATAGATTATCGTTGAGCCGACAAACTTAAATCCTCGTTGGCGCAGATCCTTGGAAATACGATCAGACAATGGCGTCGTTACTATGCGCTCACCATGATTCAGTATCGGTTTGCCATCGACATATGCCCAAAGATACTTATCCAGACTGCCTACCTCCTCGCATAGTTGCAGATACGCTTTGGCGTTACTGATGGTCGCTGCGACTTTTAAACGATTACGCACGATGCCCGGATTGGCCAGTAATTCCGCCACCTTTTCGGCGTCGTACTGTGCGATTTTTTTTGCGTCCCAGTCATCAAAAGCAATGCGGTAACTTGCTCGCTTATTCAAGACGGTTTCCCAGCTTAATCCAGCCTGAGCACCTTCCAGATTCAACATTTCAAACAAACGGTTTTCATCATGACATGGGCGCCCCCACTCGTTATCGTGATAGGCAATGTATAAGGGATTGACTGAGTTGGCCCAAGAGCAGCGTTTGACGTTCATCTTTCATTTTCCAATCTGTACGTGATCAGTTGGGATATCGATCATCAACTTCCGGCCGGAGATGCGCGAAAGTTGATGTTCTCATTACCTGATTTATTTCACCTGACAGCGGGCTGTATTCAAAAGGCGACGTTGTCCCGAGTTCAGATGAACCAGCCAGCATTGCGTGCCATTCGTCTCTAGCCTGAAGCGATGCGGTATTTCCAGATCACGCCCTTGTATCAGCTCACCATACTGGTTCGTCTGATGTTTGCGCTCAATGATCACTTCGCTGCTTTGTATGAAATCAGAAGCAGATAAAGTGACGTCAGAAAAACCGCTCATACTGCTGATGGCAGCACCTAACTCCTGCATCACTACAGCATCAGAAGCCAGCAATACCGCCGCTTTGTCAGGGGAAGCAGCAGTGAACTGACATGCCGACAGCATCAGAATACTGGCGGCAAAAGTAAGCTGATATCTCATCAGTGTGGCATCGCCGCGAGAATACGCATTTCCTGACTTGCCGGACGTATCAACTCATAACCGGGCTCGGCACCAAGCACATTGGCACCAGCAGAATTAGCCGGGCACAAACCTGTCTGACGATAAGATAAAGCCGTTTTGAGCATCGTTTCATTTGCGTCGCCACGCAGATGAGTGACATCGTCGGACGCTTTGCAGGTCGGTGAAAAGCCGTCAGCATAATCACCAAACCCTTTTTGATTCACACCTTTAAACTGAATCGCGAAATAGGTGTACGAGCAATTGTCCTGAGGAAC
Organism: Undibacterium sp. FT79W; assembly: GCF_014284215.1. Taxonomy (NCBI): domain Bacteria; kingdom Pseudomonadati; phylum Pseudomonadota; class Betaproteobacteria; order Burkholderiales; family Oxalobacteraceae; genus Undibacterium; species Undibacterium sp. FT79W. The sequence continues at coordinate 343,645 of NZ_JACOGB010000005.1, read as the reverse complement.
GAAACCATAAGGTTTACCACGTGTCAGATCGCCGATCAGATCAACTGCAACATCAACTCCGCGCAAACTGTTAATAATCGATTCGCTGGCGGAAGCGGTATTCCGTGTGACCAGCAGGGTGACACGTTTTAAACCCAGATATGGAAGCTGCTCGTTCGCCGTCGTGACCGCATAGAACGGATATACCGTATTTTTTGCAGCGAGCTTGTCATTGTAAGTCAGCTTTTCAAATATCAGTCCGTTGGTCGTTGCCGGCCCGGCGATCATATATGCCAGCTGACTCGCAACATACAACAGGCCACCGCCGTTGTAACGCAGATCGATGACGAGATCCGTGACGTTTGCTGCTTTCAGTTGCTTGATGGCGGCAATCAGCTCCGCTTCGGATTTCGCGATATGTGTATCAAACGTGAAATAGCCAACCGTACCAGATGCAGTTGGAATAGTCTTCACATTCAACACTGTTGACGTCGAATATGTCGCAGGAGTCAGACTAATCTCTGCGGCGCCGTTGAATCCTAATTTATGCGCCACCACTTTGGTTGGCGAGAGGATTTCATTCAACGCAGCTACGCCGTCAGCAGTCGCCTCTGTGGCAACAACGCCATCAATCGAAGTAATGATATCACCACGCTTGATCCCGGCCAATGCAGCAGGGGAACCCGGCGCGACATCAGCGGCGAGAAACATGCGTGACGGTGCCGTACCTTTTGCCATCCATTTAATACCGTAGTCCTGAGCGATACCTGATGATGACGCATTCCAGGAGGCGGTTGTCTGCGCCCCGTGAAACTGATCAACACTCGCTCCGGAACTGGTTTTTGCATTCGTTTTCAGTACATCGAAGTAGAGTTGTGGCGTCGCATAATTTGCGGCCACGATATTGGAAGGTATATCGGCGTACCAGAGATAAGTTTCGTCGACAAACGAACGTAAATAAGATTTTTCGTTCTCGACGGTACCCTGACGATCGCTGGTATTAGCGCGGGGATTGGCACAAAGATTTGCCAACGTGGATGATGGCGGAAAACCTGAATTACCCGGTGGCGTAGTGGTGCTATCACCACTGTTACCGCCTCCACCACCACATGCGGCCAGAATACTCAACAAGCTCAGTGAGATTATTTTTCTCATTTTAATTAATTAATTAACATTTAAGTGACCTTTAACAAAATCCAGTTTCAGATTCTGCACCGAACAACAGCAAATAAAGTGTAAGTTAATTAATTAAAAATGAGCAAGTTGATTATTAAATTTATTAAATCAAGGAAAATCAGGGACTAAAACTATTTCCCTGATTTACCTTTTGTTTGATTCAAAAACTGACGCAATTTATCCCGGCAAGGGATAGTGGCGCAGACAGTGCCAATGTAGGGTCAAAAGTCGCAAGGCCGCTTGGGCGTTGCATAAGTTCTACGCTTAAACAACGATAGTCGGATGTTCATTGCCTTCGCGGGCACGAATTTCACCGATACGATAAACCGATTCGCCAGCGGCGCTCAGTTGTGCCATCGCTGCATCTGCGTTTTCAGCAGACACAATCACCACCATCCCGATACCACAGTTGAATACACGATGCATTTCGGCATCTGCCACACCGCCGTGTTGTTGCAGCCATGTGAATAATGGCGGCAGAGTCCACGCATCTTTATGCAGGACCGCAGTCAGTTTGTCACCCAGCACGCGAGGCACATTCTCGACCAGACCACCGCCAGTAATGTGTGCCATGCCTTTGACTTCCAACGATTCCATCAGGGCCAGCAAAGGTTTCACGTAAATACGTGTCGGTGCCATCAGTGCATCGCCCAGGCTGCGTCCGTGGAAATCAGCATTCAGATCAGGATTAGCCACTTCGATAATCTTACGTACCAGAGAGAATCCATTGGAATGAATGCCGGAAGAAGCCAGACCCAGAATCACGTCGCCCGGCTGGATTTTGCTGCCGTCAATGATTTTAGATTTTTCAACCGCACCGACCGCAAAGCCGGCCAGATCGTATTCGCCATCCGGATACATGGAAGGCATTTCAGCAGTTTCACCACCGATCAGTGCGCAGCCAGCTTGTTCGCAACCGAACGCCACGCCTTTGATCACGTCCGTGGCGGCCGCCACATCCAGTTTGCCGCAGGCGAAATAATCGAGGAAGAACAAAGGCTCAGCGCCCTGCACCAGAATATCGTTGACACTCATCGCGACCAGATCGATACCGACCGTGTCATGTTTGTTGAGGTGAAATGCCAGCTTCAGCTTGGTACCGACGCCATCGGTGCCGGAGACCAGCACAGGCTCTTTGAATTTTTTGCTGACTTCAAACATCGCGCCAAAACCACCGATACCGGCCATGACGCCTTCGCGCATCGTGCGTTTTGCAAAAGGCTTGATCGCATCGACCAACGCGTCGCCAGCAACCATATCGACACCGGCGTCGGCGTAAGAGAGAGAAACAGGGGTAGAAGTGCTCATGATATTCGTCAGTAGGGGGCTTGAGGCGGTAAAATAGGAAAATTGCCAGAAAACTCCGGCAAAACCGCTATTTTAACAAAATGACTGCGTATTGACCTATATTTGGGCGATACGTAACAAGCCGACAACTTATTTGCAAGCACACCATCTGAAAATGCCATTTTCTTTTTCGCCAGAACAAAAGCAATCCCTACTCTGGATCCTCGTCGGTGCAGCGTGTCTGCTATTGCTGTCGTTGCTGGGTCCGGTGTTAATGCCATTCATCGTCGCCGCGATACTCGCGTACGTACTCAACCCGTGGGTCGATAAACTGTGTGCGCTGCGATACAAAAATCTGCGTCTGCCACGCACAGTGGCAGCCACGCTGTTGATTATTTTCGTCATCGCTGCGGCGTTGGCGATGGTATTGATTATCGTGCCTATCCTGCAAAAAGAAGCGCCGCAGTTACAAGAACAGATACCGCGTTTTTTTGACAAATTCGATCAGGTGATTTCGCCGCTTCTGGCGCATTACGGATTCACGATACGCCTGGACAGTACCGGAATTAAAACCTTGCTAACCGAGCAAATGGCTGGCAGCGGCGACGTCATCGGCAAGGCGGTATTGTCATCGATACGCGTTGGCGGCACTGCCCTGCTCGGTTTGCTGGCGAATTTATTACTGATTCCGATTGTGCTGTTTTATCTGTTGCTGGACTGGCACCCGCTGATCCACAGGATCGCGCATTTCATCCCGCGTCGCTGGGTGCATGGAGCGAACAATGCCGTGAATGAGGTTGACGATATTCTTGCTCAATATTTGCGCGGACAAATTCTGGTGATGATCGTGCTCGCTGCGTATTATGCGATCGCACTGAGCATCGCCCGTTTCGATCTGGCGCTGCCGGTCGGTATCATCACTGGTTTTCTGGTGTTTATCCCTTATCTCGGCTATGGCATAGGACTGGCGCTCGCCCTGATCGGCGCGGTCTTACAATTTAACGATCTGAGCGGCCTGATTTACGTCGGCATTATTTATGGCTTCGGACAATTTTTAGAATCATTCATACTGACGCCACGTCTGGTCGGTGAACGCATCGGCCTGCATCCGCTGACCGTTATTTTTGCACTGATGGCGTTTGGTCAGTTATTTGGCTTCATCGGCATTCTGGTTGCCTTACCGGCATCGGCAATTATCTCGGTAGCCGTCAAACATATACGCAGCTCTTACCTGAACAGCCCTTTTTATCGCCAGCCATGAGGCAACTTTTACTCGATCTGGATGCGCAAAAACTGCCATCCCTTGCTACCTTTGTGGTCGGACAAAATGCCGAACTGGCGCAATTGCTGGGTTTATTCTCGCAGCGCATTGCGAGTCAGTACGGCGAACGCTCGGTCTATATCTGGGGTGAAGCCGGAGCGGGTAAAACCCATCTGCTGCATGCCCTCGCAGATCATCCGGATTCCCGCTACATCCCCGCCAATGCGCCGGAAGAAGCATTTGATTTCAGCGATGAAGTCAGCCTGTACCTGCTTGACGACTGCGAACAATTATCGCCACTGAACCAGATTGCGGCGTTCAATCTGTTTAATGAAGCCCGGGCGCGCGGCGGTTTTCTGGTGGCAGCTGGCAACCATCCGCCGATGATCTTGAATGTGCGCGATGATTTACGTACCCGCTTTGGCTGGGGGCTGATTTATCAGCTCCATGAACTCACCGACGAAGATAAGATAGACGCCTTGGAACGTGCTGCGCAGGCACGCGGCATCCAGTTATCGGCAGGCGTGTTACCCTATCTGATCACGCACTACCGGCGCGACATGAGTTCATTAACCGCGATGCTGGATCAGCTCGATCATTATTCGCTGGTCACCAAGCGCCCGATTACCTTGCCGCTCCTGCGTGAACTGATGCTGCAACAACAGCCCTGAATCCGGAATACAACAGCATGCCCAATATTGCTTTATTTGATCTCGACCACACCCTGATTCCTATCGATTCCGATTATGAATGGGGCCAATTTTTATGCCGCGTCGGCGCGGTCGATGCCGAAGCATTTGCCAAACGGAATGCCGATTTTTTTGCGCAATATCAGGCAGGCACTCTGGATCCGGTGGAGTATCTGGAATTTGCACTCGGCACGCTGGCACAATTTCCACGCAAGAAAATTGACGAGCTGCATCTGCAGTTCATGCAGGAAGTCATACAGCCTGCCTTGTTACCGGCCGCGTTTGATTTACTGAAAAAACATCAGGATCAGGAAGACCTGATCGCGATTATCACGGCGACCAATCGCTTTGTCACCGCCCCGATTGCACAGGCATTAGGAGTACCGCATTTACTGGCTGCCGAGCCTGAGCTCGATGCCGCCAACAATATCACTGGTAAACTGCTGGGCGTGCCGACTTCGGGCGCCGGCAAAGTCATCCATTTACAGGACTGGTTAGCAAAACAAGAAAAACAACTCAGTGATTTTGGCAGCAGCCATTTTTATAGCGACTCCCATAACGATATCCCTTTACTCGAGGTCGTGACACATCCTGTCGCCACCAATCCGAATGCCAGATTGAGCGCACATGCGCTGGCAAAAGGATGGCCTCAAATCCAGCTGTTCGACAAACAATGATCAAGAAATTTATTCGCAAAATACTCGGCGTGAAAAGCGCCCCGGAAGCTTCCGTAGCTGCCGTCAGCAATCGCAAGCCAACTGTGCTGAGCGCGAAAGAGCATGGCATCAATCCGCAACTGGTGTCGGCGAACGCGATTCGCGTGACGCAGACCTTGCAGGACAATGGTTTCAAAGCATTCATCGTTGGCGGTGCCGTGCGCGATCTGCTGACTGGCGTAAAACCGAAAGATTTTGACATCGCCACCAACGCCACGCCAGAACAAGTCAAACGCCTGTTCCGGCGCGCCTTTATCATCGGCCGTCGTTTCCAGATCGTGCACGTGATGTTCGGTCAGGATCTGCTCGAAGTCACGACCTTCCGCGGCCCATCCAACGATGCAGCACCCAAGGATGAACATGGTCGCGTGCTGCGTGACAATACCTTTGGCGAGCAGCACGAAGATGCGGCGCGACGCGATTTCACCATCAATTCGATGTACTACGATCCGGCCTCGCAAACGGTGCTCGATTACCACGGCGGCATCAAAGATATCCGTAAAAAAATCCTGCGTATTATCGGCGTACCGGAAGCGCGTTACCGCGAAGACCCTGTGCGTATGCTGCGTGTGGTGCGCTTTGCCGCAAAATTACAATTTACGATAGACCCAGCTACGCAGGCACCGATCGCGGTGATGGCACCGCTGATTAATAATGTGCCGGCAGCACGCGTCTTCGATGAAATGCTTAAACTACTGACCAGCGGCCATGCCATGGCGTGTCTGCAGGAACTGCGCAAAGAAGGCCTGCATCACGGTCTGATGCCTTTGCTGGACGTGGTGTTGGAACAGCCTATGGGTGAGAAATTCATCACGCTGGCGCTGGCGAATACCGATGAACGCATACAACAGGGTAAACGCGTTTCACCAAGTTTCCTGTTCGCCTCGCTGTTGTGGCATCAGGTGCTGGAAAAATGGGAAGCCTATAAAGCTGCCGGCGAATTCCCGATTACGGCACTGCATCTGGCGGCCGATGATGTGCTGAATACGCAAACAGATGCGCTCGCGATTCAACGAAAAATCGGCGCCGATATGCGCGACATCTGGGCGATGCAGCCGCGCTTCGAAAAGCGGGTGGGCAAAACGCCGTACAAAATGCTAGAACATCAGCGCATGCGGGCGGCCTATGATTTCCTGTTGCTGCGTTGCGCCTCGGGCGAGATCGATGCCGAGATCGGCGAATGGTGGACTGCCTTTATTAATGGCGATGCCGATGAACGTGAACGCCTGATTAACAGCAAACCCAAAGCCCCGGCGGGTGCCAGTGCAGCGAAAAAGCGCAAACCACGGCGCCGTGCGCCACGTAAGGCGGCAGCGCAGGAATGATGCTGGCTTACATCGGTATTGGTGCGAATCTGGGCGATGCACAGGATACGGTGCGGCAAGCCATCGCCCGCCTTGACCAGATTCCGGCAACGCAGTTGCAACGCGCCTCGTCGCTGTACAGCAGCGCGCCAATTGATTCCAGCGGTGATGATTACGTGAATGCCGTGGCGGCCATTACCACGAGCCTCAGCGCTAACGATTTATTACTGGCCTTGCAGGAAATCGAACTGGCATTTGGTCGTGAGCGTCCTTACCGTAACGCCCCGCGCACGCTGGATCTGGATTTGCTGTTATATGCGGATCAGCAAATCGCGACAGAGCAACTGAGCGTGCCGCATCCGCGCATGACGGAACGTGCATTTGTGCTGCTACCGTTGCTGGAAATCGCAGCGGAAATCGACATCCCCGGTCAGGGGCCGGCGCAGACGTTTGTTGCCGGGGTCGCACAGCAAGCGATTTTCAGGTTACCGGTGGGCTAAATCGGTTTAAATATACTCCCCCCAGTATGTTTTAAGCCCCTTTAAAATCAAGGACATTAAGCCATTTTTACGGGATACTCCCATGCAAATACCAGTTATCGTACAAACTGCCGGCTTGTTAACGCTGTCAAACGTCTTCATGACCATCGCCTGGTACGGGCATCTGAAGAATTTATCCAGCAAAACCTGGTGGATCGCTGCGCTGATCAGCTGGAGCATTGCGCTGTTCGAATACCTGCTGCAAGTACCGGCGAATCGTATCGGTTACACTCAGTACAGTCTGGCGCAGCTCAAAATTTTGCAGGAAGCGCTGACGCTGATCGTATTCGTGCCGTTTGCGATGTTCTATATGGGACAACCATTCAAACTCGATTATGTCTGGGCAGGCTTATGTCTGGTCGGCGCGGTTTATTTTATTTTCAGGAATTAGGGCGCGAGCGCCTGATGACGCTGTCAGCGACAACTCCTGACAGCTTTACCTTTGGAGAAACACATGGCGGAATATTTGCAAGACCGTAAAGCAGTCAGCATTCCCGGCTTAATGTCTATGCGTGAGCAAGGCAACAAGATCACGATGCTGACTTGCTACGATGCCAGCTTTGCCTCATTGATGGATAGATGCGGCGTCGAAGTATTGCTGATCGGCGACTCGCTTGGCATGGTCTGTCAAGGACATCAATCCACGCTGCCAGTGACGATTGCCGACATTGCCTACCACACCGCATCTGTTGCACGCGGCAATCAGAAAGCGCTGATCGTGGCCGACATGCCGTTCGGCAGTTATGCCACACCGGAAGCCGCATACAACAATGCCGTGCCGCTGATACAGGCCGGCGCACAGATGGTGAAACTCGAAGGCGGAACCTGGTTGCTGCCAGTCATACAATTTTTAACTGAGCGCGCGATTCCGGTCTGCGCGCATCTGGGGCTGACGCCACAATCCGTACATCAGCTCGGCGGCTATAAAGTCCAGGGTAAAACCACCGCCGCCGCCGATTTGCTCAAAGCAGAGTCACTCGCAGTGCAAGCCGCCGGTGCCACCCTGCTGGTGCTCGAAGCGATTCCTGCCGCGCTCGGCAAAGAGGTCACCGACGCATTGACGATTCCGACCATCGGTATCGGTGCCGGTGCGGATTGCTCCGGTCAGGTGCTGGTGATGCACGATTTGCTCGGCGTTTTCCCAGGCCGTAAAGCGCGTTTTGTGAAAAATTTCATGGAAGGTCAGACCAGTATTGATGCGGCAGTGGCAGCGTATGTCGCGGCAGTGAAAGATCAGTCTTTCCCCGGACCAGAACACTGCTTCTGATTGGCATCGATGAATATCAGCATCGCGATTCAGGACGCGTTTATCCTCTTGTTCAGCGGCGATGAAACGCTGTGGAATATCGTCTGGGTATCGCTGAAAACTTCGCTGGTCGGTTTAGCCTTTGCAACACCGCCGGCGCTGCTGCTCGGCTATGCCATTGCGAGCCACGCGTTTCCTGGCCGCCGTATCGCGATCTGGCTGGTGCAGGCCGCCCTGTCGCTGCCGACGGTGCTGATTGGCTTATTGTTGTATCTGCTGTTAAGCCGTCAGGGCTTGCTCGGCTCATGGCATTGGTTGTTCAGTCAGACCGGCATCATTGCGGGTCAGGCCGTCATCGCATTTCCAGTCCTGACCGCATTCACCCTGAGCGCGGTGCAATCGGCCGATCCACGACTGGCGGAAACCGCGATCACGCTGGGCGCGAATCGCCGCCAGGTAATGTGGACGGTGCTGCATGAAGTGCGTTTCGGCGTGATGGCGGCGCTGATCAATGGCTTTGGACGTGTCTTATCGGAAGTGGGCTGCGCCATGATGGTGGGCGGTAATATCGCTGGCGAAACCCGCACCATCACAACCGCAATCGCTCTCGAAACCAGCAAAGGTGAATTTGCGCAGGGTATTGCGCTCGGCATGGTCTTGATTGCACTGGCCTTGGTCATGAATGCGGCGCTGATGCTGTTGCAGGGCGACACCCGGAATGCGGAGCAATTGCAATGAGCACACTCTTACAAGTACGCGGTTTGCGCAAATCGTTCGGGCAGCGGCACCTGCTCGACATTGCCGAACTGAACATCGAACAATCGCGCGCTTATGTGCTGACGGGCATGAATGGCAGCGGTAAAAGTACGCTGCTACGCATACTCTCAGGACTCGAGCAGGCGCAGATAGACGATGTGAAATACCTCGATAACGCAACGACGTTTGCGCCGTATCCGCGCCACTTACGTACCGACATCGTCTATGTGCACCAACACCCGGTGATGTTTTCCGGCACGGTCGCCGAAAACATCGCCTATGGTTTGCGTTTAAGAAAAGCGGAGAATATCGAAAAACAAGTCGCGCTCGCGATGTGTTGGGCAGGCATACTGCATCTCAGTGATCACGATGCGCGGCATTTATCCGGTGGCGAGAAACAAAGAGTGGCACTGGCACGTGCCAAAGTGCTGGAACCACGTTTGCTATTGCTGGACGAGCCAACCGCGAATCTGGATGGCGAAGCGCGGGAACAGGTGATCGCCCTGATCCCGACGCTGACACAGGCGGGCAGCAGCGTGGTGGTGGTCTGCCACGACCGCGAACTGATCGCCCTGCCCGACATGCACAGATTGAAATTACGCGACGGCAAACTGGAACTCCGCATTACGGGCACATAAGCACGCAGTCAGAGTCAGCGTTAGTTTCAGTGCCAGCCCCGTTTCCACAGGCGCTCATCCTGTAATTCGCGCCACGGAATCTGGCGCACCTCTTTGCTGTACACCGCTTCGATTTCGATCAACTCTGGCGGTGCATCAGACAACGCGGCTGACTCAGGCTGAATCACTTTACTGACAATGAAATGCTTTTGCTTCGCGACGACTTGTACCGCCGTCCATTTCGACAGTAAAAGTTTTTTCGGTTGCAGGCTGATTTTCATCGTTTTCATCTCATCTGGTCGCAATAAGGGATTAATTTCAAGCGTCCCATATAGCATGCGCCTGCTGGCACGAAATGCCGCCAGAAGCCAATGCGGATGCTGATATCGGGTAGCACTATTTACAAAATCAGACTGCATTCTGGCATGAATTTCCGTCTGTCGTTGCCAGCGCCGTATGGCTGGTGATCTGCAGGTAAATACGCTAAGCTGCGACACTCATATACCCATATTGGAATCTCAGGTGGCAATGCATTTCTCGAAACCGGCACTGATCACAACGCTGGTGATTACTCTGCTGCTTGGCAGCGCTGCTTACTTTTTCTCACCATTCTCCGGCAATCAACACCGTGACAGCCTGATGGCAAACATCGGTAAAAAACTGATAGGAAAGCCGCGACTCCAGCCAACGTCCACCGACTGGCAGCCGCACGTGTTACGTTTCGCTGGCGATGGCACTGCGGGAAAACGTGACGGCGCGGCATTGCAGGCACGTTTTGCTGACCCTTTCGGCATGGTGCAGGATCAGGAAGGCAATCTGTATGTCACTGATGCCGCCGACAACAATGTGATACGCCGTATCGCCCCCGATGGTCAGGTCAGCGTCTATGCCGGGGGCAAAGAAGGTTTCGCCGATGGCGAACGTATGCAGGCTGCTTTCAATACACCTTCCGGCATCGCCATCGACAAACAGGGCAATCTGTATGTCGCCGATACCGGCAATCATGCGATACGCAAAATCTCCAGCCAGGGACTAGTCACAACATTGGCAGGCAACGGCCAAGCTGGCGATCGTGATGGTGATGGCACTTCGGCGCAACTGAACGCACCTCTGGCCGTCGCTGTTGATGCCGACGGCAACGTCTATGTAGCTGACACCTATAACGATAAAATTCGCCGCATATCGACCGATGGTAAAGTCAGCACCATCGCTGGCGGTAAGCAAAATGGCTTGCTGGATGGCGCTGCCAGCGATGCCTTATTCGATACGCCGTCTGGCATTGCAATCAACTCGCACAAGGATCTGATCATCGCCGATACGCGCAATAACGCGATTCGTAAACTAACGCAGACGGGTATTGTCAGCACGCTGGAGCAATCCGCCAGCAACGATAAAAATGCGCTGATGCGACGCCCGGTCGGGCTGGCCATCACGCATGATGATCACGTTTATATCGGAGAAAGTGGCGAAGGCCGGATTTTGCATCTGACGCCAGACGGCATACTCAGAGGCGTCACAGGCATCGATGTTGATTTTGTCGCCGGTGACGAGAAAGTCTTACGGCTGTCTTCACCAAGCGGTTTGCTGGTGACAACGGCTGGCGACGTCATGGTCGCAGATTCGGGCACGACATCGATTTACCACCTGACATCAGCGCAGCCAGCCACGCCGGAGCAAAGCAGATTTCCGGCGACCAGCCTTGACCTGCAAACGATGTTTGGCGGTCAGACTTTTCCGTGGCCCCTAAAGCCATTTCACACAGCACACGAAGTGGTCGGCACAATGGGAGAGGTGCGTGGAAGAACGGATGGTGAAGCACGCGATCATTTTCATAGCGGGCTTGATATACAAGGTAATCTGGGCGCGACCGTGTATGCCGTTGCCGACGAAAAGGTGCGTCATCCTGTCACTGCATGGGGATATGGCACGCTGAATGAAGGAATCAATATTGATCATTTTTCTTACATCCACATGAAAGCAGGACGCGACCGCGACAATCTGCTGATCGATGCCCGGCGCTTTCAGATCTTGAATGATATGCAGGGAAAGCCAGCTGCAGTCAGAATTCCGCGCGGAACAAAATTTAAAACCGGGGATACTTTAGGTAGTATCAACCGTATGTACCATGTCCATCTGAATTACAGCCTCGGCAGCGGCGAAATCAATCCCTTAGCCTTGCCGTTCCCCGGCTTTAAAGATGAAACAGAACCGATGATTGAGTCGATACAAATCACAAACGATCAGGGACAACCGCTGAAACGGAAGCAGGATAATCGCCTCCTCATCCCGCGCCAGAGCCCGCCATTGAATCTGCTTGTCGATGCGTATGACCAGAGCGATGACAATCTGTCGCGCAGACGACTGGGCTTATACAAGATAGGCTATCAATTCCTGCATGCGAATGGCAAAGCTGTCGCCGGTTATGAGCAAGCATTGATGACGATAGAATTTAATCAGTTACCGCCTGATCGCTCGTCTGTCAAAGTCGCCTATGCTGAGGGCAGCGGCATTACCGTGCATGGCAACGCCAAAACCCGCTTTTTGTATCAGGCCAGTAATGTCGTGCGTGATGGCTACGCCAGAAATGCTCACCTGCCTGTAGATAAACTGGCTGCCGGTGATTATATTCTGCGGATTTTTGCCGCAGATTATGCCGGCAACGTGGCCAGATCTGGACGCGATCTGGCCATCAGAATTGAATGAAGCGGATATATGTTGTTCAGTCCTGATACCGGGTCAGACTCGCGGCAAACTGGGTGGCAAGCATTTCCGGCGAACTGACCGCCATTCCCAGTGGATTTAATAAGCCATCCTGAATTCCATAGACCCAGCCGTGCACAGTCAGTGTCTGGCCGCGCTCCCACGCATCCTGAATCACGGTGGTCTGGCACAGATTGACGACTTGTTCGATCACGTTCAGTTCGCACAGGCGGTCTGCCCGCTGTTTTGTATTCAGTGTTTCACCAAGATAGCGCTCATGCTTCTGATGCACATCCTGTACGTGACGCAGCCAGTTATCGGCCAGACCGACACGCCGCCCGGTCATCGCAGCATGCACGCCTGAGCAACCATAATGACCGCAGATGATAATGTGTTTGACGCCCAGAATATCGACTGCAAACTGCAGCACAGAGAGGCAATTTAAATCTGAATGAACGACAACGTTGGCGATATTTCTGTGTACAAATAACTCGCCAGGTAACAGCCCCAGCAATTCATTGGCAGGGACCCGGCTGTCAGAGCAGCCTATCCACAGATATTCAGGATTTTGCTGGGCTGCGAGTTTTTTAAAAAAATCAGCATCCCGGTTGGAGATTGCCTGCGCCCATTGACGATTATTTTCAAATAACTGTTCCGGAGTTAATTCGGCACGATTTTTCTCGGTCATCATCCTGTCCTGATATTGAAAACAGGCGTGATTCTAACCTTTATGCAGGTAAGCTGCATAAACAGAAAAAGCCATACCCAGGCAGGTACGGCTTTCTCTGTTTCAGATCAAGGTAAATTAACGATACATATTTCTGTCGTCAGGCTCAGCCAGCATCGCTTTCTTCAAGCCGCTGTCAACGGGTTTTTCACCTAACCAGATGCGCAGCAATGCGTTGTTAAATCCGATGTCAGGGTAAGGTTCACCCATTTTTTTTCCATTTAAATACACCACCGTACCAACGCCGGGAACCCAGTCGTTCACCATGACATCCCCTTTTTTCAATTCAGGAACGGATGCAAACAACTCGCCGAAACGGAGAAACTGCGAAGTGAATTTCACTTTTTCTGCTTTGTCTGTATTTTGTTGTATACCTTGCATAAAGCCGCGGCCAAAATCTTCGTTACTGAGATCGCGCAGCATCACTATCGTGACCCGACGCGGGCCTTGCGAAGCAAGTACTTCAGGTACGGTATTTTTCTTGTCTTTGAGGTACAGGCCCGCTGCGTACACTTTGAAAATAGCTTTGTAACGGATCCCGGCTCCATTCAGTTTCAGATCGGTGTTTGCAACATGCACCGTATCTTCAAATTTGGCACCCGCTATATCCACGGTACCGGCATTTGCTGTACTGAGCAGGGTCAGACCCAGCCCGGCTAACCAACATTTATATTGATTCCAACGCATTTTTGTCTCCTGTTGATATTTTATTGATTCCAGATTGATCAGGCTTGGCAGATAAGATGCTGTCGCTGATAAACCCGGGCACCGCTACTTATAATGTAGTTTTTATATTGGCTCTTTAGCTTAACCGATTCCCGGGCGTATCGTCAGCGCTGATTTTGGAGTCCGCTCTCTAATTTAGCAGCAAATCTATCCGCCTGATGCCCGCATCAAAATACAGATCTCCGACAACACGGGAAGTAAACGTTAAAAAGCCCCGTTCAACATCAACGGGGCTTTTTTTTAGCAAAATTATTCAAAGAATTTTTTTACTTTATCCATCCAGGTTTTACTTTGGGGGTTGTGCTTCGCCCCACCTTCTACCGTCAACTGCTCAAAATCTTTCAACAACTGCTTTTGCTTTTCAGTCAGCTTGACTGGCGTTTCTATCACAACGTGACAGAACAAGTCACCGGCATAACCAGAACGTACGCCCTTCACGCCTTTGCTACGCAAACGGAAAGTTTTACCTGACTGCGTTCCTTCCGGTACAGTGAACGATGCTTTGCCACTCAGCGTAGGTACTTCAATCTCGCCGCCCAGAGCCGCTTTCACAAAGGAAATTGGAATTTCGCAATGCAGATCATCGCCTTCGCGCTGGAACACCGGATGCTGCTTGATATGTATCTCTACATACAAATCACCCGGAGGCCCGCCGTTGACGCCAGGTTCACCGTTACCCGATGAACGGATACGCATGCCATCGTCTATCCCGGCTGGAATTTTAACTTCCAGTGTCTTATTGCGCTTGATACGACCAACACCTGAGCAAGCGGTACATGGATCAGGAATCATTTTCCCTGTGCCATGACATTTAGGGCAGGCTTGCTGGATACTAAACAAACCTTGCTGCATGCGCACCTGACCGTGCCCGCCACAAGTGGTACACGTTACCGGTGACGTACCGGGTTTTGCGCCGGAGCCGTGGCAAGTATCGCACTCATCCCAGCTAGGCACGCGTATCGTCGTATCAAATCCGTTAGCGGCCTGCTCGAGTGTGATTTCGAGGTTGTATCGCAAATCAGCACCGCGATATACCTGAGGACCCGCACTACGACGGCCACCGCCGAAAATATCACCAAAAATATCGCCGAACGCATCAGCAAAACCACCTGCACCGCCGCCACCGCCGCCACCCATATTCGGATCAACACCGGCATGACCGTAACGGTCGTAGGCATCCCGTTTCTGGCTGTCGGAAAGCATCTCGTAAGCCTCTTTGGCTTCTTTGAATTTCTCTTCGGCAGACTTATTATCCGGATTGCGATCCGGATGGTACTTCATCGCCAGCTTGCGATAAGCCTTTTTAATTTCGTCTTCTGAAGCGTTTTTACCGACGCCGAGAATTTCATAAAAATCACGCTTCGCCATCTCTTGTTAACCTCTGTATTAAGCGCAAACGCCGGGCCAGCAACGCAAGCGCGAGCCACCCGGCGAGTGATGACGGGCAAGCCCGTCAGACTGGGGATTACTTATTGTCTTTCACTTCTTTGAAGTCTGCATCGACAACATCGTCATCTTTAGCTTTTGCATCAGCGTCCGCAGTACCGCCCGCTGCACCAGCCGCAGCTTGCTGAGCCTGCATATCCGCATAGACTTTTTCGCCCAGCTTCTGAGCTGCTGTCGTCAAAGCACCAAGCTTCGTATCGATCTCAACTTTGTCGCCGGTTTTCAACACATCTTCCAACTCTTTGATCGCAGCTTCGATTTTTTCTTTCTCGCCTGCGTCCAATTTGTCGCCATGTTCAGCCAGCGCTTTTTTGGTTGAGTGTACCAATGCATCACCCTGATTGCGGGACTCAGCCAGTTCTCTGACCTTTTTGTCTTCTTCCGCGTTCAGTTCAGCATCTTTCACCATTTTCTGAATTTCTTCTTCAGTCAAACCGGAGTTTGCTTTAATGGTGATCTTGTTTTCTTTACCGGTTGCTTTGTCTTTTGCACCTACATGCAAAATACCATTCGCATCGATATCGAACGTGACTTCAATTTGTGGTGTGCCACGTGCTGCTGGTGGAATACCTTCCAGATTGAATTCGCCCAGACCTTTATTGCCAGCAGCGATCTCACGTTCACCCTGGAACACTTTGATCGTTACCGCAGGCTGATTATCATCTGCTGTCGAAAACACCTGACTGAACTTAGTCGGGATGGTCGTGTTTTTCTGTATCATCTTCGTCATCACGCCGCCCAGAGTCTCGATACCCAGCGACAATGGTGTCACGTCCAGCAACAACAGATCTTTACGATCGCCAGACAATACAGAACCCTGAATTGCTGCACCGACCGCTACTGCTTCGTCCGGATTCACGTCTTTACGTGGCTCTTTACCGAAGAACTCTTTAACCAGTTCCTGAACCTTAGGCATACGGGTCATACCACCAACCAGAATGATGTCGTCGATATCAGATACTTTAACGCCAGCATCTTTAATCGCCAGACGGCAAGGTTCGATGGTTTTCTTAACCAGCTCTTCGACCAGCGCTTCCAGTTTGGCGCGCGTGATTTTCAAGTTCAGATGCACCGGTGCGCCATTCGCCATCGCGATATATGGCTCATTGATTTCAGTTTGCTGTGCGCTTGACAGTTCAATTTTTGCACGCTCAGCAGAAGCCTTGATACGTTGCAAAGCGATAGGATCTTTGGACAAATCCAGACCGTTGATCGTTTTGAATTCTGTGATGATGTAATCAATGATACGTTGATCGAAATCTTCACCACCGAGGAAGGTATCGCCGTTAGTCGACAATACTTCAAACTGCATTTCGCCATCAACGTCTGCAATTTCAATAATGGAAACGTCGAAAGTACCACCACCAAGGTCATACACAGCAATCTTGCGATCGCCTTTTTCTTTTTTATCCAGACCGAACGCCAATGCAGCAGCCGTTGGTTCGTTGATGATACGTTTCACGTCCAGACCAGCGATACGGCCTGCATCTTTCGTCGCCTGACGTTGCGCATCGTTGAAATAAGCAGGAACGGTAATGACCGCTTCTGTCACTTCTTCACCGAGGTAGTCTTCGGCGGTTTTTTTCATTTTGCGCAAAACTTCAGCGGAAATCTGCGGTGGCGCTAATTTTTTATCGCGCACAGAAACCCACGCATCACCATTGTCTGCTTTGGAAATCGTGTAAGGCATCAGGCTGATGTCTTTTTGCACTTCTTTTTCTTCAAATTTACGACCGATCAGACGTTTGACCGCAAATAAAGTGTTTTTCGGATTTGTCACTGCCTGACGCTTTGCAGAGGCGCCGACCAGAATCTCGCCGTCTTCCTGATACGCGATAATCGATGGTGTCGTGCGCGCACCTTCTGCATTTTCAATCACTTTCGGCTGGCCGCCTTCCATGATCGCAACGCAAGAGTTGGTTGTACCCAAATCAATACCAATCATTTTTCCCATGATATTTCCCTTAGAATGTAGATTTTATTTGTCAATGTTGGTGAGTCGGTCTGAATTTAGCAGCAAAACCAACTCGTCTGTTCCGGATATAAGGTAAAAAACCCGCTTTTCAAGCGTTTTATGCGGTTTTTTTTACGTTTTTCTTACTTTCCTTGCGCAACGGTCACTAAAGCCGGGCGCAAAAGACGATCAGCAATCGTGTAGCCTTTTTGCAGTACAGTCACGATAGTGTTGGCCTCTTGCTCTGCCGGAACCATAGAGACAGCCTGATGTTTAGTAGGATCAAGTTTTTCCGCCTGCGCCGGATTCACTTCCAGCAAGCGATTTTTTTCAAATGCAGAATTCAATTGCTTCAGCGTAATTTCCACGCCTTCTTTTAAAGAATCAATGGATGGTGTTTCCACTTTCAAGGCCATTTCCAGACTATCTTTGACGGGCACCATTGCTTCAGCAAAACCTTCAATCGCAAATTTATGTGCTTTCGCGACATCTTCCTGCGCACGGCGACGGATATTTTCACCATCAGCTTTGGCGCGCATAAAAGCATCCTGCAGCTCAGCAACCCGCGCTTCTAACTCAGCAATTTTTGCTGCTGCGTCATTCGCTGGATCATTTTGCTGCTCTACAACAGTCTCCGCAGCTGCAACTTCAGCGCTCTCAACTGCAGTAGCAGGGTTTTCAACCTGACGATTTTCTTGTTCTTGCATCCTGTTTCTCCATTCAAATACACGTTACACCTGTAAATAGGGCTGATTTTGATTATTTCAAGGGATACCTGGCACCCTAAATCGACAATTCATATTGCAAACGGCATATGTATGCATCATTGGAAAGTCAAAAATCAAGGCAGCCCGATTAGCAAAATGAAAGCTTGAAATGCGGGCAGACATGAAAAACACTATTCCCGACATATCAAAACCACATTAATGCAAATAATTGTTACTAATCTTACAGCGTAAAATCATCACAAAATAGAACGACTTCAGGCTTATCTCAAGTAAAATCGCGGGTTGGGTATTAAAAATAAGCGGTTCAGACAGGGGTTAGTTATGATTTTCGTCACAGGCGGCGCTGGATTTATCGGCGCTAATTTTGTATTAAGTTGGCTGGCACAATCTGATGAGACAGTGCTCAATTATGACAAACTGACTTATGCTGGCAATTTAAACAATCTTACAAGCTTACGTCACGATAACCGGCATATTTTCGTCCAGGGTGACATCTGCGACGGCGACAAACTGACAGCATTGTTTGCAGAGCATAAGCCACGTGCGATCGTGCATTTTGCGGCAGAAAGCCATGTAGATCGCTCGATTCATGGTCCGGCAGCTTTCGTCACAACCAATGTTAATGGCACGTTCAGCCTGTTAGAGGCTGCGCGGGCTTACTGGAACTCACTCGAAGCTCAGGAAAAAAAGGACTTTCGTTTCCTACACGTATCAACCGACGAAGTGTATGGAACGCTGGGTCCGGAAGATCCGCCATTCAGCGAAACAACTGCTTACGCGCCGAACAGCCCGTATTCTGCATCGAAAGCAGCATCCGATCATCTGGTTCGCGCTTATCACCATACTTATGGCATGCCAGTCTTAACGACAAACTGCTCGAATAACTATGGTCCTTATCATTTTCCGGAAAAACTGATTCCGCTGATTATTACCAACGCCCGCGCAGGTAAGGACTTGCCGGTGTATGGCGATGGTCAGCAAGTGCGTGACTGGTTGTTTGTGACAGATCATTGTGCAGCAATCCGCCGCGTCCTTGAAGATGGACGCCTGGGCGAAACCTACAACGTCGGCGGCTGGAACGAACAGACTAATCTCAGCGTCGTTCATACCATTTGCGATTTACTGGACGAATTACAACCTAAAGCACAAGGCAGTTACCGCGATCAGATCAAACACATCACTGACCGCCCGGGCCACGATCGCCGCTACGCTATTGATGCGCGCAAAATCGAACGCGAACTCGGCTGGAAACCGGCTGAAACGTTCACGACTGGCCTACGCAAAACAGTGGAATGGTATCTCGCCAATGATGCGTGGGTCGCGCAGGTACAATCCGGCGATTACATGAAATGGGTTGATCTGCAATACAGTAACAAGGAACAAGCATGAGTTTTACATCAAGTACCCGCAAAGGCATTATTCTGGCCGGTGGTTCCGGCACACGCCTCTACCCGGTCACACAGGCAATCTCCAAACAACTGCTGCCGGTATACGACAAACCGATGATTTATTACCCGCTGACATCGCTGATGCTGGCAGGGATTCGCGACATTCTGATTATCTCGACACCGCAAGATACGCCGCGTTTTTCTGAGTTGCTTGGCGACGGTTCTCAATGGGGTATTAATCTGCAATATGCAGTGCAACCGTCACCTGATGGTCTGGCGCAGGCCTTCATTATCGGCAAAGAATTTATCGGCAATTCTCCTTCTGCGTTGATTCTGGGCGACAACATCTATTACGGTCACGATTTCGAACCACAATTACGCAATGCCGATGCCAGAAATCAGGGCGCAACCGTGTTTGCTTACCACGTGCATGATCCTGAACGCTATGGCGTGGTTGATTTTGACGCTAACAAACAAGCACTCAGCATTGAGGAAAAACCAGCAAAACCTAAGTCGAATTACGCGGTGACAGGCTTGTATTTTTATGATCAGCAAGTATGCGATATCGCCGCCAATATCAAACCATCGCCACGCGGCGAACTTGAAATTACCGATGTCAATAACGTTTATCTGAAACAAGGTGAACTCAACGTCGAACTGATGGGACGTGGCATGGCATGGCTCGATACCGGCACCCACGAATCCTTGCTGGAAGCAGGTCAGTTCGTCGCGACGATAGAAAAGCGCCAGGGCTTAAAAGTTGCCTGTCCTGAAGAAATCGCCTTCCGCCGTAACTACATCAGCGCCGCGCAGCTCGAAACGCTGGCACAGCCGTTGAAGAAAAATGAGTACGGCCGTTATTTGTTGAACCTCTTAGAGAAAAAGACGTTTTAAACCATGAAAGCTATTCCTACCAATCTGCCGGAAGTCATGATCATAGAACCGAAAGTATTCGGTGACGAACGTGGTTTTTTCTTCGAGAGCTTCAATGCGAAAAAGTTTGCTGAACTGACGGGTGTCGATGTTGAATTTGTTCAGGACAACCATTCACTCTCAGCAAAAAATATCCTGCGCGGCCTGCACTATCAGATCAAACAGGCGCAGGGAAAACTGGTGCGCGTAGTGACCGGCGAAGTGTTTGATGTGGCTGTTGATATCCGCAAAAGCTCACCACGCTTCGGCCAGTGGACCGGTGTCGTTCTGTCCGCAGAAAATCAGCGTCAACTCTGGATCCCGCCTGGCTTTGCACATGGTTTTGTTGTGCTCAGCGATAAAGCGGAATTCCTCTATAAAACCACAGATTACTGGGCGCCGGAATACGAACGCTCATTGCAATGGAATGATCCTGCAATTGGTATTGAATGGCCGATTCAGGGCGAACCGGTCATGTCTGCTAAAGATCAGCAGGGAAAACTGCTCGCTGATGCCGAGGTATTTGAATGAAGATTTTATTGACCGGCGTCACGGGACAGCTGGGCCATACTTTACAGCAGCAACTCAGTACGCAGCATGAAGTGATCGCCCCTGATCGCAGCCAGCTTGATTTAAGCGATGCAGCTGCGATTACTGTTTTTGTTGATGCGATACAGCCAGATCTGATTATCAATCCGGCCGCCTATACCGCGGTCGATAAAGCAGAGTCAGAAACTGAATTAGCAGAAGCGATCAATGTGACAGCGCCAGCGGCCTTTGCTGCGGCAGCAAAAAAACACAATATTGGTCTGATTCACTATTCGACAGATTACGTCTTTGACGGCAGTTTGCGCGATGCCCACGCCGGTTTAAAAAGTTATACAGAAACAGAAACAACTCATCCGTTGAATGTGTATGGCACAACGAAACTGGCGGGCGAGCAAGCCATTATCGCCAGTGGCTGCCGTCATCTGATTTTCCGCACCAGCTGGGTCTATTCGCGCTTCGGTAAAAATTTCCTGCTGACGATGTTACGGTTGGCGAATGAGCGTGACGAACTGCGTATCGTCAACGACCAGTGGGGAGCACCCACATCGGCTAAAGCCATCAGCGACGCCACTTGTCAAATTCTGGCGCAACTGTTGGCCGCACCGGATAGCTCACAATGGTGGTCGCAAAATCAGGGTTTATATAATCTGACGACAACCGGACACACAAGCTGGTGTGGCTTTACCGAAGAAATTCTGCGTCAGGCGGCTAGCCGTGGTTTGCTGAACAAGCCAGCACCCGTTGTGCATGGAATTCCAGCCAGCGAATACCCGACACCAGCAACAAGACCGGTCAATTCCTGTCTGAACACAGATAAAATCAGCCGCACTTTCGGATTGACGTTGCCATCGTGGCAAACGGCGTTGACGGATAGTCTGGCATAGATACTGGTAAGGAATAGTTCATCGCGGGCAAAGCGAATGCTGTTACTCTGTACGCCAACACAGCAATCGCATACGCCGCGCGTCGTGACAGCACAGTAAAGCAGATGCCAGCAAGCATGCCCTCACACCCAAATATGAATGGAATCGTTCACTTATGATTCATGTTGCCATCATCAGTCATGGACATGAAGATCTGCTGATCTCAACCCGGCTGGGCGGATTACTTGGCCAGCATGACGATATCCATCTGTGGCTCAAAGATAATCTGCCATCCGCAAAATTAAAAGACTACTGCCACCAGCACGGTGTCTCTTACACCGATGCCTCTGCAGGACTGGGCTTCGGTGCGAACAATAATTTTCTGTTCCGGCAAATACAAAATAGTGTCGGCTTGCGCTCAGGCGACATATTCGTCGTCATGAATCCGGATATTTCCATCACCCCGGATACGCTCAGACAACTGGTTGAAGAAATGCAGCGTGATCAGTTTCCACTGGCAACCCTGAATCTGTTTAAAGATGAAAATCACCTCAGGACTGATGCGAATATCCGTTTGTTTCCGGATTTTCTTTCGCCATTGCGTATGGCCGTCGTACGCTCGCTGACGCAGGCCTACGATAAAGAAAAAATCACAGCGCCGTTTCATGCAGACTGGGCTTCGGGCGCGTTTTTAGCGTTCGATGCGCGCCATTACGAAGCGCTGCAGGGCTTCGATGATCGCTATTTTATGTATTTTGAAGACGTCGATCTTTGCTATCGCTCGTATCTGATGTTGGGAAAAGGTGTGCGTTATTACCCGCAACTGCAGGCAGTCCATTTTGCGGCACATAAAAACCGCAGTCTGTTGTCGCCCCACGCGAATTGGTTTATCCGCAGTTTCCTGAAATTTTTATCGCGTAAATATTTTGTCTATTCACGCCGTACAAGCGGCGCGCGCTGATATGGTCCAGCGTATCTTCATTACCGGTGCGAGTGGATTTGTCGGGCAGGCAGTCGCCAGATATTTTCTTGGGCAAAATCGCCCACTGATCTGCCCTAGCCGTCAGCCGCTCAGCTATCAATCCCCACTGATGGCAAACCCGCTGATTCCGGAGCTTTCTCCTGATCTCGACTGGTCTGCTCATTTGCATGAGATTGACGCGGTGATTCATTGCGCGGCCCGTGTGCATGTGATGCACGAGTCCGCGGCTGATCCGCTGGCCTTGTTCCGTCGCGTCAACGTCGACGCCACACTGGCGCTGGCCAGACAAGCGGCAGTGGCGGGAGTGCGGCAGTTTATTTTTATCAGTTCCGTCAAAGTCAACGGCGAGCTGACGCAACCGGGAAAACCGTTCAGCGAAAAAGATGTATCCCTTGCCGAAGACCCGTACGGCATATCGAAGTGTGAAGCAGAAATTGCCCTGTTGCAGCTGGGTGAGCAAACCGGTATGGCAGTAACGATCATCCGGCCACCGCTGATCTATGGGCCAGGCGTGAAAGCGAATTTTTTAAGCATGCTACGCTGGGTTAAAAAAGGCATACCGCTGCCGCTGGACAGCACCAGAAACAAACGCAGCTTTGTTTATCTCGGTAATCTGATCAGTCTGATCGATACCTGTCTGCATCACCCGCATGCGGGGCAAGAAATTTTTCTGGTCTCCGATGGTCAGGATTTATCGACCGCTGAATTATTGCAGGCGTGCGCCAAAGCCTTGCAGGTGCCATCACGCTTGCTGCCGTGTCCACCATCTTTACTCACGCTGGCGGCGACGCTGGCCGGAAAAAAATCTGTTGCTGATCGCCTGTGTTTATCATTGCAAGTCGATATCACCAAGGCGAAAACATTGCTAGGCTGGACTCCGCCCTATACTGTGGAACAGGGACTGGCCGCTACCGTGACACAATTACCATAACACTATGTTGAAACGTTGCTTTGACCTGCTGCTCGCTGTATGTGCCACACTCATATTGCTGTTGCCCATACTGATCACCGCTTTGTGCGTGAAGCTGACTTCGCGCGGCCCTGCCGTTTACTGGTCGGATCGTGTTGGCAAGAATAATGTCATTTTCAAGATGCCGAAATTCCGCAGCATGCGCATAGACACGCCCGCAGTTGCCACGCACTTGTTGAGTAACCCGGATCAGTATCTGACGCCGATAGGTTCGTTTCTCAGAAAATCCAGTCTGGATGAATTGCCGCAACTGTGGAGTATCCTGAACGGCGATATGAGTTTCGTTGGCCCGCGCCCGGCGCTGTACAATCAGCATGATCTGATTGCCTTACGTACTGAAAAAAACGTCCATACGATTCCGCCCGGCTTAACGGGTTGGGCGCAGGTTAACGGTCGCGATGAATTACCGATTCCGGTGAAAGTGGAACTGGATGCCTATTATCTGCAACATCAGTCATTTCTGCTGGATATGCGCATATTGCTGATGACCTTTTTCAAGGTTTTGCGTCGCGACGGCATTACGCATTAGGACAAACTTCATGCTGCAAACACTACTCCATCTCCCCCGCCTGCAGAAGCAAATCATGGCCGCTGCGCTTGATGCGCTGTGTCTGCCGCTGATCTTCATACTGGCGATCTGGTTGCGTTACGATGGTTTTAACGCCGAATTGTTCCGGCATTATTTCTGGCTGATCGTTTCTATCCCTGTTGTCTCCATCCCCATTTTTATCCGCATCGGTTTATACCGTGCAGTGATTCGTTTTATCGATCAGAAAATTATCAGCGTGATCTTTATCGGTGCC
This sequence comes from Undibacterium sp. FT79W, assembly GCF_014284215.1. NCBI lineage: Bacteria > Pseudomonadati > Pseudomonadota > Betaproteobacteria > Burkholderiales > Oxalobacteraceae > Undibacterium > Undibacterium sp. FT79W. The sequence continues at coordinate 319,327 of NZ_JACOGB010000005.1, read as the reverse complement.
AGCACATCAGTTCTGCTGCTGGCCTTCATCGGCGTGATGCTGCACATCATGCCGATTTCACGCGCGATCTTTGGCTTTTTCTGGGCCGGTTCTATCCTCTATCTCGGTGCCAGCCGTTTTCTCGCACGCAGCTGGTTTCTGCGCGCCGATATGGCAGACAACGTGATTCACGTCTGCATTTACGGCGCAGGAAAAGCCGGAGCGCAACTCGCTACGGCATTACGGGCTGGCGGTGAACATATCTGCGTTGCGTTTATTGATGACAATGAAAAAAAACACCGCTCAACGATCGCTGGTATCCAGATTTACAGCCCGGCAGAAATTGATGCGCTGGTCGTTAAATTAGGTATCAAACAGATTCTGCTGGCGATACCCTCGGCCAGTAAAACCCGGCAAAAGCAGATACTGAATCAGCTCGAACATCTGAAGCTAAAAATTAAAGTCACGCCTTCTATACAAAGCCTGGTCAATGGCGAACTGCGTGTTCAGGATGTGCGCGATGTTGAAATTGAAGATTTGCTGGGCCGCGATCAGGTCGAGCCGGATACCCGCCTGCTGAGTACCTGCATCACCGGCAAACATGTGTTGGTCACCGGCGCGGGCGGCTCTATAGGTTCAGAACTGTGCCGCCAGATTCTGCGTCAGCGTCCCCAAAAGCTGGTGTTGCTAGAGATGTCCGAATACGCTTTATATGCAATCGAGCATGAATTGCTGTCGCTGCGCGCTCAGCTTCATCTTGATGTCGAGATACTGCCGTTTCTCGGCACGGTGCTTGATGCTGCCAAGCTCGACAGAATTTTTGCAGCCTGCAATATTGACACGTTGTACCACGCCGCTGCCTACAAACACGTGCCGCTGGTCGAACACAATCCGGTCGAAGGCATACGCAATAATGTGTTCGGTACGCTGGCGGTGGCGCAAGCAGCGATCAAGGCGAAAGTGGCTAACTTCGTGCTCATTTCCACTGATAAAGCAGTGCGTCCGACGAATGTCATGGGTACCAGCAAACGGCTCGCGGAATTAATTTTGCAGGCATTTTCGCATGGCCAGCACAGCACGCGTTTTTGTATGGTGCGCTTTGGCAATGTGCTGGGCTCGTCAGGCTCAGTCGTGCCGCTGTTTCGCAAACAGATCATGGCAGGTGGCCCGATTACTTTGACGCATCCTGAAATCACCCGCTATTTCATGACCATCCCTGAAGCGGCGCAACTCGTGCTGCAGGCGGGAGCCATGGGCGAAGGCGGCGACGTCTTTGTGCTTGATATGGGTGAACCTGTACGCATTATCGATCTGGCGCGCCGCATGGTGCATCTGAGCGGGCTGGAAGTGAAATCAGAAACAACGCCGCAGGGAACGATAGAAATACAGCACGTCGGCCTTCGTCCCGGTGAAAAATTGTACGAAGAACTGCTGATCGGCGACAACGTTGAAGGCACCAGCCACCCGCTGATTATGCGTGCACAGGAAAATGAAATTCCCTGGGAGCAATTAAGCCGTGCTCTGAATGAGCTTGAGCAAGCCTGCACCGCGTTTGACTATGAACAAATACGTACGCTGTTGTTAAAAACAGTGGCAGAATACCAGCCGCAATGCGGCATCGAAGATCTGATCTGGCAAGCATCCCATGTCAATTCAGGCAGCATGACCGACGTAAAAGTTCTGCATTAAGTCCTGCATTAAGTTCTGCATTAAATAGCTATTTACAATTCCCGTCATCACTTCATTTTGATCAGCAAGGTTGCTATGTCTCTACTTTCCCCCAGCATTTTCAAGGCTTATGATATTCGCGGCATTATCGGCAAAACGCTCGATGCTGATGTTGCTTACCTGATTGGTCAGGCATTCGGCAGCGCCGCCGTTGCCAAAGGTGAAAAGACCGTCGTGATTGGCCGTGATGGTCGCTTGTCCGGCCCCGATCTGATCACCGCACTCGCCAATGGTTTGCAATCCACCGGCGTCGATGTGATCGACCTCGGCGTCGTCGTCACACCGATGGTGTATTTCGGCACCAATGTGCTGGGTGCGACATCCGGCATCATGGTCACCGGCAGCCATAATCCACCGGATTACAACGGCTTCAAAATGGTGCTCGCCGGTGAAGCGATTTATGGCGATGCGATTCTGGCCTTGTATCAGACCATACTGAAAAAAGAATTTGCTCAAGGCAGCGGTAGCTACCGTACCCACGACATCAGAGCGGCCTATCTTGAACGCATTATCGGCGACGTTAAACTGGCGCGCCCGATCAAGATCGCCGTCGATTGCGGTAACGGTGTGGCCGGTGCATTTGCGGCAGATCTGTATCGCGGCATGGGTTGCGAAGTGATCGAATTATTCTGCGAAGTCGATGGCACCTTCCCGAATCACCATCCTGATCCGGCGCATGCTGAAAACCTGCAAGACCTGATACGCTGCCTGCAAACCACGGATGCTGAAATCGGGCTGGCCTTTGATGGCGATGGCGACCGCCTCGGTGTCGTGACGAAAGATGGTCAGATCATTTACCCTGATCGCCAGTTAATGTTGTTTGCCGAAGATGTGCTGACACGCAATCCTGGTGCGCAGATTCTGTATGACGTCAAATGCACGCGCCATATCGCTCCGTGGGTCAAAGCGCGCGGCGGTGTGCCGCTGATGTGGAAAACCGGGCATTCGCTGGTGAAAGCGAAATTGCGTGAAACCGGGTCACCGCTTGGCGGCGAAATGAGCGGGCATATTTTCTTCAAAGACCGCTGGTATGGTTTTGATGATGGCTTGTACGCCGGTGCCCGTTTGCTGGAGATTCTGAGCCGCGTTGCGGACATGACCGCAACTCTGAATGACTTGCCGCAATCAGCCTCAACACCGGAACTGCAACTGAAATTAGCGGAAGGTGAGAATTTCCAACTCATCGCCGCAATGCAGGCGAATGCCAATTTCCCGGGTTCCGATGAAATCATCACGATTGACGGTCTGCGGGTTGAATATCCAGATGGCTTCGGTCTGGCACGCTCTTCGAATACGACACCGGTGATCGTGATGCGTTTTGAAGCAGAAACGCCAGCCGCGCTGGCACGCATACAAGCGGCGATGAAACAGGCAGTGCTGGCGGTGAAACCGGATGCGGTGTTACCGTTTTAAGGTGCTGAAGTCTTTACTGGCCTGATAATGGCCAGTAAAGGCAAAAAAGACCTTTAAAATGCCCTAAATATACTCCCCCCAGTATTTTCTACAGCCCAATGTTTATAAGGACATGAAGGCGAAAATATAAAAAATGAGGGGGAGTATATGAAAATAGCTCAAAATTACCCGCTACATCTGATCCGTTCTTCTTTTAATTTGTCCTTACCTTTGTTGCTGACAATCTCGTGAAAATTCTGCTGGTCCGTGTTTCTTCCCTTGGCGATGTGCTGCATAACATGCCAGTTGTCAATGATCTGCTGCGCCATTTTCCTGATGCGCAGATCGATTGGGTGGTCGAAGAAGCCTATGTGAATCTGGTGCGTCTGCATCCGGGTGTGCGACACGTCATCCCTTTCGCCTTACGGCGCTGGCGCAAGAGTTTGCGCTCGGCCGCAACACGCGCAGAAATCGCCGGTTTTTACCGCCAGTTACGGCATGACGCCTACGATCTGATCCTCGACACCCAAGGGCTGCTGAAAACCGGCCTCATCATGGGCATGGCACGCAAAACGCCAAACGGGAAAAAAGTCGGTCTGGCGAATGGTACCGAGGGTTCCGGTTACGAAGGCATTTCGCGACTATTTCATAATCTCAGCGTACCGGTCGATAAACACACCCATGCCGTCTTGCGCGGCCGTCTGGTCGCCGCTGCAGCGGCTGGCTACGTGGTTAACACACCGGCCAGTTTCGGCTTGCGCATTCCAACAGGCGATACTAGCTGGAAACCAGCGACACCCTACGTGGTCTTTTTCCACGGTACCGCAGGAGCAGCAAAGAAATGGACGCGGGAAAACTGGATAGCAATTGCCGCGTATCTGCGACAATACGAGTTACCTATTCTGCTGCCATGGGGTAGCCCGGCCGAAAAAGCCGAAGCCGAAGCGATGGCCGCCGCGATGCCGAATGCAACGGTGTTACCGGCGCTCTCCATGCAAGACGCCACCATCCTGGCGCAATCCGCCGCACTCGCGATCGGTGTCGATACCGGCCTGACGCATATTGCAGCCGCTTACGAGACGCCGACCATAGAAATTTACTGCGCTTCACCAAAATGGAAAACGGAAGGAAACTGGTCGCCGAAGATCATCAACCTCGGTGATAATGGCGCACCGCCCGCCGTCGCTGAAGTCGAACAGGCGATACAGCAATTACTATGACAACGCAGCCGCTGTCAGCACCTCCGGCAATTTGAACTGAAAAGAATATCACCGCATGCAAGCCGCTCCCTCATCGCCTACTCCCAAAGTCAGCGTCGTCATCGTCAACTGGAATGGCGGCGACTTGCTGCAACGCTGCGTCACCGATCTGTGCGCGCAAAGCTATCAGCCGCATGAAATTATCGTGGTGGACAATGCCAGCAGCGACGGCTCCGGTCATGCAATCGAACAGGCATTTCCACAGGTCAAAGTGATACATGCGGGCAGCAATCTGGGCTTTGCGGCGGGAAATAATCTCGCCGTCAAACTGGCATCGCCCGACAGCGAGTGGATCGCTTTGCTGAATCCGGATGCGTTTCCTGAACCGGACTGGCTCAAAGCCCTGGTGGATGCGGCCGTTGCGCAGCCGGAATTCGCGATCTTCGGCAGCCGTCTGATGGATGCCAACACACGTACCCTCCTCGATGGTGTCGGTGACGCGTATCACGTCAGCGGGCTGGTCTGGCGTGAAGCGCATGGCCAACCATTGCAGCCGTCATTTTTAGAACGCCGGGAAATTTTTTCGACCTGCGCCGCGGCTGGTTTGTACCGGCGCGATGTGTTCGATGCGATTGGCGGTTTTGATGAAGATTACTTTTGCTATGTCGAGGATATTGATCTCGGCTTTCGCTATCAGTTGCTTGGCCACCGCTGTTTGTATGTGCCGGAGTCGGTTGCGAATCATGTCGGCTCGGCATTAACCGGCAAACGCAGCGATTTTTCTGTGTATTACGGCCACCGCAATCTGGTCTGGACTTTCGTTAAAAATATGCCGGGCATCCTGTTCTGGCTTTGTCTGCCTTTGCATTTATTGCTGAATCTGATCACGGTTGCCTACTTCATCAAAGTTGGTCAGGGCAAGGTCATTCTGCGCGCCAAGCGTGACGCCTTGTACGGCTTGCCGGACACCTGGCGCAAACGCCGCACGATACAGTCGCAACGGGTCGCCAGCATCAGCCATATCTGGCGCTTGCTGAACAAGAAACTCAGCCGCCGTGCGACTTAGGGTATAGTCCTGCTTCTTCAGATTTCTGCATTATTTTCTTTTTTACCACATGACTATCCGCAAGAGCCTCGACGGCAACGCCATCGGTCTGATGTTACTGCTGTGCCTGTGCTGGGGTTTACAACAAGTGGCGGTCAAAATGGCCGCGCATGCCATCAGTTCCACACTACAACTCGGCTTGCGCTCTGGCATTGCTGCCGTGTTAGTACTCGCTTTAATTTCGCTCAGAAAAATTCCGTTCACGCTGACGGGGCCGCATCTGCGCCCGGGTTTGCTGGCGGGTCTGCTGTTCGCAGGCGAATTTCTGGCGGTCTCGTACGGACTCAATTTCACCACGGCATCGCACATGTCGGTGTTCTTATACACCGCGCCCATCTTCACGGTGCTTGCACTGCACTGGCTGATTCCGGCAGAACGCCTGCAGACGCGGCAATGGCTGGGGATATTGATGGCCTTTGGCGGCGTCGCCATTGCGTTTTCCGGCGCGTTTGGCAATAACCCGCGCGCCATGCATGACATGCTGATCGGTGACAGTTTCGGTATTCTGGCGGCACTGCTGTGGGCATCGACGACAGTGGTGATACGTAAATCGAGCTTATCTGAAGCTGAGCCGACGACCACGCTGTTTTATCAGCTCGCCGGTGCTGCGGTCGCACTGACCGCGATTGCGTTTGCGCAGGGCGACAATGTGTTTGCAGCGTGGGATCAAGCCGCCTGGATCAGCATGTTATTTCAAAGTGTGGTGGTGGCTTTTGCCAGTTATCTGGCGTGGTTCTGGCTGATGCGCCGCTATCTGGCATCGCGCCTGTCTGCGTTTTCGTTTCTGACGCCGCTGTTTGGTGTCGCGGCGGGTGTCGCGCTGATGAATGATGTCGTCAGCCCGCGCTTTGCAATTGGCGCCGTGATGGTACTCAGTGGTATCGTGCTGGTGAATTTCAGAAAAAACTAATCCATGCGCCTTCTTTATTCTTTCGTCTGGGGTTTATCGCTGCCCTTCGCCGTATTCCGTCTCTGGTGGCGTGGTCGTCGCGAGCCGGGTTACCGCCAGCATATCGCCGAACGTCTGGGATTTTTCCCTGCTTATCAAAAGCAGGCAACGATCTGGGTACATGCGGTATCGGCTGGTGAAACACGCGCCGCCGAGCCCTTGATACGGGCATTGCTCGCAAGCTATCCGCAGCATCATCTGTTACTGACGCACATGACCGCGACCGGACGTGAAACCGGCGGCAAGCTGTTTGCCGATGTATCGTCACGGCTGACGCAGGCATTTTTGCCGTATGACATTAACTGGATGATGCGCCGTTTTCTGCGACATTATTCTCCGCAATTGTGCGTGCTGATAGAAACGGAAGTCTGGCCGAATCTGATTGCTCAATGCAAAGAATTGCAGGTGCCGGTCACGCTGGTGAATGCACGACTGTCAGAAAAATCGCTGAACAAAGCACGCCGTTTGTCGGCCCTGATGCTGCCCGCGGCACACGCGATCAGCGCGGTTGCAGCGCAGTCAAATCCGGATGCGGATCGCTTACGTGAACTGGGCATCAGCGAACCGCAAGTCACAGGGAATATGAAATTTGATGTCACCCCGCCAGCGCTGATGGCGGAACGCGGCATTGCCTTACGCCGTAGTTTTGGCGAACGTCAGGTCATCTTGTGCGCCAGTACCCGCGACGGCGAAGAAGAACTGATACTCGCCGCGTTTCAGGAACAGTTTCCGTTGCTGACAGAAAAGCCGCTGCTGATCATCACACCGCGCCATCCACAACGTTTTGATCAGGTGGCAGGCATGCTGGAAACGCGTGGCATCGCGCATGTACGCCGCTCCACACTTGATCACGACACAGTCGCGCCGATTGCCAGCAACGTACAGATATTGCTGGGTGACACCATGGGTGAAATGTATATGTACTATGCCGCTGCTGATGTCGCCTTCGTCGGCGGCAGTCTGGTGCCACTGGGCGGACATAATCTGATCGAAGCCTGTGCCATGGGTAAAGCCGTGCTGACGGGGCTGCATACCTTTAATTTTTCCGAAATTACCGATCAGGCCATTGCAGCCGGTGCTGCTTTGCGGGTTGACGGTGCGCGGAGTATGCTACGCGAAGCGCTTGCCTTACTTGGTGATGATAAAAAACGTAACGATATGGGACAACATGCCTATGCGTTTTTTTTACAGCATCAGGGCGCAACCGCCCGCACCATGGCAATTCTGGCACCATACCTGAGCTGAGTCACAGAATCAGGGTCTTTTCAGCATAGCAATTACTTACTGGCAAAATTACTGCATCAGTAAGACTTGAAACAAGAAATGATGAACAGGCAGGGATTTTGTCTGCCTTGATACCCATCAAGGCAAATCAGCCCCTGCCCCATATACTGAAGCGCTGCCCATCATAGTGGCGCTGGCTTTAAGACAATAATCGATACGATAATCTGTAATCCTCACTGAGAAATTAATCCGATAATGAATGCGAACGTACAACTCCCGGGAATCACTGACATGGCGCCACAGGAAATCTCACTCGATGTTTTATTAGAAAAATACGCGAAGGGCGAAGAAGCCACTATTCATGATGTGCAGGCACGCGTCGCCAAGGCACTCGCCAGCGTAGAACAAGCGGACGTGCAGGCCTATTACGAAGAAAAATTCTTATGGGCGCAAAAAAATGGTTTTGTTCCGGCCGGCCGTATCAATTCCGCAGCCGGTATGGATTTACATGCGACGCTGATCAACTGTTTCGTACAACCGGTCGGCGACTCGGTATCCAGCCCGACGGATGGCAAACCCGGCATTTATGCGGCATTGGCGGACGCAGCCGAAACCATGCGGCGCGGCGGCGGTGTCGGCTACGATTTTTCCAGCATTCGCCCGAAAGATGCGCTGGTGCGCGGTACACGTTCGCGCGCCTCCGGCCCGGTATCCTTCATGCAAGTGTTTAATGCCTCATGCTCGACGGTTGAATCTGCCGGTGCGCGGCGTGGTGCGCAAATGGGCGTGCTGCGCGGCGATCATCCCGATATTCTGGAATTTATCCGCTCGAAAGACGAAGGCGGCCTGACCAACTTTAATATCTCCATCGGCGTCACCGATGAGTTCATGCAAGCGGTTGCTGACGACACAGATTTCTGCCTCGTGCACAAAGCAGAACCGAGCGAAGACCGCAAAGCCGCAGGCGCCTACCAGCGTGAAGACGGTCTGTGGGTCTACGAAACACTGCGCGCCCGCGATCTGTGGGAAGTCGTCATGAAATCGACTTACGACCATGCAGAGCCAGGCATTCTGTTCATGTCACGTATGAATACAGAAAACAATCTGTATTACTGCGAAAAAATCGAAGCGACTAATCCTTGCGCCGAACAGCCTTTGCCGGATTATGGCTGCTGCTGCCTCGGATCTATCAATCTGACACGTTTCGTAAAGAATCCCTTCTCGCTCGGCACCAGCTTTGATTTTGATGCATTTAAATCCGTCATCACAGTGGCGACCCGCATGCTCGACAATGTGCTCGATGCCACCGCATGGCCACTCGATCTGCAAAAAGCCGAAGCAATGTCAAAGCGCCGCGTCGGCCTTGGCTTTCTCGGCATCGGCAGCACTCTGGTGATGCTGGGCATACGCTACGATTCCGACGAAGGCCGCGAATTCGCCCGTCAGGTATCTGAAGTTCTGCGCGATACGGCGTATCTCGCTTCCGCCGAACTGGCAAAAGAAAAAGGCGCATTCCCCTTGTTCGACAGCCAGAAATATTTATCCGGCCAATTTGCACAACGTCTGCCGAAGACAGTTCGTAAAGCCATAGAAAAAAATGGTCTGCGCAATTCTCACCTGCTGTCGATTGCACCAACCGGCACCATCACACTGGCATTCGCAGACAATGCATCGAACGGTATCGAACCGGCGTTTTCATGGGTCTATAACCGTAAAAAGCGCATGGCCGTTGGCGACGCGCGTATTTATGAAGTCGCCGATCACGCCTGGCGTTTATACCGTGCGATGGGACATGACGTGTCCGACGACAACAAATTGCCGCATCAGTTTGTCACCGCGCTGAATATGTCTGCCAGCGACCACATGAAAATGCTGCAGGTCGTGCAGCCTTACATAGACTCGGCGATCTCGAAAACAGTGAATGTTCCGGCCGATTATCCATACGAAGACTTCCAGAATTTGTATATGGACGCATGGCGCGCCGGACTCAAAGGTCTGGCAACCTACCGACCAAACAGTATACTCGGCAGCGTCTTATCGGTCGCCAGCACAACACCGGAACCGGAAGCAGCCACGGTGCTTGCGCATCAGCCGCATGATGAAGATTTGCTGCGTAAACAGTTTGAGGGACGTCCGTTCGGCGATCTGGAATCAATCACCTCAAAAGTGCAGTACACCACCTATGAAGGTAAAAAAACGGTCTACCTGACCGTCAGCTTCATACACGTGCAAGGTATGGTCGGCGGCGAACTGATCACGATAGAACGTCCGTTTGAATTCTTCATGCCAGCCGGTCAGAAAAACGATGGCCAGCAATGGATTTCCGCCAGCATGCGTCTGCTGTCGATGGCGGCGCGCTCAGGTGGTTCGATTGCAAAAGCCTTGGCCGATATGCGTGAAGTCGTGTGGGATAAAGGCACCGTACGCTGCGGCATGCTGACCAAAGACGACGGCTCGCAAGCGCCGCTGTTCCACGAATCCGAAGTGGCTGCCATCGGTTACGCATTGCAACGCATACTGATGAAACGCGGCTTTCTGGACGCCTCCGGTAATCAGATTCCGGTGCATGTGCTAGCCGAGAAATTTAAATCCCGCCTGCAACAATATGGCGTCAATGATCTGACTTACGTCGCGGAAACTGCGCCGGTATCGTATATCCCCAGTGGAAAAAAATGCCCGGATTGCGGTGCGTATGCATTGCAAAAGATAGATGGCTGCAGCCGTTGTGTTTCCTGCGGCTACGTCGGCGCTTGCGGCTGAGCACACCACTAGCCGGATACATTCAGAAGCCTTCACCTGCTCGCTTGAGCGGGTGAAGGTAAAAAAGCAGTCCTCGTTGTATTTCATTGAGACTAACGAAAAATTGCCCCGGCAAGGCAATATAAAGACGGCACCCAACCTACACGCCAACCAGATGCACACATGACGTCATCTCACGGTATTGTTCAAATACCCTCAGCAAATTGCCTTGAACGCATCTTCGTACATAACCATCCCCTGATACTGTCAGCAGTCTCGTATTAGTCACATACTCATACGTCTATTTTTAAAAAAACAACACTGTCGGGACTTCGGTGGTAATTTTCATTGTTGCAAAAATAAAAACTGTACAATGGAATCCTCATCTGTGCTTTACCGCTCACTTTTCCGCAGTCAATGCTCGCATTGAGCTCTGATAGTGCATCAATGCGCTGGCGTTGCAGACACATCTTTTCCCCCGTTTCGCTCTATTTATTTGAAAGTCGCGCCATGCTACAACGCATCTTTTCGATAAGATGGCTGGCTTTTGCCAGCCTCTTCATCACCATACTCAGCACGGCGCTACCGGTGCATGCAGACCCAATTAGTTTCAATCCAGCCCAGGGTAGCAACTACACTTGCACAGTAAACACCAATTGCACCATCAGCCTCACATACGGCTTCGCTGGAACAATTAGTAATTTTAATGCGAATTTTCCAGCTTCACTAGCAAATGGGTACGGAGGGCAGTTGAATGGGATAACTAAAACTGTTTCTTTTAATTTCACTGCTTTAAATACTGGAACGTACCAAATAGACATTATTTTATTTGATACCAACTCCGTTCAATATCCGGTGACCTACAACCTTGTTGTGATTCCAACGCCGCCCATGAGTTTTAACCCAGCCCAAGGTAGCAGCTACTTTTGTACAGTAAACACCGATTGCAACATCAGCTTCGCATACGATTCCACAGCAAGGGTTAACGATATTAGTCCAAATACTCCCGCTTCAGTTCAACCGCGCCAAGGGCAATATAATACGGCCGCTCAAACTGCTTCTTTTAATTTCATTGCTTCAAATACGGGAACGTACCAAATAGAAATGATTTTGGATAGTCGCAGCTCCGGTCGATATTCGGTGACCTACAACCTTGTTGTGACTCCACCGCAGATTTTGAGTTTCAATCAACCTAGCCCGCCCCCGATCACTGCCGGCAATGGCATGACAAATCCAGCAACATCAACGCTCAGCGGTGGCAGTTATGGTGCGATCAGCTACAGCAGCAGTAACCCCACCATCGCCACGGTGAACGCCAGCGGTACCGTCACGACACTGAATGCGGGAACGGTCACAATTACCGCAACACAGGCAGCCGTCACAGGAATAAACGCACTGTCGACAAAGACTTACAGCCTCACCGTTAATCCCGTGCCTGTCCCCGTTTTAAATTTCAATCAGCCGGGGCCGCTCGCAATAACTGTCGGCAACAGCCTGACAAATACTGTGACGTCGACATTGACTGGCGGCAGTTATGGCGCGATCAGCTACAGCAGTAGTGACTCCACCATCGCCACAGTGAACGCCAGCGGCGCCGTCACGACGCTAAATACGGGAACGGTCACAATTACCGCAACACAGGCAGCTGTCACAGGAATAAACGCGCAGGTGGTCAAGACTTACAGCCTCACCGTCAACCCTGTGCCTGTCCCCGTTTTAAATTTCAATCAGCCGGGGCCGCTCGCAATAACCGTCGGTAACAGCCTGACAAATACTGTGACGTCGACATTGACTGGCGGCAGTTACGGCACGATCAGTTACAGCAGTAGTGACTCCACCATCGCCACGGTCAACGCCAGCGGCGCCGTCACGACGCTAAATACGGGAACGGTCACAATTACCGCAACACAGGCAGCTGTCACAAGAGTGAACGGACTGTCGACAAAGACATACAGCCTGAGTGTTATTGATGTACCTGTGCTGCGTTTCAGCCAAGCGGGGCCGTTACAAGTCACATTAGGTAATAGCCTGGCGAATGTCGCGACCTCCACGCTCAGCGGCGGCAATTATGGTGCAATCAGCTACAGCAGCAGTAATCCCGCCATCGCCACGGTCAATTCCAGCGGCACCGTCACTACATTGAATGCAGGGGCAGTGACAATTACGGCGACGCAAACAGCGGTGAACGGAGTGAACGAACAGGCTATACAAACCTACGCCTTAACGGTCACGGCATTACCATTACCAGTACTCAGCTTCAGCCAACCAGGGCCGTTACAAATCACTATCGGTAACAGCCTGACGAATGTCGCTACCTCCACGCTCAGCGGTGGGAATTTTGGGGCGATCAGCTATAGCAGCAGTAACCCCGCCATCGCGAGTGTCGATGGCGTTGGTAAAGTCTCTGCACTGGTATCCGGCAGCGTGACCATTACGGCAACACAGGCAGCAGTCAAAGGTATCAATGCACAGACATTGGCGACATATAGTCTGAGTGTTGGTAAGAATGTGCAGACCGCATTGGTGTTGAACGCCGATAAACGCGCCATCTATAAATCGACAGGCAAAGCAATCATGGCAGTCTCTGGCGGTTCCGGCAGCGGCGCGGTCAGTTTTGCCATCACATCTGGTGCTTGCAGCTTGTCTGGCAATATCCTGTCAGCGGGTAGTACCGCCGGCACATGTGTTGTCACCGCGACCAAAGACGGCGAAAGTAATTTCAATCCGGCAACGGCCAGCATCAGCATTGAAATTCAGAACCTCACTGCTTCTGCTGTAACGATAGGGACATCCCAATCACAGGTGTTGGATGGCGTTGCTGTGACGTTGACTGCGGCAGTGAGCCCGGCAACATCGACGGGTTCAGTCATCTTTATGGACGGACAGGTAAATCTGGGAAGCGTGCCATTGGCAAATGGTTCCGCCGCGTTAATGACGAAAAATCTGTCGGTCGGTGCTCATTTAATTACTGCGCTCTACTCTGGCGACGCGATAACTGCTGGTGCGAATAGCACGGTGTTGAATGTCGTCGTAGGCAAACGCCCTGATCCTGTGAGTAATGCTGTAGTGAAAGCGACGGCAGTTGCAGCGGCTAATATCAGTCAGCGCTTCACTGAGACGCAGATCACGAACGTGTATAGCCACGTTCAGATTCTGCATAGCGACTTTTCGATTAAAAACCGCTTTGGTATCGGACTCAACGCCCCTGGACTGGATATGTTCAGAATGGCTGTCAATAAAATTTCTGACAATCTGACTGCAAGCAAGGACACCTTCGGTAACGATTCGTACCGTCTGAGTCCGAAGGATTCCACAATGGCGAAAGCGCCATTTGCCAAAGGTGAAGCCTTCCATGCAGATGGTGGTAACAATGAAGAAGAACCAGCAAAAAATAATGAATTGCTGCAGATTGCGGGTAAGCCAATCGGCATCTGGACGGCGGGTAATATCGACGTTGGTGGCATTGGTGCACAAAATGGTAACCGGACAAAATTCTCCAGCAACGGCCTGACTATCGGTTTGGATATGATGTGGAATCCCAAGCTGATCATTGGTGCATCGATTGGCTATGCACGTGACACAGCAACCATGGATACACTGGGGAGCGAAAGCAAATCCAGACAATGGTCTGGCATGTTGTACGGCACGTACAAGCCAGAGAAACAGTGGTTTGTGGACGGTGTCGTAGGTATGGGCAAGCTCAATTTTGATAATCGTCGCTGGGATGAGGTCAATAATCAGTTGCTGGCGGGCGAGCGTTCAGGTCAGGTCAGTTTTGCATCGACGGCGCTGACACGCGATATCGCGATGGGCAATGATTTACATATTCAGCCATTCGGACGTCTCGATGTATTGCATGCCAGACTGGATGCCTACAACGAGCGCGGCAGCGTTTTAGCTCTTTCTCTGAATAATGCCCGCAGCACTACCACTGCATTGACTGGAGGTTTGACGATTGCAAAAGACCTGTACTACGAGTTTGGTCAGGTTTCACCATCGTTGAAGCTGCAATTGCGTCACCGCACCAGCGGTGATATGGATCAGTCTATGTATTACACAGATCTGGGTGCAGGCAGCACTAATTACAGTTTCGTCGTCGTTGGTTTACCGGAAGATATCCAGTCTGTTGGTCTGGGTCTGAATGTCAGATCGCGTCGTGGTTTAACAACCAACTTTAGTTGGCTAGGTTCTATGGGTGCGAATACCTATCGTGCTAACAGTTTCAGGGTCGATTTCCGGCTTGGATTCTGATCAGACTCTTATCCTTGAAAACACCAGCTTACGAGCTGGTGTTTTTTTTGCGAAAAAGCACGACCAGCCCTGCCCCGATATTGAGACAACGATCAGGTGGCTCCCCCCTTATGCTCCCGGTTTTTCTTTCTAAACTGACCTGAGTCAAGATTATCCGGGCTCGCTCTTTGATAGCGTTATATATAAGTGTATATTACGACTTCTGTTCAACTCACCGGAGCTGTCACGTGCAAACGAAAACCTTGAAACGCCTGATGTTGGCAACTTTACTGGTCGGGGTTTCAAATCTCGCCTGTGCGGCAGAAATCACTGTTTCGGCAGCAGCCAGTCTGACCAATGCGTTCAAAGAAATTGCACAGAATTATCAGGCGCAATATCCGGATGCGAAAGTCTCCCTGAACTTTGCGGCGTCAGGTGCCTTGTTGCAGCAAATCGCCAAAGGCGCACCGGTGGATGTGTTCGCCTCGGCAGATCAGGAGACCATGGATGCCGCAGAAAAACAGGGCTTAGTAATGGCGAGTGACCGTCATGATTTTGTGCGGAATGCGCTCGTTCTGATCGAACCAGCCGACAGTAAAATCGCAATCAAACGACTCGACGATCTGAATCAGGCAAATATCAAACGCATCGCGATTGGCAATCCGGCCAGCGTGCCCGTGGGGCGCTATACCATGCAGGCGTTGGAAACGGCAAAACTGTGGCCAGCACTCGAAAGCAAAACTATCAGCACGCAAAACGTACGGCAATCGCTCGATTACGTTGCCCGCAACGAGGTTGACGCTGGCTTCGTTTATGCGACGGATGCCGCAATCATGAAAGACAAAGTCAAAGTCGTGCTGGAAATACCGACTGCCACGGTGATCAGTTATCCGGTTGCCCGCATCAAAAATAGTGCTAATGCAGAAGAAGCGAAGCGCTTCATCAACTATCTGCTGTCCGCACCGGGGCAAACGGTGTTGACAAAATACGGATTTAAGAAAGGCTGATCGTCTGGTATGGATGTCGCATGGAACGCGCTGTTGCTGTCGCTGAAAGTTGCCGGTTGGGCGACCGCATTGAATCTGGTTGCGGGTATCGCTGTCGGCTATCTGCTGGCGCGCGTTCGCTTTCCCGGGCGCGATCTGCTCGACACCTTGCTGACCTTACCAATGGTGATGCCGCCAACGGTGCTTGGATATTACCTGCTGGTCTTACTGGGACGCCGTAGCTGGCTCGGTGCATGGCTGCAGGATCATCTTGGCATCAATCTGATCTTTACCTGGCAAGGCGCAGTGATTGCCGCAGCCGTCGTCGCGTTTCCATTGGTCTTTAAACCGGCACGAGCCGCCTTTGAAGCAATCGACGGACAACTGGAACAAGCTGCGCGCGTACTGGGTATTTCAGAAATAGGTATTTTCTTTCGTGTGACCCTGCCACTGGCATGGCGCGGGATTCTGGCCGGTGTGTTGCTGGCATTCGCACGGGCATTAGGTGAGTTCGGTGCGACCTTGATGATCGCCGGCAGCATCCCTGGTAAAACACAAACCCTGTCTATCGCCGTGTATGAAGCCGTGCAGGCCGGGCAGGATGATGTTGCCAACACGCTGGTGTTACTGACCTCCGTCGTCTGTATCAGCGTGTTACTGCTGGCAGGAAAACTGGCGCCGGGGCGCATCGCACATCGCTCTTCATAATGGAATGGCCTATGCAGTTTGATCTCCACATTCAGAAAACGCTGATCTCAGGCACACGTAGGTTTGATCTCGACATTCAGTTCGCCAGCAATCAGCAGCGCGTTGTCATCCTCGGCGATTCCGGCGCGGGCAAGAGCCTGACCCTGAAAGCGATTGCCGGATTACTGATGCCAGATCGCGGACATATCCGTCTCGGCGAGACAACTTTGTTCGATCATCAGCAGCGCATTCATCTGGCACCGCAAAAGCGGAATATTGCCTATCTGTTTCAGGAATACGCTTTATTTCCGCACCTGAACGTGCGCCAGAATATCGGTTTCGGACTGACGCCGGGCTGGCGTAATCCAGACCGGCAACGCAGCAATGAAAAGGTCAATCATTGGTTAGCTGCGCTGGATTTACAAACAGTCGCCGATCAGCTTCCACATGAACTTTCGGGCGGACAAAAACAGCGTACGGCGCTGGCGCGGGCACTGGTTGCAGAACCCCGGGCTTTGTTACTGGATGAGCCATTCGCTGCGCTGGATCCATCTTTGCGTATTCTGATGCGCAAAGAACTCGATACTTTGCAAAGTACATTGCAAGTACCGATGATATTGATCACGCATGATCCGGAAGACGCCCATGTCTTTGGCGATCACGTTGTGCATTTGCGTGATGGGAAAATTCGTCATGATGATGCACCGGTCGTACTCAGCCAATGCGTATGAACAATGACGTTCTCACAGCTGACGAAGAAAAGGGCAACGTGACTTCAGCGCTGCTGCTGATACTTCCGACACTGCCAGTTTCTGGCAGATGTTTTTAAGACGGGTGTTTGTATGACGAGCAAAGAGAAAACGATAGCCTTACATGGCTCGGTCTGGATGACCGTTGATGGAGAAAATTTCGGCGGCAAAGGCAGGATTGCCCTGCTGGCGCAAATCGCCGCTTGCGGCTCGATCACACAAGCGGCCAAAGCCATGAAGATGAGCTATAAAGCCGCCTGGGATGCGATTGACAGCATGAACAATCTGGCGGGCGAACCGCTGGTTGAACGACTGACCGGTGGCAAAGGCGGCGGTGGCACAAGGCTCACACAACGTGGTCAGCAACTGGTCGATAACTTCCACATCATCGAACAGGAACATCGTGATTTTATCCGGCAACTCAGTCAGCAAGCGGATGGCATCGCCGACGATTTTTTACTCATCAAAAAAATGAATATGAAAACCAGCGCCCGCAATCATTATCTGGGCAAAGTCACGCACATCAAACTGGGCGCGGTGAATGATGAAATAGAACTGACGATTGCAGGCGGGCAAAAAATTGTCGCCGTCATTACCCATGAAAGCACGGAAGAGTTGGGTTTACAGCCGGGTTCAGAAGCATTTGCGCTGATCAAATCGTCGTCCATCATCGTCATGACAGAAAATCAGAATACCCGCTTATCGGCACGCAATCAGTTAAGCGGCATCGTCACACGCATACAACCGGGTGCCGTGAATACCGAAATTATCATCACGATGGACGGCGGCAGTACACTGGCTGCCATCATCACCAATGACAGCTGCACCGCGCTGGGCTTGCAGACCGGCACACCTGCCACCGGCATATTCAAAGCCTCCAGCGTAATACTGGGTGTGCCAGCATGACAGGCGACGATTAAATCAACGATAAACCAATACCGGTATAGTCGAATGTGTGAGTACCTTCTGCGTTTCGCTGCCGAGTAACAAGGCATCCAGCCCGCGCCTGCCGTGAGAAGCCATGAAAATTAAATCACAGCCATGCAGCGTTGCAGCCTCGATAATTGCAGCATAAGGCTGCTCTGCAATCTGCGACAACGTTGTGCACGGAACACCCTGTATCTGCGCCTGCTTTTCTGCCGCAGCAAGAATTTCCTGACTGATGTTATTCGCGATGTTGCGCAGAGTTGCTGGCGTCTGCGCAGAAAAAATGCCACCCAGCCCATCGTACATGGTAGCGGCTTGCGCGGCACAGAAAAAACTGATGCGCGCACCAGACTCTTTCGCAAACAACACCGCTTTTTCTATGGCTGCCTGCGATAGTGCAGAGCCATCCGTGGGAACAAGAATATGTTGGAACATGAGAATTCTCCTGTCATCCGTGAGAAATTAAATGAAAGGACTGACCGGCATCAGATACACCGGTCAGTCGCCTGTCGAACGGGTGTCGTCTAGTGTCCGCCCGCTCCCGGCTCGACCACTCTGGTTGGTTTCGGCGCCAGCCAGATCACCGACGCAGCAACCAGAAATGCGACAGCGATACCCATCATTAACTGGTTCGTCGCCAGCATCACGCTTTGACTGGTAACCAGAGAATCGATGGTTCCCCGAACCGCATCAATTGCCATTCCTGAGCTTTCCAGCATTTTTTGTACACTCAGATCGGTATCGGTGAGCCCGACCAATTCGGCATGATTGCGGGAAATCTGATCATCCCAGATGGTTGTCACCATTGAGGTCGCGAACGCACCGGATAAAGTCCGTAAAAAATTCATCAGACCCGCGGCAGAATCCATTTCACGTTCCTCGACACTGGCCATAGCGAGCCCGGTTGTCGGGATGAAGAAAAATGGCAAACCTAAACCCATGAACATCAACGGCATGGCAATGTCCCAGTAGCCCATATCTGTCGTGGCAAAAGTGCGCCACAAGGTCATCAGCCCCAGCCAGGCAACGCCGCCAAATACCAGCCGGCGCGGATCTGTCTTCGACGACAAGCCAGCCGCAAGAGGTGCAACAAAGACAGCAAAAATACCTGTCCATGCCGTTACCATGCCTGCCTTGGTTGAGGTGTATCCCATGAATGCCTGCAACCATTGTGGCGTCAACACATTCGCAGCAAAAAAGGCAGCAAACGCGACACTGATCGTGAGTACGCTGACGGAAAACCCGCGATGCCGGAACACCCGCAAATCGACAATCGGATGCTTTTCATGAAACTCCCAGATCAGAAAAACGACGAAACCCACCGCCGCCACCAGACTGAGCAAAACGATTTCCGTCGAGGCAAACCAATCGAGTTCTTTTCCTTCATCCAGCACCAGTTGCAAAGCACCGACCCAGATCACCAGCAATGCCAGCCCGACTTTGTCTATCGGATTGAGCACCGGCGCTTTTTCATAGCGTTTGAGTAATTGCCACGCCATCGCCGCACATAAAACGGCAATCGGCAGATTGATATAAAAAATCCACGGCCAGGAAAAATCATCACACAGATAACCGCCAAGAATCGGGCCCAGCACCGGAGCGATCAGAGTCGTCATCGACCATAAACCTATCGCTGCCGGTGCTTTTTCTTTCGGAAAAATCCGCAGCAATAAAGTTTGCGATAACGGCATCAACGGGCCGCCCGCAAAACCCTGACAGATACGCGCAAATACCAGCATGCCGAGAGAATTGGCGAGGCCGCAAAGGCCAGAGAAAATGCCGAACATCGCCATCGCTATCGTGAATACACGAACAGCACCAAAACGCGCTGCCAGCCAGCCGGTCAGCGGCACAGTGATGGCCTCTGCCACGGCATACGAAGTAATCACCCAGGTGCCCTGACTGCTGGTCGCGCCCATTGCACCAGCGATGGTCGGTACGGATACATTCGCAATCGTCATATCCAGCACGGCAATAAAATTGGCGGCCGCCAGAATGATGGCGGCGAACCAGAGCATGCCGCCTGTCAGCGGCGCATCTTCTGACGCGCTCCCCGCTGGCGTACCGGATGCTCCGCTCTGCAAAGCATAGTTTTTCATGTTGCCTCCTTAGCGTTGCTGCTCACGGGTATCAATGCGGGCGCTCATGGAAAGGCCGACTTTCAGCGGATGGGCTTGCAGCTCTTTGGAGTCGAGCTTGATACGTACCGGTAAACGTTGTACGACTTTGATCCAGTTACCAGTTGCGTTCTGCGCCGGAATCGCGGCAAACGCTGCGCCCGATCCACCCGAAAAGCCTTCTACTATGCCGTGATAAGTCACGCTGCTACCGTGGATATCCGCCTGCAATGCAACCGGCTGACCGGCACGAACATTTTCCAGTTGTACTTCTTTGAAGTTCGCATCAACGTGCATCTCCTGCACTGGCACAACCGACAACAATGGCACACCGGACGACACGCGCTGACCGAGTTGAGCCTGGCGTTTAGCAACAATGCCATCGACCGGTGCGCGCACAATGGTGCGTTCCAGATCAAGCGCAGCCTGATCGCGGCGGGCGCGGGCAAGAGCAACTTCCGGATTATTTTCTTCACTGACATTAGCGATCAATACGGCATTGGCCTCACGTGAGCCAAGCGCCATAGTTTGATTTGCCTGCGCCTGCGCAGCGGCGGCGCGGTTCGCTTCCAGATTCGCTTTCGCAGTTGTAAAAGCATTCTGTACACGGGTCAGTTCATCACCGGAAACCGAGCCTGAGGCGGCCAATGCTTCGCGGCGTTGCAGATCAATTTTTGCCCGCTCGAAATCGGCTTCCGCCGCACGCAGCTGCGCCGCTGCTTTTTTCTCATCGGCTTCGCGGGCAGTGATCTGTGCTTTCAGACTGGCATCATTGGCGACAAATCCTCTGACCCGGCGTACAGCACGATTCAGATCAGCCTCGGCCTGCGCCAGTGCCAGACGCGCATCCGCAGGGTCGATCCTGACCAGGATCTGGCCTTTTTTTACCGCTTGGGTATCCGTGACTAATACTTCGTTAATCGTGCCTCCGACGGCCGATGTCACCTGCGCCACTTCGACTGCAGCGTAGGCGTTATCGGTAGAGACAAAATGCGAGCCATACGTGAACCAGTAAACACCTGTGGCGATCGCAGATAAAGCTACGACACCTGCGACACCGCCCAGTAATTTATTGCGTCTTTGTACTTTGTTTGCGTTCAGATTCATTTCAGACATGGTAAAAATCCTTCAGATAATTTTTAAATTAAGTATTTGCCGGGGACTGGTAACCGCCGCCGAGTGCGCGTTTCATCGCGACATCGAGAGTGAAGGCACGCACCTCCAGCGTGGTCAGTGCGCGCAGGTTGATCAGCAGACTATCTTCCGCGGATAAAACTTCGAGATACGTTGCCAGACCACCCTGATAGCGATTTTTTGCAACGCCGTAGGCATCGGTCGCCGCCGCAACACCTTGTTTGCTTTTCATCAGTTGCGCACTTAATGCCTGCTGGCTCAGACCGGCACTGGCCACTTCCTGCAAGGCCTGACTGATAGCCCGGTGATAGTTCGCCACAGCTTCGTTATAGCTGGCGGTGCTGCTGCGTAACTCACCCTGCAAGCGACCTGCGGTGAAGATCGGTAAAGAAATCGCCGGGCCGATACTGCCGGTGGAGGAACCACTTTTACTCAGCATATTCAGATCCAGCGATTGCACGCCTATGAATGCCGAGAGATTGATATTCGGATAAAACTCTGCTTTTTTCTGATCTATGCTGTGCGCACTGGCTTCGGCTTGCAGGCGTGCCGCAACGATGTCCGGGCGGCGTCCCAGCAGATTTGTCGCCAGTTCCGCAGGAAGACCGGTGGACGCCTGTAAATTCACTGTAGGACGGGAAATCGCCAGCGCACGGTCAGGCCCTGCACCCAGCAAGGCAGCAATCCGATAGCGCTGCAGACCAATTTGCTCTTCGTTTGCCAACAACTCCGCTTCGGCACTGATCAGTCGCACTTTCGCTTCACTCAGCCCGCCTTTGGTTTCCATGCCATAGGCAAACCGGTCGGCAAACATCTGGACGGTTTTCTGACGTATCTCTACCGAGCGTTGCAGCGTGTCGCGCAGTACGAATAATTGCGCCAGATCGGCGTACTGACTGGCGATGGCCGCGGCAAGAGTCAGACGCGCCTGTGCGTATTCGGCGCGGCTGGCTTGCTCCTGTGAAGTCGCCGCAGCCAGTGCGGCACGATTTTTACCCCAGAAATCCAGCTCCCAGCTGACATCTAAAGTCGCACGCCCATAATCATTCCAGCCATTCGGCGTCATCGACTTTGGCGTCAGATAGTTGTAACTCATCTTTTGCTCGGTAATCGATGCATTGGCATTGACCTGCGGCTTTGTTGCCGCATTTTTTACCTGACTGAAGGCTTCTGCTCTTGCCAGTCGTGCGGCAGCGGCGCTCATGTCCGGCGCATCACGCAAGGCTTCGTCAATCAAAGCATTCAGTTGCGCATCCTGATATGCCTGCCACCAACGTTCATCTGGCCAGATGCTGGTAGCGGAGGTAGTCGTTGCGAACGCGTTTGCAGCAGGAAAATCAGCGCCAGTCTTCATTGATAAAGTTGGTTCTGACTGCGGCAACTGGGCGCAGCCGCCTAGCGCCAAAGTCAGCGCCAGCAGCAATCTGCTGAGCGTAATCGGAGGTAAAAACCCGGGTGAAGATATAGAAGACATAAGAAGTTCTCTCTTTCATTCATTACTGTACCGTACAGTACGTTTTACGAATTATAGCAACCGCATGCTAAAATGAACAGGTCGGTACAGTTATTTATTTTTGAGAGATGCTATTGACATGAAAATGAAAACCGAAGCAAAACGGCAGGCCATACTGAGCGTGGCGGCACAGGCTTTTCAAGAGTTAGGATTTGAACGGACGTCGATGTCGGAAATCTGCGCCCGGCTGGGAGGCTCGAAAGCAACGCTGTATAACTACTTCGCGTCAAAGGAAGAGTTATTTTTTGAAATCATGTACAAGTCTGCCGAGACCAAGCGCCAGGCAATGTTCGATGCATTCGACCAGACCAACACAGACATCACCGATGCCTTGCGTTACTTTGGCGAACATCTGCTGTCATTTCTGTATTCGCCAGAAATCATGGCGCAACGACACATGGCAATTACAGCGCCAGGGCAACTTGGCAAACTGCTCTATGAACGCGGCATTCTGAGCAGCCAGAGCATTATCACGAACTTTCTGCAAGACGCCATGACACAAGGAAAGCTACGCCAGGGAAATGCGGCAGTCGCCACTTTGCAATTACATGGTTTGCTGGAAGCGGAATTAATTAATCCATTTCTGTTCAAGCTGCTGGAGCATGTCAGTGAAGCAGAAATCAAAGCAATGACAGCCAGAGCAATCGATGTCTTTATGGCGGCCTACGCACCACAAAACCCGGCGCAGACGACATGAGTCTGATGAGACAACGCTGCCTGCTTCTGCTAGTCATGGCAATGGTTTCGCCGTTTGCGGTCGCCGCAGGAAATGTCGAGGCGGGCAAATTGGTGTTCACATCGCGCTGCGCGTCCTGCCATCAGATCGGTGCTTCCGCACACGGCGGCTTTGCGCCACAACTGAACGGCGTGATCGGCAGAACAGCCGGTTCGACCATTGATTTTAAATATTCACCCGCGATGAAAAATGCAAAGCTGGTATGGACAGAAAAAAATCTGCGCGCTTTTCTGCAAGCGCCGGAAGATGTCGTACCCGGCACGAAGATGCGCTTTTATGGCATGAGCGATGACAAAAAAATCGCCGATCTTCTGGCCTACTTGCGCAGCTTTCAGTAAGTCAATCTCAGCGAGCGCCGCTGCTTCTGCAACATAATGCAATCAAGCAGTATGGTTGCGGCAAACCCGGTTATCAGCAACGATACAATTGCGCGGCAAGACCCGTCTGTACTGCTGCACAATACCCCTGTTTTTTCATAAAATAGGGGAGTATCAGCCAAAACATGCCAGATGTCCTTATAAACAAAGGCGGTCAGAATATACCCCCCGGGAGTATATTCTGACCGCCTGAAGCCATTCCAGAATGCCCGGGCACAATGCCTGCGCTAAAACCGCCACAGACATCGTTCGCCAGCCACTGGCAGATTAATCGTTATGCTGCCCTCTGCCGTGCCCATTATCGTGACCACGCCCATTTCCCTGACCACGGTCATTATCTTTACCGCGACCGTGTTCGCGATTATCTCTGTCATCGCGGCCATCGTAACCACGGTTTGGTCCGTTGTTATAGTCGCGGTGTGGTTCACGATACTGACCGTCACGATAGCGAGGCACCACCTGGGTGTTATACCAATTCTCGGTCACAAAATAAACCGGCCTGCCACAAGCGTCATAACGTGAA
Organism: Undibacterium sp. FT79W; assembly: GCF_014284215.1. Classification (NCBI taxonomy): domain Bacteria; kingdom Pseudomonadati; phylum Pseudomonadota; class Betaproteobacteria; order Burkholderiales; family Oxalobacteraceae; genus Undibacterium; species Undibacterium sp. FT79W. The sequence continues at coordinate 295,033 of NZ_JACOGB010000005.1, read as the reverse complement.
CAATGCTTATCCCAATGTTTGCGATGACCGGGAGGCACAACCAGATACAGCGGCGGCAATGGCGCGGGGCTGTGATAAACGATGCGGGGTTCGCGATAAATTAATTGCGGCTGCGGAAAATTACCGACATCCAGTTGCCCGTAAAAACCCGGCTGACCAAATTGCACCGATAAATTAACATTCTGCGCTGACGCCGACTCAACACTCAGCAATGAGGACGCAAGCGCCGCGAATAAAATGATTTTTTTCATATAAGCTCTTAAATTGTCTCTGCTGCTGTCAGCGAAATGAATGGCAACCAGACAAGCATCATCATGCTATTTCGATGCGGTTTAGTTGAAAATGCCTGTACTCCTTATAACGCGCTGCTGAGAAAAAGGTTTACAGCATTTTGTTGATTTGCGACATGGCAGCCGATAACGATACGCAATACCTTACACCCTTTCTCCTTGAATCCGACTCTCCTCCTATGAAGATCATTGTTCTGTTTCCTACTCAAACCGAAGCCAGCCTGTTTCAACGTGATGATGTTATCAGTATCGTTTCCGGTGTCGGCCTGACGGCGACCACGTATGCGACCGTCAAAGCGATACATGAGCACCGCCCGGACATGCTGATTTTGTCCGGCATTGCTGGCGTATTCCCTCATTCACGTTTCAAAATCGGCGATGTTGTGCTGGTAGAAAGTGAAGTAGAAGCCGATCTCGGATTTTTCACACCGACAGGTTTTGTCCACATGGCGCATCTGCCGATAGAGATGGAATTTGAACGCCGCCACACCTTGCACTGCGAACACATCCCCGCCGGACAACCCTTTCCGCTGGCACATGGTATTTCCGTCAATGCAGCCATGGCGCCGTTTATCGACAACAGCAAATGTGATATCGAGAATATGGAAGGTGCCGCTTTTTTCCATATCTGCCAACTGGAAAAGCAGAAATTTCTGGAACTCCGGTCAGTCTCAAATTACGTTAAAATCGGCGACGATCAATGGGATATGCTCGGTTCAGTGCAAGCAATGACTGCGGGTTTGCATCAATTGATCAATCATTTGCAGACAAACGAATAAAGCACTTCCCTGGCAAGACAGTTCAGGCCGGGGAGAGCTAATTCTCCGGCACACTTACGCAGAAGGAAATCATCCGATGAGGTCATTACCTGTCATGGAATTTGCTCACAGAATCATGGTGTCGGCACTCTCTGCGTGGATTGCCTGGAGCGCCATTATTGCGATTGCTGCACCGTACCGCCCCGAAGGTTTTTTATTGATACTGTTCATGTGCTCGCTGGTGCTGGTCTACCTGACGTGCGTATGGGCGGTCACACCATTGATTTCCCGTCAGTTGTGGTTACTCTGGAAAGTCATTGCGCAGGCCTGCGTTGCGTTGGTGCCATTCATGCTGATCGTCGTCTTCGGACATTTTATCGGTCTCAATGTCAGAAACTGGTTCAGCTGAGCACTATCTGAACCAGCCGAATCAGCAAAATCAACAGAGCCGGTCTTACGTTTAAGTCATGGAAGAAATCGACGGAGCGATTCTTCCGTCGACCAACTCTATCGTGCGATCACAACGTTCTGCCAGCTCCATATTGTGCGTCACCATCAGAAACGTGGTGTGTTGATCGGCATTCACTTTACGCATCAGCTCAAAAATAGCGTCAGTGGATTTGGTGTCGAGATTACCGGTCGGCTCGTCTGCAAGTATCAACGGCGGATTCAGTGCCAGCGCCCGCGCAATCGCCACCCGCTGTTGCTGACCACCCGACATATTTCCCACCAGACTATCCTGCCATTGCCTCAAGCCCACTTCAGCTAACAAATGCTGCGCCCGTTCGCGCATACGATCATCCGGACGACCATTCTGCATCAGCATAGGCATCATCACGTTTTCTGTCGCACTGAACGCAGTGAGCAGATAATGCGACTGAAAAACAAAGCCGATCGCCTGCCCGCGTAACTGCGTCAGCCGCGCCTCATCAAGATTGCCGGTATCCTGCCCGGTCATGATCAATTGCCCGCCACTGGGACGATCCAGTAAGCCTATGATATTGAGCAAGGTGCTTTTACCGGAACCTGAAGGTCCGATCAGTGCGGCAAACTCGCCCTGTTGCAGGTGTAAATCGATATCAAACAACACCTGCGTTTCTGCCGGCGTGCCGACAGCATACGATTTACAGACTTGTTTAAGAAGGAGGACAGTATCAGCCACGGATCGCCACCACAGGATCAAGTCGCGCGGCACGCACCGCCGGGGTCGCCGCAGCAAGCACACCGGCCAGCATCGCCAGCAATGCGCTCCAGACAAAAAACTGCCAATCGACGTTAATCACAAACATCGGCGTGCCATCCGGATTTCTGGCAACGATTTTCCACATCGCCAGTAAGCCAACTGCCATCATAGAGCCGATCACAGATCCCGCTAAACCAACCAGCGCACCTTGTATCAGAAATATCCGCCGCACCTGCCCGCGGCTGCCGCCCATCGCCCGCAGGATGCCTATGTCTTTTTGCCGCTGCACAACCGACACCACCAGCACACTGGCGATCCCCGCTGCCACCGACAGCGCAACGAAAACACGGATCAATAAACTGGAATAGGTCTGCGCCCGCATCGCCAGAAAAAACTGGCTGTTGGTGGTAATCCAGCTCAGCGCGTTAAGCCCCGTACTGTTGGCAATAGATTGCGCAATATCCTCTGCGCTGTAGGGATCATGCACCGTTAATTCTATGCTCGACACGCCACCGACCATATTCAATAAATTCTGTGCGGTCGACAACAGCACATACACGTTGCGCTGATTGGCAGCGCGGCTACCCAGATCAAAAATGCCGACGATATTCAATATCAGACTGGTGCCTGCTGCTGAATTGAGGCGTAATTTATCACCGAGCCCAACGCCCATGTCTTCCGCCAGTTGCGTGCCTATCATGACGTCGGTATTCGTCAGGCGAAAAACGCCGGCGGTTATTTTTTCTGAGAGCGGCACGATCTTGTTGTATTGCTCGGGCAGAATACCAATCACTGACACCGATTGCGTGGCGCTGCCGCGCACCACCAGTGCCGGTCCGGTTGTGGTTGGCGAGACGGTCACAACGTCGTTGCGAGCCTCGACCTGATCGCGGATTTTTTGCCACTGGTCGATGGTATTCACACGCTGCGACGGTTTTTGTATCGTCGTCACGATCTGCTGTCCCGGTGCAGCAAGCAGTACCGGCGTCGCCTGCTGCTTGGGTCTTTCGAGCGTGATATGCGGCTGCGAACTCAGCACGCGGCGAAATAAATTGGCCTGCAAGCCAGCCAGTAAGGCCGACATAAACACAATCACGCCGACACCGATAGCAACCCCGAGAATAATAAACAGAGATTGCATGCGCCCCTCCCGCAAAAAACGGGTGGCGACTATCCACTCAAAAGGAAGCCAGCTATTCATGACTGCGGATTTTTCGTGACGACAGGACGTACCCGCTGCCCCGCCTCTATCGTCATATTTGTCGCTGGCAATACGACGTCATGCTGATCCAGCCCGGAAGCTATTTCCACGCTTTTATCGCCGCGTATGCCTATTGTCACCGGACGCCGGACTGCGCGGCCATCCACCACAGCCATCACCCACGGATGCAGCGTACTCGCATCACGGATCGCTTCCACATTCAGCGATAAAGCATTCTGACTTCTGGCGACTTCTATCTCCACCGATACCGTCATGTCCTGCGTCAGAAACAGCGGTGGTTTTAATACGTTCAATTTGACATTCACTGAGCCCCTCTGCGCGTCTACGCCGGGGTTAATATACGCAACTTGTACCGGAAATTTCTGCCCGGGATAGGCATCAGTCACGCCGAAGGCAGACTGCCCCATACGGATGTAACGCAGATTCTTTTCATCGATCTGCACCACTAACTGGCTGAATCCTGCGGGTGATAACACCATCAGGATTTTGCCCGGTTGTACGATATCGCCACGCTCTACGTCTCTGGCAATCAGGACGCCATCCACCACCGCCGTGATTCTGGTGTGCTCAAGTTTGGCCTGCGCTGCCGCCAAATTCGCTTTCGCCTGCTGTAATCCGGCAACAGCGAGTTGATAATCGCTGCCGTCGGGCTTACTCGATTGCAGCTGGAATTGCGCGCTCTTTAACTGACTTCGCGCAACATCGAGTGCGCGCTGCGCCTCATCGAGTTGCGCCTTACCGACAAAACCCTCCGCAACCAGCTCGCGGGTGCGCTGATATTGCTTATCGACGTTAATCAGATTGGCCTGCGCCTGTACCAGCACTTGCTCCGCAGTCGGCTGCGTCAGTTGTTGCAACTGCCTGAGTCTGACCTCGGCTTGCCGGACATTCGCCTGCGCCAGCTCCAGCGCTGCTTTTTCGTCGGCAGCAGCCAGCTCTATCAACAGATCCCCAGCTCGCACAGTCTGCCCTTCTTTGACGGGAACAGCAGCAACGCGCCCGGTAATTTGTGTACCGACATCCACTCTTGCAGGTGTCGCCACCCTGCCGCTGGCAACCACGGTTTGTACTAATTCACCGCGTTGCAAAGTAAAGACCTCCAACCGGGGACCAAACAGCGAGGAGGAAAAAATCAAACCTGACAGCAAGATCAATCCGGCCAGAACAAAGACTGGTAGCAGCCAACGCTTATTCAAAAACCCGGGCAACGCCATAAATGACTTTCATAAGTAAATCGGTAGCCAGGCTGGACGACAACATCTGTGTACCAGCGATCAGCACCTATGATACGTCAGTGTTCACCCTGCGCTAAAGTACAAATTGATATGCAACAAACTGGCATGATCAAAATCAAAAAAGCCCGCATTCAGCGGGCTTTTTTGTTGTCGGACTGTTGTCCTGGAATCGACTTACTTTTTGTTTTTAGCGCTGCAACAAAGTATTTACTTCAGATAAATCTTCTTCTTTCAATGTACCCGCTGCCGACTTCAGACGCAGACCATTCATGATGGTGTCGTAACGCGCTTTCGCCAGATTCTGACGAGTGGTGTACAACTGTTGTTGCGCATTCAGCACATCGATATTGATGCGGACACCAACCTGATAACCGAGTTTATTTGAATCCAACGCAGACTGACTGGAAATTTCTGCTGCTTCATATGCTTTAACCTGTGCCAAACCGCTGGTCACGCCGGTATAAGCCTGACGCGCGCCTTGCGCTGCGCTGCGACGATTTGTCTCCAGATCGTTACGGGCTTTTTCTTGCAAGGCAACTGCTTCTTTGACTTTGCTGTCAACCGCAAAACCGGCAAATAATGGAATGCTCCATTGCACACCGATCGTCGTCGGTTTCACAACGCCGGTGCCGGTCGAAGAAGCTCCACCTGTTGCAGTACGGCCGGTACTCGCCACCAGATCCAGCGTAGGATAATGTCCGGCGCGGTTTCTTTCAATTTCACGTTTCGCGACTTCAACTGCAACTTCGGAGGCGACAACATTGAAGTTTTGTTTTTCGGCAGAGCTGACCCACTCATTCACCGCTGCTGGCTGAGGTGAATTCAGTTTTACGCCGGCTTTCAGTGTCGCCAGTTCACCCGCTTCCTTACCAATGATTTGCTGTAAGGCTGAACGTTTGACCTGCAGATCACTTTGCGCAGCGAATTCCTGTGCCGTTGCCAGATCGTAACGCGCCTGTGCTTCATGCGTATCGGTGATGGTTGACGTACCGACTTCAAAGTTGCGTTTCGCTGATGCCAGTTGTTCTGAGATCGCCACTTTTTGCGCCTGCAATGTTGCCAGCGTATCTTGCGCGGCGAGCACATCGAAATAGGCCTGACCGACCCGTACGATCAAATCCTGTTTTGCCTGAGCAAACTGCGCTTCGCTGATCACGACAGACAATTTACCTTGTTCGTATTGTTGCCAGTTCGCCCAGCGGAACAAAGGCTGCGACAAGGCAAGCGACCAGGTATTCGAGAAGGTCGTAAAATTGCGATCCGCATTCGCAATATCTGGTTGTGATTCGACGCGTGAACGGGTATCACTTCCGTTCAGACCTATCGTTGGCAGCAAACCAGCACGTCCCTGAACTGACTTTTCCTGACCAGCCGTCAGCGAGGAACGGGCGCTCGCATATTGAGGGTCATTCGCCAGAGCATCCTGATAAATTTGCAGCAAATCAGTAGCATTCGCACTCAGCGACAGGAAAGCACTTGCAAGCAGTGCAGCAACAACTGGATTACGCATGAAACACTCCGAATAAAAGTTAGTTATGTTAATAGGTCGGCATAGCCGGATCGACTTGCTGTGCCCACGCATGCACACCACCAGTCAGGTTAATCACTTTGCTGTATCCCCGGTGTTCGAGGAAATGAGCGACTTGCATACTGCGACCACCGTGATGACAAATACAAACAATCGTCGCATCCTCATCCAGCTCATTCAAGCGCGCAGGAACTGTCTGCATAGGCATCAGTTGAGCGCCCTCGATATGACAAGTTTCATACTCGCCGGGTTCCCGGACATCGAGTAAAAGCGGAGATTTTTTACTGCTATCAGTCAGCCATTGCGCTAGTTCTTGTGCGGTGATGTGTTGCATACGTTTTCTATTTTGACTAACAGATCAGAATTTGAATTGTGAGGAAGGTACGGCGCCCGGTGCTGCCGCAACCACCGTATCAAACACACTGCGAGTGTCGTATGCGGCATCAGCAGAGCGGGTGATCAGTTCTGCTTGCATGACCGGCAAGCGACCAACAATTGCCAGCAAACGACCGCCGATATTCAATTGCTTTTTCAGTGTGTCAGGTACCGATTCCACGGCGCCGGCAACCACGATCACGTCATACGAACCTGTATGCTGACCGGACAATCCGTCTGCCAGTAAAACGCTGACATTCCTTACGCCATCTGCCGCCAGATTTTTTTCAGCAAGTTCTTTCAGCACCAACGATGTTTCCAACACAGTCACGTGGCTGGACATAGAAGACAGCAAAGCTGCCAGATACCCGGATGCAGCGCCGATCAGCAGCACAGACTCCTGTTTTTTAAGACCCAATTCCTGAACGATGCGCGCCTCCAGTTTCGGACTCATTGCTTTAGAGCCGTCCGGCAATGGCAATTCCGTATCAAAGAAAGCCAGTGTTTTCTGGTCTTGCGGAAAATAGTTTTCCCGCTTCACCACAATCAACATATCCAAAATATCCTTATCCAACACGTTCCAAGGACGTATTTGTTGTTCAATCATGTTGAAACGGGCTTTTTCGATATTCATTTGTTCACTCGATTGCATAAATTAAAGGAACCCGCATTTTATCAAAGCACTGCTCTGTATGCCGGTTTGATTCCGGTATTCAGCGATATTTAATGTCTTTTCAGTACGCTGTTTTCTGTTTAAGCAGACACCGGAATCATTCAACAGGTAAAATCTCCAGAGCCACCATTGGCGCGTCAGCCGAGCCACATTTATCCCTGCCGTATCAATAAACTATTCCAGGCCATCTGGATGTAATGCTCCAGATAGACGTTGAGTTTTTCTGGCTCGATCTGGCACACACATGACGAGTGCTTCCACATCATCATCATGATCACCGGCGCAATCAACAATCTGGTATCGATTTCCAGATCGATATTCCGGATCTCACCACGCTGCATTCCCCGCGCCAGCACCGTTGCCAACAATGCCTCACCGCGGGCAATCACTTCATCCTGATAAAACCGTGCAAGCTCGGGGAAATTTCCGGCTTCCCCCATCATCAGTTTTGGCAAACCGGATAACTTAGTTTCTCCCGCATTGCGCCACCAACTCAGTGTCAACTCCCGGAACAGACTTTCTGTATTACCTTCAAAAGCCGTGATCATCCCCTCAGCTTCACCCAGCAGCGGCACGATGTTTTCGCGCACGACTGCTTTGAACAAATCTTCCTTGCTTGAAAAATACAAATACAAGGTTCCTTTGGAGACGCCTGCGGCTTTCGCAACATCATCCAGACGGGTCGCAGCGAAACCGCGCTCAACAAACAGATTTAACGCAGCAGCAAGCAATTCCTGAGGACGAGCTTCTTTGCGGCGCTCCCATTTCGGTTTAAACGGACATGACATCATAACGATAACTTTTCACTGAATCTCAACACAGTACGCACCGTCAGGTCATATACAAACATAACAACCATTGATTGATGCACACTGCCTTTGTAAGTATAAATAACTTACCCATGAGTCAGTAATGTAATCCGCCGTCCAGGTAGCGTCAAGCAGCGATTCCTGTGTTACGTCCGAATAGAATCTTGAACGGAACAATAAAGTCTTAAATATCAAGTAATAGTCAAACAATAAAGTCTTGAACAGTCGCTAGCCCACTATTGAACCTAATTCGCAATGCTCGTTGAATTAAGCAACCACAATAGAGGCTATTACATCTATTACGCATATTCAGCTGACTTTGAAATAGTTGCAGTACTTACATTTGCAATTGATCTTCAGCTACTTTGCCGAGCAACTTCGATTATTACAATCGCTATGCGACAGGATGCAAAAATAAGTAGATCAAACATATAAATTTCGGAACAGACTGCAGACATATAACAGCCGACCTTTAGAGAAAAATAAAGAAAACCCTTCAACTTGCGAGGAAATTTATAAGCAGTCCTTTTTAAAGTGGAACAAAGAGGTGCCATTTATGAAAAAAGCAAAAAATCATGGTTGACAAAGGAAGAAACACGTCCATAATATTTCTAATATCAGAAGTTATAACTACTATTTTTTAATATATGAGTCCATTTTCTATAGTGTTTCGCGAATTGCGCATTTTTAGCGGCTTGCGCCAAGCAGAATTCGCAGAAAAACTTGGGTGCGAACAAAGTTATATTTCCGCAATAGAAGTCGGCACGAAAGGTCCGCCGCCCTCAGACTTTCTTGTCAGGTTAATTACACAATTAGATCTTGATGCGCAATGGGAGAAGCGCCTGTATGACTCTATAGAAATGTCCCAACGGAAAATCGTTTTACAGAGCGAGGCACCAGAGGCTCATTACAAGATGTTTAACGAATTGAGACGTCAACTAGATACACTCCATCCCACTCAAGTTGAACTCATTCAAATGGCTCTAAAACTTCCCGAGTCGATGACCCAAAAGAGGTTGCCAGTGTCATTGCTTCCAAGACGAAAAACCGAACGTAAGAAGAATAAAGAAACCGAAATATGAAGTGGAATAATCTAACTGGGTTGCTCCACCAAAAAAAGGTCAGGAGTTCCTGAATTTCTCCAGGCGATACCCCTTACCTTCGAATATTAAGTAAATACATTTTTACTTGCATTAAATTATGCAGTTTTAAAGATATATTTACTTATATTTTTTGATCTATTTTAGTTGCATACGGAAAATCTATATGCGAACAACGTAGTCATTGAATAACGGGGGGGGCTGCAAGTGAATATTCAGGAACAAATTGATGTGCACTCATCTGACTGGTCACATTTAGGAGAATCACTGCCAACAGAACCTTACCCGAAGCGAAGACGCATGAAAGGAATGACATACAAAAAATTGTATGCGCATATACGACTCGGGCATGGGATAGGCCACGGTACCGAATACAAACCTTGGTTGACACTACGACGAAAAAATCCATCTCCCACTTCAAATCAAGTTGTATCGTTCATGCCGCCGCTGCAGCGGACAGCTCATTATTTTTCACGCGGGGAGTACCACACAGCACTTTTACTTCTATGGCTAGGAGTTCTAGATTTACGTGAGCAATTTCCAATTTGGCCGGTTGCACACCCAAATCCATTGAATGGGGCTCCGGGCGCTCTTACGGCAAACTTAAAGTGGTCAAGAGGACTAATCGCTATCGCGAAGGAAGCAAATATTGAACATGGCCATGAAATTGGCTCCAGTCAGCCGTATGTTGCCAGTCTAGATCTTGTAGCGACGATCCCAAGGAATAATGGCATAGGGCTGTCGATATTTTCATCCAAACCAATTAGTGAGCCCAGTTCCCAGATCAAATGGCGAACACTTGAGAGACTTGAACTTGAACGAAGATACGCGGCTGAACTGGGGGCCCAATATTTCATATCAAGTTCAGCGCTTATTCCCATGCCCATTGCAGGACAACTAGAGTGGTGGCTGGACTGTTCCACTCTACACTTTGCACCTGAATTACTACCGCTGGCGTCTCAATTCGCCAGTGTAATCAGTTCACACTCTGATTTAACACTGAGCGAAGCCATCGAATGCGCAGCAAATGCAACTTTTATCAATATAGATAATGGTTGGTTGCTGTTTAGGCACTGTGCATGGAAGCAGTTGATCGACATTGACCCTTCTTCCCGAATTTTAACTTCTCACCCTTTACGTGGCGGAGGGGTTGAACTGCGCAACAAACTTCGTTTAAGGCTATTTGGGGAGACCTGGTAATGAATGAATTGTCATATTCTCAGGAAAAAGGACCAATTGATCCCGGCGAGATACTGATTGGCATTGAGCCAGACTCACCACTCCAAGGGCCTTATCGCGTTTTGAATCTTATACCAAAGCAAGATCGAGTTGTGATGATCCCAATTCCAACTGGACCGAGGCAAACTTCCTCAGCACAACAAGCTAACTATTATGCACTAGGGTTTGAGTCATTCCCATTAAGTCAAATTAACCTCCTACTTTTAGCAAAAAAAATTCAGAAAACGACCGTCGAGATACCGAATCATTGGCGACTCAGCGATTCCGATCTGCGCAAACTATCTCCCCCAAAAAATGATCCATCCTTGTCTCATGAAGACCGATTAAAATCTCCTCTCGAAATCAAGCGAGATTTCAAGTTTGAACTTATCAAACCGCTTCTACCCACCGACTTTAGTTCAGGTGGCCCCCGTCTCCCCGATCTTACTTATCTTGATGGATTAGTTAGGAATCGTGCTCGCGAAGCAGGGGTAAGTCCCGGTCAGGTGTTTGACGCATTGCACCGATTCTATGCTTTTGGTTGCATTCTCAATGCACTCCTGCCCAATACCATAAGTAAAAGCGGGGCTCCTGGAAAGCGCCGGCTAGCAAAAAACGGCATCAAACTCGGTAGAAAAAACGCGGCGGCCAAAGCTGGTAACACGGATTTAGCTGGCCTCATATTAAGCGAAAAAGATACTCAAAATTTGGAAGACGGATACCTGATGTTCGTCAAACCGGGAACTTCTATCAAGCAAGCATTTTTGTCCATGAGCAGTACTTTCTACAGTAAAGGATATACTTATAAGTGCGGCCATTTAACTCCAGACTTGCTGGAAGCACACCTTCGTCCAACAATAAAGGAATTCCGACACCATGGGCCGCTCGCTAAAGATGCAACCGCTGCAGCACGACGCCTCATGGGTGAAGGTGAATGGGCTCGCAATTATCGGCCTCTCACTGGCACCGCGTGTGACGGCATTTACGCTATCGCTCAGGTCGGTTCGCTTGATGCATCACCAATCGATGTGAATTGTGTTTCTTGTCTGGATCCATTGCAGCCTATTGGCATAGGGCGAGGACTGTTCGTGCGAGACGCATGGCTGGGACTATATTTTGGTTGGCAAATTGGCTTAGACAACTTAAGAACAGATGATGCAAAGTTGGCGATTCTACGCGCAGCAACCGACAAAACATCCACACTGGCAAGATACAATTTAGATTTACCTGCGGAAGATTTTCCCTCACTCTTCTTTTCCAAATACCTTTCCGATAATGGAGAACTGCGCAGTTGCAATGGTATAGAGTCTATTGTTGATGGACTCACCTCTCGTATCGAATTCATCGCAAGTGGTCGGGCAGATAGAAACAGTCCGTCTGAAAGTGGGCATCATTCGCGCCACCGTGGCTTTGACCATCAACTTACGGGAACAACCCATGGTCGAAAAGCAAAACGTGGTGAGCCACTAGCCATCACCAAGGCTATTCTTTCACGTTACGAATACATTCGGTTGCTATTACTCTGGATTCACTGGGCAAACACAAAGCAGGAACTCCCCCTTCATATGATACCAACTGAAATGCGGCGAGAGTTTGCAATCAGCGGCATATCTCTACCTCGGACAAGAATCGGAATTTACAGATGGGCCAAAGCCAATGGGTACATATCTGGAAAACCAGTCGATCCGACTTATCTCAAAGCGCACTTACTTCCGACATTTACTGCAAGCGTGCAACGCAACGGCTTAGTACTGCATCGTCCCGATACAGGGAATACAGTGGAGCTATTACATGGAGCAAGATTCAACAGTGAGTATGTTGCGTATTCAGGAATAGTACGAGATGCAATTTCGAAAGGAAAAAAACATATTTCCGTTCGAGCAGACCCAGACGACCTTTCACACATCATTCTCCTCGATATGAATGGCTTGCACGTCATACCAAATGTCAAGGACGACGCAATACTAATTGCCGAGGGTAGTATCCATGACCTATGCGCAACAAACAACTTACAGAAAGTACTTAATGTAGAAAGCACATCATCGCGGGATCAGGCGGAGATTGACCAGCAAGCATTTCGGCAAGAAACAGAAGCGGATGCAAAAACGAGGAAGAAGGTAGCGCAAAGTACTCGAATTGGGCACAAGGCATCAGACTCCAAAATAGCAAGCGTGCGCATCGCCCGTAAAGCGGAAAAGCGTGCTGACATCGACAGCGAAATTCGCAGGATCAATGATTGTAATGATGGATCTGAAAATTCAACCCAACAGTCTGCCAAATTTCCAAAGTCAATCTCAACTCAATTTTTGGCCCCTGGCAACACAAATCGTATTGTCGAATTGATGAAAAATCGCCTAACAAAATTCAATACTGAAAGGAAATTCTGATGGACAATACCGTGAACAAACCAAGCCAATGCCCATCTGGAAATCCATTTCTTGATCGACTCGACGAACATCTGAGTACCAACAATTTAGAAGAAAAACTTCAAAGCTGGCCACTCGCTAAACTCGATATGAGAAATCTTGATCTTCAAAGCCGTCATGACCTCCTTGATCGCCTACAAGAGCAGATGTTTGAACCCACTCTTACTTCTTTAGATACTGCAACCCGGCTCTACAGAATGATACGTCGCGGCTACATTGGCCGAGACCCGACCTTGGTTCAATCGAGAGCAAGAGCGATGACTATCGCTCGCTGCGCAGGAAAAGATTTACGCGACCTTCCTTGGTTGCCATGTTCAGCAAAAGGAATGCGAATTAGTGGAGTCACAGGGTTGGGTAAGTCTTACGAAATCTTGCGAGCATTGAAACAATTACCGCAAAAAATAGAGCACGGAAAATCGTATGCGGCAGATTGGAATCACCTGACGCAGGCAACTTGGCTCCACGTAGCGATGAGTCACGATGGATCTATCGGTGGGCTGCTGTTACAGATTCTGACCGCACTTGATCTTGCGATCGGTACAAGCTATTCGTCGGAGCGCAGTTTGACAAACCTGAGTAATGAAAAACTTGCCGTGCATGTCGGTATCATTCTGATTAATCATGGGGTAGGTGTACTAGTCATCGACGAAATACAAAAGAGAAATTTCTCTGGTGGCACACGTGGCGGCTTAGCCGCAACTTTTTTCCTCCGCCTGCTCAATTTCGGCGTACCTATCGTACTAATGGGAAATCCCTTAGGAATGAATAGTCTCGACACATTTTCCCAAGATATGCGCCGTGTTGGATCAGCTGGCAGTATAGAAATGCATCCATTAGAAGAAACCGACTATGATTTTACTGACTGCATTGCTCCAGCATTGTGGCGCTACAACGTGATGCCGGAGCCATCACCAATATCGGATACTAATGGATCATTACTCTTTAAATATTGTGGAGGTATAAGAGATTACGGTGCGCGAATACGCGCCAGCTCACAACGACTCGCTCTTGACATGGGTGAATCATTTGTTACGGAAGAGCACATGCAAGAAGCATTCTATGGACCTGACTTCAGCCAAAGAGATAGGGATCTCATTGCGGGCTTCAGAGACAAAAATCCCATTATTCTTCAACAATTTGAAGATATTCCTTGGGAGTTTTATGCAATGCGATGGGGTTTATTTCCGTCTCAAGACCAAGATAAACAATCATCACTAACAAAAAGTGGCGGCGTTAGTGTGTCAGTACAGGAAAAAGAATCAACACCAACGGTTAAAGCACGAAAATCAGTGGCACAGCAAGCGACTGAGACTGTAAAGCGAAATAGGACAAGAAAAGAAAATCAGGAAACTAGCAGGGAAAAAATAAAGAGTACGCTTGAATCAAGTGACATCAGGCGGGATGGTCTTCAAGAATACCTCATTAGTAGTTTAGAGCAGCTAAGGTCAAGTGAAAGTCGCGGCAACAACGATTTCCAACCTAAAGGAGCCTAACATGTTCGTCGAAATGACTTCTCCTGCAAATCAATTTCTGCCGTTCTTTCCGGCCGGCATGCCAGACGAAACAATTGAATCAAGAATAAGTCGGTACCACATATTGCGAGGGCAACCAACCGCCAAGATTACATACCAACAATTATTCAATGCTCCCCCTTTTAGCCTCACCACACTTGTGCAGCCACATCTTGACAAACTAGCCTCTAAATTACCTGGTTCAGCAAAACACAATCTTCAAACAATACAAAATGAAAATACGTTATTACCGCTATGCCAGCACTTTTCCGGCACTCAGGTCTCATTGACAAATCCCGCTTCAAACGTTGATATACATGCGATAGAGCTGCCACGACGAATAAAGGGAAGCTCCTCAGTCACACATATGTGCCCACAATGCCTTGTACAGGACGAACAAGAATATGGTTGTGCATACATTCATCGTTCGCACCAGATACCAGGTGTAACCATTTGCTGGAAACACCAGTGTAAGCTTCTTGATCGTTGTCCTGCTTGTAGCTGCCCCTTTGCGCGCCGTAACGAATTGATCCTTTCGGCATGGCTGGGTTGCACATGTGGTTATGTCATTGGAGACCACCCAAAATTAATTGAAGAGCCTGTGAAGGAAGTGGAGGTTGGTTTCGCGAATTTTACAAAGACACTATTAACAACAGAGCCGATTCTTTTAAGCACAGAACAACTTGCCAATTTGTATAAAAGGAGAGCCATCGAACTAGGTTTCGGAAGGGGTGTAGATAAACTCAATCGCGGTTCTTTGTTTGCACAACTTGAGGATTATTTCGGAATAGAACTACTATCAAAAATTGACGCCGCGTATAGTTCTGGTAAAACTAGCGGCTGGTTTCATGTGGTCGGCACTTCGGCCGCAGCTGAATCCCCTTTGTATCGCCATCTGTTGCTTGCATATTTCCTATTTCGTGATGCATCCCTATTTCTTGATAAGGCACGCTCCAGCGTTATCACACCCCCATTGAGCGAAACGCTTAAAACCCCACAATCACTCGAGCAAGTCGAGGACGATTTGATCCACGATTTGGTGAAAACAGCAATGCGCTATGGTTGTAATGCGCAAGCACTTTGGAAATATAACTTTGGGGCAATGAAGCGACTAGTAAAAATATTACCAACAGCCTGCGAAGTTATCGATACTCGCCTTAAAGATGAAGGAGAAAAAAGAGAACGAGATTCAAAAGAAGCAATGCTCAGGAAGAAAAAAGACGAAGTACAGGACGTACAATGGGCAGCAGCCATTAGGTCTACATGCAAAAATCTATATGAGGAAAACAAAAGGCCAATTCGTGTGTCAAAAAGTAGGTTAATAAAACAACCAAAACTAAATGGACAAACCAGAAATTGCACTACGTGGCCGAATAAAGATCGGTTTCCACTTACAATTGCAGCTTCGCTGGAATGCATGGAGTCAACTTGGCACTTTTATGCACGGCGACTTCTATGGACGGTTTTATCTCTTCCTGATCCAGAAACCTCGGATCACGTTATTATTAAGCTCAGTGGACTCGAAGTACATAAAGCGAGAGAAGTCCTCAAATACTTTGCAGATATACCCCGCAGTAGCGGGACGTCAATGTCCATTATCAATACGATACTCAATATTCGTGGAATTAAAAATGACTGGGCAGGCCCATGTCCTGAGCGTACATTTTACAAAGCTGGTAGAGCCTACCAACTAAGAACTTCACGTCGAGGCTCAATTGGCAGACCAGCCAGCGCCCCAGCCACGTCTTCGCAAATATGAGAGTATTTTTTCGCCTCTAAACAGAAATTTCATGCGACTCAACGCGCTCCCGATTCTTCGAGAGGATGAAACACTATATAGTCTTGCAGCGAGAATTAGGTTGGCAAATGCAGCCAAAGATGATCGCGATGCTTGTCGGAGTATGTTTGGCCATTCAAAGAACACAAGAGTCTCAGACTATCCGGTAAACTTGATTCATTTTTGTGATATGACGAACGGTTGTTTTGGTGATCCATTGTCAATTCTCGCAACGATGACGCTAGTGAAATTTTTCGAAGAGATTGGTGGGCATCCGTGGCATGCCGGCAGTTCAGTCAGACCAATAGAAATTGCCGGATACGGATTATCGACGCTTTCAAATGGCAATATCCAAACGTGGAAATTTTGCAAGGACTGCATGACATCAGACCTAAGTATTTTTTCAATAGCGTATTGGCGGAGATCACATCAATTGCCGACCTCATTTTTTTGTCAAATACATGGCACCGTATTAAGCAGGTCGTTGGTACATCCTTACACCCGTCACAACCGTTTTATGTTTCCCGATGACGAAGTTGCTTCAAGTGAACAATATTGCACCGCCACCACTTCTGGAAATGAGGATATATTGTGGAGACTCACACAATTAGGAATAGCCATTCTGCATCAACGGCAATCATCGTTGAGTTCTTCGTCGACATTACCCGAAATATCGCATTCGGCCATTTTGCGAGCAATAAAAGAGCGTGGGCTATTTACACAAAATGGATCACTTAGACTAAAGGACTTCTCAACTGAGTTAATGAATAAATATCACTTCTTACGGCCACATCCAGAATTCTCGAATGCTCTTTCTGAGAAAAGCATCGACATCCTAGGACGTAATCTGCGAAGTGCCGGAAAATGGCGAAGCGTTGCCCATCGCTTGCTGTTAATTGACTGGCTTTTTGGCTCTTGGGTATCGTTTCATCAGCAATGCAAATGGCAACACGTCATGGATCAGTCATTCCATACAGCTCCGGCAAAAGTTCGTTCAAAGGAAATTTTTGATGAAAACTCAAATTTCCGATCGCAACAACATTTGCACCGAGCAGCTTGCATTAATTTTTTGACCTCGAACAAAATCGCGAAGCGCAGCATATTCGCGAGGGCCGCGTCACACTCGTTCCGTTGGTTATTGCGCTATGATAAACAATGGCTTGACCAACACTTTCCAGTCTGTCGAAGAAAGCATCTACAAAAAGAAATGTTTTAAGAACTTCCCCTGACTCCTACGTCTTCACTATTGCTAATCCCTTCATTTTCGTCAGACAGCTTGGCCTTAAGTGATAGAAGGTCGCGATGGTCGCAAAGCCTGCACAGGCGAGGCTAACACCGATTCCATAAGTATGAACTGTTGCCTGCGCCATCGCACTTCGGGAAAATGGCTTCACCTTCTTTTTTGCATGGCCTCCGATGTGACTGGTAAATTTCACCATACTCAAGAAAAACACCAAATTAATTGCGTATGCGAATCAGTTCTCTCATTTCTCATCTGAAAATTTCCGAGCAAGTGATATTCCGCATATTTTTCAGATTGGCAAATGCTATCCTTTGGGACACCGACTGAATCTGGCCAACAACCACCGTTCCTCCTATTGATTGTCTAGCGTAAATGCGCCGGCAGAGTGAGAGGGCTTTGCTACACCATGGGTTATCAGCAAACTACCTGAAGGAGGAAGAACTTGGAATTTAAGAGCCACAATGATTTCAATACTTTTCAACGGCACGTGCGCTTCGAGCGACGATATGTTCACACTGCGCCTATCGTGGAATTTCTCGCTGCATTAACGGCGACGCTCCCTGGACGTACATGTTCCCTATCCAAAGGTGCCGAGCTTTATCGAGCCCAGATTGGCTATGATAAAGATCATGTAGAAGGCGACGTTATCATCACCGGATTTAGCGAGCAGCGTATGAAACCGAACCACGAATTCTGCGGCGAGGGCCGCGCTAATCCTCATGGTATCGCCTATCTCTACCTTTCTAACCATTTAGATACGTGTATGGCCGAAATGCGGCCGCAGCTTGGACAAATGCTTTCGGTTGCTCAGTTTAAAGTTCAACGAAACTTACATTTAGTTGACTGCTATTCAGTTGAGCAGGAGTTTGGCGATATTGAACTAATCTTTTCCCCACCAACCACGCAGGAAGGGATTCGCAATGCCATTTGGTGGCAAATAAATCAAGCATTCAGTCGCCCAATTTCACGCGGAGACACTAGCTCGGATTACATTCCGACCCAAATTCTCGTCGAGTTTTTCCGCCATCATGGTTTTGATGGCGTATGTTTCAAAAGCGGATTAGGAGAAGGTCACAATTTCGTGTTGTTCGATTTGACCGCAGCGGAGCTGATCAATTGCGGGGTGTATGACGTCAAGGCAGTCAAGTATGAATTCGGAGAATGCACAAATAGGTATTACAAGAAGAAACACTTAGAGAATCTTTCCTAATTTGCACTAGCCCGGACTTAATCTGACACGAGCATTAGATGGGTTAAAGTTCCGATCGGTCAATATCGGTCAAATGTGGCCTAACAGTTTTCGATAGAAATATGGGCCAAAAACAAAAGAGCTAATTGAAGTGCTAGCCAAACTCGTTTCCTTACCAGAGGGGAACGATGAAAGGCACTGGAGCACATAGATACTTCGTGCCCAAGACCGAACGATAAAGTTGGCATTGCCGGTACGGTTAACTCCTTATCGCCCAATGCCAAAGCGTATTTCTCTACTGGCGGCATTGGTATTTTGATCGGAGACGGCCAACTGAACTACGGTAGAGAAAAAATTATCGAAACCTATTACTCGGCAACGCTGGCTAAAAATCTGAAACTCTCTTTCGATTTTCAGCATGTGACGAATCCGACCTATAACCGCGACCGCGGCCCGTTCTCAATTTACGCAGTTCGCTTGCATGCTGAACTATAAACAGGAAGATATTTTATTGCTGGAATACATATCGTTACAACTAGGTCGATAATGTTGTCATCCACTGTGACTTAAACCCGTTAATTGCTCAAGACATCGCAATTCAGCAAATACGCTAACGATGCTTAAGCCCAGTAATCACTTTCAGGAGCCATCACCATGAAATCTAAAATCATCCTCGCCGTATTGGCAACTGCCTTCTCTATTTCTGCTTTTGCACAAACACCTGGTACTTCACCAACAGATCAGGTGAAACAAGATAACAAAGCAATTCGCCATGAGAGTCGTGAAATCGGTAAAGATAAACGCGATATCAATCACGACAAAAAAGAAATCGCTCAAGACCGTAAAGAACGGAATACTGATCAACGTGCAGAAGATCGTGATGTAAAAAATGGCAACGTTGCTGGCGCGGAGAAATTAGAGAAAAAACGTGAGCATGAACAACGCGAAATCAATCATGAAAAGCATGACCTGAACAAAGATAAAAAAGAACTGAAACAAGACCGCAAAGAGCGTAAAGAAGATGTCAATAAACGCAATAATGATGCTTCGAAAATTTGATGATGCCACCAGAATGAAATGATGCTTTGCTGATCAGTCAGAGCAGTCAGAGCAGTCAGAGCAGTCAGAGCAGTCAGATGGACGATAAAAGGGGAATAAAATTCCCCTTTTATTATTTCAATGCTTCCTATTTTTATGTACCAAAAGGCTATTGCGCGTTTGGACTTTCAATTGTCGAAAATACCCAACCGAGTGAACGCGGACTCTAAAGCCGGTTGCTACTGAATACGGGGAGACGTCGGTGATGTTTTCCGTACTAAATTTTATTGATTTCCAACCTGACTCAGCTTGCGGCCGCTGATGATATGAAAGCCCAACATCAAAGGTAGCGTTAAACCAATTGTCCAGTGTGCAGTTGACCAATAAGGACGTAAATCTTCGCTGGAAAAGTAATAAAGAGCATAACCAGTCAACGCCAGCCACAGCAAAATCAGTATCATGCTCCAGCCAGTATTCCGGTTGCGTTGTGCACGATGAGCACGACGTATGTGCTGGAATAGCAACCCCCCTACTAGAAAACTCAGTGGAATAATAAGCCCACCATGAGCTTGCATGGACCAGTGTTCCAGCGGGTTTATATTCTCGCCAAACTCTCCCATCGTCCGTAGGAAATAACGAGCCAGCAACCAGGTTACGCCACTGATAAACAAGGTCGCGACCAAACCATACAACATATATTTGTGCCAAGCTTCCAATTTAAATTGTTGAGCCGTAGCAAGTGCTAGAGGGCGATGATGCAGGCTATGTTTATGAGTGTGCATAATTGATAAACAAGAAGGGGCGATCAGGATATGAGACAGGGTCAAATGATAAAAGCTTCAGCATCATACCGACGCAAGCATGGATGTTGCACATTGCCACTGACAGCAACTACCTTGGTCAGGGCGTCAGCCCAAAGACAAGCAAGAGCAATGACAGTATAGCTGTGCTGGTCAACGATCGCTTGCTCCGTTGATGGGTGCAGCAGCGCACTACGCTTTTTACCTGCCATGTCCTTACAAGAGAAATAGCTGGCTGATGTTGCCAGTGCACGTTCTGCCAATAGCACTTGCCCTATCATGTTTTGCGGCTGCTTTGGATCGCGTATCAACACAGTCTGGCTCTGTCCGAGCACACGCAAATCACCGCCAGCATTGACGCAGGCATGCTGTACTCCACATGACTGCAGGGCTGCGATAGCGCAATCAACCGCATAGCCCTTGGCAATGCCGCCAAGATCCAGCCAGTCGTCTGCATGCTTGCGGACTTGCGTGGCAGTCGGCAAGCTATACATCTCACCTGGTTTGTTTACTTCACCAGCAATGAGTTTGGCAGGTGCCGGCAGATAATCCCAGGCCACCAGTTGCCTGGCGACGCGCACATCAAACAGGCCATCAGAGTGCAGATGCACATCCCTGGCAGCAGCCAATACGGCGGCAGTGTGCGGGTGAATGTCGAGCAGGCTGCCAACAGTAGCGCGGTTATAGCGGCTGATGTCACTGTCAGGCGCATGAAAGCTCATGAGATTGTGAATGGCATGAATGGCAGCAAAGCCTTCCTGAAAGGCGGCCTGTAACTGCATATCATCTACCGCGTCACCGATACTTATCTCCACAAAAGTCCCCAGGGCTGGCTGGGCGCGGCGTTTCATTTTTTGAGAGCGACCTGGGCAATCGCGGCGATGCGCCGCACGCCATCGGTGACATGCACGCAAGACAATGTCGCACCACTGATGTTGGCAATACCCTCGCCTATTGCCAGGCCGCTGGCCGCAGTCTTGCCGACAAACTGCTTGCGCCAGTTGGCATTGCGTATCTCAAAGCCATGGCTTTCGCGGTAAGCCAGTATCTCTACCTGACGCACGCTGGCGTCTGTCTGCAAGCCGACTGCATACGAGATCAGCTCAAACTTGCCGATGACATCGTCAAAGACGACATGGCCGAGCAGCTTGTCGTCCTTGTAAGCAGCAACAGCACGCCAGCTCACTGAGCGGGCTGGCAGGCCAGAGAGTTTTTCTACCTGCTTCATCTGTGCCGCATCGAGTTGCAGCGGCACAGGCTTGAAGCTGCTGGCCTCGGGAAAGATCGCCGCCTGCGCCTGCTCCACCGTCAGGTATTGCGTGGCAAAGGCACTGCCGCTGATACCAGCTACATCGGCGACAGCAAGCAGGGATAAGGGAACAAGCCGGTTCATCAATATATCTTCAAGAGTTCATCAATGAGCACATGATAATGCACATTGCAGAGTACATCTTAGAACGAATAACCAGCGCCAAGGTTAAAGCGGTCACGGCTGCTGTCTTGTTTGAACTTCTGGTAATCAGCTTTCAATACCACACCTTCGCCTATCTTGAAGCTGGCACCGAAGGTCGTCACTTTTTCATCCGGGCTGGCTGCCACACCCAGGCCCAGCGGCACAAAGGCATACGACTTGGCGGTATTAAACTGCTCATAACGCAGGAAAGGTGTCAGGCTGTAGTCTTCATTCTTCCACAACTGGTAAGCACCCTGCAGATACCAGCCAGCAAACGCAGATGGTACGGGATTAGGCTGGCCAACAAAGGTCAGGTTCAGATCACCCGTATTGCTGATGGTGCCGCGTGCATACAGTGCTGTCAGGTCCAGCTTGCCGGGGTTATAGCGGGCATGCAAATCCCACAGAGTGAGTCTGGCATCGTTGGCAGCAAAGTCTGTTGTTGCATGACCTATCTTGCCTGTGAATACCGAGCCACCGAGCAGCAAGCCAGGCACGCCGCGCCAGTTGACTGCACCATGCACACTCAGGTCACGCGATTTGGCAAACTGGCCTTCTTGGTGAATTGCACCCAGAGGTGATTCGCGACCATCGCCAGAGCTGGCATCCCACTTGGTGAGGTTAAAGCCTGTGGTCAGACCCAGATCCCAGCTCAGACCATTGTCATGCGAGCCGGACAAACCCAGGCCCACTTCACGCCAGGTGGAAGGGATGATCGCGGTTTCTACAAAATTACGGTGCACGCCATAGTAAGCCGTTGGCTCATGGCTGGTATTCAAAAAGCCCGCAGGGATCAGGAACAGACCCGCCTTGCCAGACAGGCCAGGTTTGATTTCATGTTCTACATACAGTTGCTCGACTGCGGCTTCACCGTTATCACCCTTAGAGGCAATCGCGTGTTCCCACTCGAATTCAGCCACCATCTTGGTTTTTTCATTGAAGCGGTGAGTAATGCCAATGACCGCGCGACCCACATCCGTCTGCGCCTGGTTGCTGGCCTCACGTGGGCGGGTGTAATTGATTTCACCATAGCTGCTGATGACGGTTTGTGCCGTCTGTGGCAATACTCTGACGCTGTCTGTGCCTGGTATAGATGCGGCGGATGCCAGCGGCGCAATCGCGCCAGGTGATTGAGCCTTGGCCGCATTGCTGATCATCACTTCCTGCTTTTGCTCTACTACTTCTGTCTTCTTGCGCGTTGCGGCCAGCTCAGACTTGATAGCTTCGAGCTCGGCGGCGAGTTTTTCTATTTTTTGCAGCAGTTCAGCCTCACCTGCATGTACAGGGGCCGCGAACAGACCAGTGATCAGGGCTGCTGTGGTGACTTTGGCAGCTTTGATAAAGATGTTTTTTTTCATGATGAATTTCCAGTTTTTTAAATTCTTTAAATTTGTTATGTGATGAAGAGACCGTGTATCAAGGCTTGTAACCATCGTTTAATGTGCCAAGGAACTTGACGACATCATCCACTTCATCAGAAGTCAGGGCAGCAGCCATGCCACGCTGGCGGTTGTAAGGCACTTCTGTCGTATTCACATTGGCGATATACAACGCAGGCAAGTCATTGAACTTGAGGGCATTGCCATCAGCTCCATAAGGGAACCACTCTTCAGGATTGGTATCGCGGCGCACATAAAAATTCACCGCATCGCGCAGGCTCTTGAATTTGCCGTTGTGGAAAAACACTTTACGCGTTGCCACATTGCGCAGCGTAGGCACCTTGAAAGCGCCGCACAGCGCACTACGTGTCACCAGATCCTTACGGTCAGGACCGCACAGGCCAAGATCGAAGAAAGCAGGATCAGCATTGGCCGGTATATCCATATTGCGCGGCACGCCGAGGTTATCGTAAGTAAAGTCAGTGAACAAAGGCGAAGCACCATCTGCACCCTTGGCACTCAGATGGCAAGACGCGCAATTGCCCTTGATAGGATTATTGAACAGCGCAAGCCCACGCAACTCGGCATCACTGAGCTTGGCACGGCCAGCAAGAAACTGGTCATACTTCGAATCATAAGGATGAAAGTCGCTATCTTCTTTCTGATACTGCTGCAACGAGAACAGGATACGTTCAAACGCCGTATCGGCATTGTCAAACACGGTTACACCAAAGGCCGTCTTGAACTCATTTACATAGCTGGCTCTTTGCAACTTGGCGACCACATCTGCACGGTCTTTATTGGCCATCTCATGCGCCGCCAGGAAAGGCGTCTCTGCCTGCTGCGCCAGGGTATTGGCTTTGCCATCGCGGGTAAAACCGCCAGTGGGCGTACCATCCGCCGCAAAAAAGAAGGCCGGGTTCAACTCCAGATAACGTAACGACGGCACCGCCCGCGTACCCGGCACATCCAGGTTCGGCCCACCGAGTTGCACCGCCAGATCATTCTTAGGCGCATGTGCATTATCAGCGTCATGGCAAGTTGCACACGACATCTTGCCGGAAGCTGACAGGCTCACATCTTTGAAGATTTTCTCTCCTATCTGCGCCGCAGCACTCATGCCGGCCCCCTTCGCAACAGACGTGCCATTACTTACTGGACTATCAGTACCACCACAGGCGGCTAAGCTCAGGGCAAGAGCTGCGAGGGAGATGCAATGGATTTCGCGGGAGGAAAAGAATGCTGCAACAGTCTTTTTAATGAATAGCATCGTTAAATCCATAAGTTTGTCTTGATAATTTAACTTAAATACAAATGAGAATGATTGTTATTATAAATTGATGTTGTGTTTTTAAGCTAGTATTAATCCATGTGCTTGAAGATTTAAAACGAATGCGTACAATTTTTATAATGAAATGCAATCTGACAAATAACCTAATCGAGCTGGCATACACAATGCGGAATTCAAATCAGTTCACAGATATTGCAAACGTTGGTTCAAAGTGGGCGAGTTATTAATTGCAACGTTTACGGCAGTGAAAAGCTATTAAGATGCGCGCGACAGCATGGAGACTTTCTTGCTGCTTTTACCGCAGTGAACATTGAGTAGAGTAGTGGGCGCCAAGAATAACTAACAACAGCAGTCAGGGGATAGTGCTCGACTGTGAGGAAACGTTTGAGACAGGGCAAAGGGTGGTGAAGCTGTGAGGTTCAACCCTCGGTGGCTCTGGATCAAGCTTGTTCTTCTGGCAGAGATTTTGCGGGAGCAGTAATTTCATCCATCAGCGTAAGCCAGTGTATTGCCTGCTCGCGACTTTCCCCGCACGTCATTGGTTCAGGCTGTAATGACGAGCACACGGCTGGTTGCTCCGGCTTTCCGAAAATTAGGTAGCGATTATCTTCCCCGAGTTGGGTACATAGGGTAATAAGCAAACATTTTTAAGTCCTACTCTGTCGTACTCGGACTCCAAAATGCCTGTCTGACCGTGGGCGACACAGCGAGGCGCTGCACCAATGCGTCCAGCTCGACGCCTTCGACGGAGGTAGCTGCAAGCGTCGCCTCAATCTCAACATCATCCTCTCCAAAAGCATGAATATCGAGGTTCCGAATCGGGTAGCTGCAGCGTTCCAGTTCGCCTTCCAATATCGCCAACACGTCTTTCTGGCTCTCGCGGTTAGCAATGACGTAGACCGTATTGGTGACTTCAACCGAGATTATGTCGAGTGGCTGACGGTTGATCGAGTTAACGATGGGACGCAGGAGTGTGTTCGCAGCCAGCACAAACAACGTTCCCATTACTGCTTCGAGAATCAAATCAGCTCCGGCGGCGGCGCCGACGGCAGCCGAGCCCCACAGTGTCGCGGCCGTGTTTATGCCGCGCACATTGCCTTCCTCGCGCATGATGACGCCAGCCCCCAAGAAGCCGATGCCTGAGACAACGTAGGCCACCACGTGAACGGCCCCTTCGTGACCACCCAACCGGTTGGCCATATCAACAAACACTGCCGCCCCCACCGCCACCAACACGTTGGTACGCAGGCCTGCGGTACGCTGCCGGTATTGCCGCTCGAAACCTATGAGCCCGCCTAGAACAAAGGCGGTCATCAAGCTCACCAGCGTATCGAGCAAGGAAATAAGGTTGATGTTTTGAATTGCAAGCATGTTCTTACCCTCATTGCCAGCCATAACGGCGTGTGTAGAATCCCTTCACGGCCTGAGTCAGACCAATGTAGGCCAGAAGGATCACGGGTAGAAAAACGAAGTACAGCGGCGGCAACGCTTGCAGCTTGAAGTAGTTCGCTAGCGGCCCCATCGGCAGAAAAATCCCGACGGCCATGATGATTCCCGTAGTTACCATGAGCGGGGTCGACGCATGACTTTGGATGAACGGTAGCTTGGACGTACGGATCATGTGCACGATCAAGGTTTGCGTTAGCAGGCCAACGATGAACCAGCCTGACTGAAACAGAGTCTGCTTTTCCGGCGTGTTGGCCCCGAATACGAACCACATCATCAAGAAAGTGGTAATGTCAAAAACAGAACTGATTGGACCGAAAAACACCATGAAACGGCCTACATCAACAGGTTGCCAGCCTTGAGGCTTCTTCAGCAGTTCCTCGTCCACGTTGTCGAAAGGGATAGCGATCTGAGAAATATCGTACAACAGGTTTTGCACCAAAAGGTGCATCGGCAGCATCGGCAAGAACGGAATGAAGGCGCTGGCCACCAGCACCGAGAACACATTGCCGAAGTTGGAACTGGCAGTCATCTTGATGTACTTAAGCATGTTGGAGAAGGTACGCCGACCTTCCAACACACCTTCTTCCAGGATCATTAAACTCTTTTCCAGCAAAATGATGTCAGCCGCCTCCTTTGCAATGTCGACCGCCGTATCGACCGAGATGCCGATATCGGCAGCACGCAGGGCTGGCGCATCATTAATGCCATCTCCCATGAAACCAACTACATGGCCGTTGCTCTTAAGCATCCGCACAATGCGCTCTTTGTTGGCGGGCGTGAGCTTGGCAAAGACATTGGTTTTCTCCACAGCCATTGCCAACTTGCTATCATCCATGCGCTCGATATCGGAACCCATCAGAATAGTTTCTGGTTTAACTTTGATGCCTACCTCGCGGCACACTTTTTCCGTGACCAATTCGTTGTCTCCGGTAAGCACCTTAACAGTCACACCGTGCTCGGCCAAAGCTTTTAGCGCCGGAGCCGCGCTGTCCTTAGGTGGATCAAGGAATGCAACGTATCCGATCAAAGTCAACTCGCCTTCATCTGCAAGACCATAGGTGTCCTTGGTCGGTGGCAACTCCTTAGCAGCAACGCCAACCACACGCAAACCTTCTTCATTAAGGTTTGCAGTAATTTGACGGATGCGGTTCAGCAGTTCCGGTGTGAGGGATTCCACTGCCTCGCCATGACGGACCTGGGTGCAGACAGACAGAATTTCTTCTACGGCTCCTTTGGTAATCAATAAGTGATGCTCATCATGTTCCGCGACCACCACCGACATCCGACGGCGTGTGAAGTCGAATGGAATTTCGTCCACCTTACGGAAGGCTGTGGCAACTTCCAATACGCTGTGCACCTCAACATGTTCTAATACGGCCACGTCAAGCAGATTTTTCAAACCCGTCTGGTAGTAGCTGTTGAGGTAAGCCATCTCCAACACTTCGTCGGAATCCAGTCCCCAAGCATCAATGTGGCGCGATAGTAAAATCTTGTCCTGCGTCAGCGTGCCGGTTTTGTCAGTACAGAGTACGTCCATGGCACCAAAGTTCTGAATCGCGTCCAACCGCTTGACGATGACCTTCTTGCGCGACAAAATTACCGCCCCCTTAGCGAGGGTCGAAGTGACAATCATCGGCAGCATTTCGGGCGTCAAGCCAACGGCGATGGAGAGAGCAAACAGCAGCGCCTCCATCCAGTCCCCTTTGGTAAATCCGTTGATGAACAGTACCAATGGAGCCATGACGAACATGAACCGGATCAAGAGCCAACTGATCTTGTTGACACCCGACTGAAACGCCGTTGGCGCGCGGTCTGTGGCAGTTACCCGGACGGCCAGCGCACCGAAGTAGGTGCTGTTGCCGGTCGAAATCACGATGGCCGTTGCTGCGCCGGAAACCACGTTAGTGCCCATAAAAACGATGTTGTCTAACTCCAGCGGACTGACTGCGTTTGTGTCCGACAGGAACGTGAATTTCTCTACTGGCATAGACTCACCTGTCATAGCGGATTGCGCGATGAACAGGTCTTTGGCCGTGAGCAAGCGGCAGTCCGCCGGAATCATATCGCCTGCAGATAACGCAACCAAATCGCCGGGTACGAGTTGCTTGATGGGCACCTCAATGCGATGCGCCGCTTTGGGGTGTAATGCAACATCGAAATACTTTCTGGCCTCTTCCGCAGCGTCTTCCGAGGGGTCGCGTCGTATTACAGTTGCCGTATTGCTCACCATTGCCTTGAGCTCGTCAGCTGCCTTGTTGGATCTAGACTCTTGCCAAAAACGCAAAAATGTTGAGAGCACCACCATCGTGCCAATCACGAGAGCGGCTTTCATGTCGTCGGTCGCATAGGAAACGACGACCAGCAATGTAAGCAGCAGGTTGAACGGGTTTTTATAGCAGTGCCATAGGTGCATCCACCAAGGCAAAGGCTTTTCGTGTTCGACTTCGTTTAAGCCGACACGCTCACGGACAGCTTCAGCCTGTCCTTCAGTGAGACCGTCGGCGTGGCTATCAAGTGTCTTGAAAAGGGCCTCGGTATCGCTCTTAGCTGCGGCTACGAGCGTTTGCGCAAGTGTGGCAGGCACCTCGCGGCTCGCGCCAGTTTGGTTCAGAGCATCCAGTAGAGCGAAGCGCCGAAAATGCCGAGCAATATGGCGGGTGCGAAGGAAGCCTGCGAAGATTTCTTTGAGGATGGTGAAGTTCATTTTGTATTCCTTATCGCCACCATCCTGAAATAATCAAGGTGGTGGCAGTCGAGACGGACAGTCCATAGTGTTTTCAAAATTCCGTATGCAGTCCCACTTAGGCGATATTGGCAGACCCTCGGTCAACGTTGTAGCCTGAGTTGTTGATGTGTCGCCAATTCAGCAACCTGCATGCACTGATTGATTTTCGTGGCGCGATATCTTCATGCAAAATTGTATTGAAAAAGCCGTCATGTTGGTCATCGAGAACGGCGCTTTTAGTTTGCGCGACCATTTTCAGATTTGTTCTCATAATTTCAACCTTATTTATAACTCTGCATGCAAGCGAACTCCATAAATCGAAAATGGACCACGATCACGGTTATACGCCGGGTTTGTGACGTGTTGATAATCAAGAGTGAGCTTTAAATTTTTGGTCAAAGATGTTGAATAGAAGGCTTCGACAATCTTTTCCTTGCCATAATTTAATTGTCCATCTCCGACTAAAATACCAATGCCACCTGCGGTAAAGTAGGCTTTTGCTTCTGCTGATAAGGCATTTACTGCTGCAGCAATACCAATCTTGTCGCTTGCTCTTCCCCAGCTAGTTCCTTGCAATGAAAAACCACCCGAAATCGAACGATTGATGTCAGTAAATTCATAGGCTTCTTTTTTTCCACTGTTGACACCCATGCGAGCAAATACACCTAAATCGTTCGTCAGTTCTTGTTCAAAATTTAGTGTGATACCCGGGTTAGAGCTGTCATGGCGAACAAGGGAAGTATCAGGCGTGGCATTAGTCAGTTGTCCAAGTCGAACTGCATCACGGTAATCCCCCATCCTACCAACGTTAACAAATGCTAATAGTTTGATTTTTCCTGGGTGCCCATCCCACTCATGGCGGTGTTCGAGTTCAGCCACGAAACTATGCTGATGAAAATGAAATCCCACCACCTTTTGATTTGGAACTTCAGACATTTGGAATGCGCCACCACGCAGACTCCACTTATCTTGATTCCATTCAATCGTCGCACCGTTCGTAAAACCCCAGGAATCCGCCGCATAGTCAAATGTGCCCGAGTCGATAATTGACCAGTTTAAAAAGTCAGATCGTGGATCATGCGCGTAACTATTATTATCAAAAATATCAACGACCGAGAATTTACCAACAGTTATGACTATATTATTTGTACTTTGCGTCGACGCCAATTGGTTGGTACTTTCTTCGACTTTTTGTTCATCACCACTCAATGAAATGACGTGACGTACAAATGCGCGTGGTAGGCGAAGATAGGGACGATTCTCGCCAATTTTGTAGCCCTCTCCGTTCGGAAACCCAGCCATTCCCACCGTGTTGCTTAAACCAAAACCTTGATCTATCTCTGGGTTTAACCACAGCTCAGTATTTTTCCCTAAACAGCGACCGAGAAACAAGGTTATGTCAGTGGTATTTGTATTTCGAGCAGACGGATCCATGCTGTTTGTACCGCTGTATGGTGCAGTAAAATCAGGATGCCATTGATTTACATAGGTCATTTGCCAATGGGTACTCCATTCATCTAACAGAAAAGATGGCGTAGTGAGAATCGCATTATTTTCAGGTGCAATATCTGCTGCGCACGCAGTCATGGTAATGCCCGAAAAAGTGACGAAGACTGAGCACACTGCAATCTTTATTTTAGTGATTTGAAACATAACAAAACTCCGCAAAAATGAACGAATTAAAAAGCGTTTTTGTCGGCTTAAGTTCAATTGTCAATTGATCGATGTTTGCGCGCACGCAGACGGTGCTCATCATTGACGAATAACCCCAATGATGAAAATCTAGATCAATATCGAAACAAATAACAATGTGCTATATGGTCTCGACGAATTAGTTTGGAGGTCGGTAGTGAGAAAATAATTTCCACTGTTTGGATACCGCCATCTGCATGTAGCAAGACGACGGCAAGAGAATTCTTGGCAGGTCGTGCTACGGCAGAGTCAAAATTAATAATCGACAACTATAACAATCTGAGCTTATGCCCACGAAAAACTCCATTGATTGAATACTGTTTAAATGCACTTCAGAAAATGAAATGCAATACAAATTTATATTGATGATTAACGGCTTGAATGTGATTTTGAGACCAACATACCGTAGATCCCACTACCGCTTCTTACGCTGCGGTTTGAAAATCGATGATTGCTTTTAATTGTCGCATCTACTTGCTTGCTCGACCAACCAAATGTCCAGTTAACGACTCTGTCCAACGTACGGCTTGAGGATGTGAAACGTGTAATTTCTAATTTTTTCATTTTTATACTCACTTGAAAAAGAAACTCGTACAAATGAGAAGTTCGGTGTGATATCGAACTTCTCTCATTTTCAATGACCTTCAAATCTGGAGTTCACTTTGTATGAAATGTTTAGTGATCCAGAACGAGGTAAGTTCAAAAAGCAAAAAGTGTCTCTTGTCCAAGTAGAAAAAAACTACTTAGTTACGGCGAATGTGTTTGAATAGCCTATTAGTTGCAAGTGCAAAAATAGATAGTCACGCAAACGCGCAATGCGGCAAACGGTAAGTGGGGATGACGACGTGAAGTCGTTGACACTACAGCTAACTCTTAGCTGTAGCAGAGAAATGACTGCGAAGCTTAAGCGATGTTGGCTGGGGTGTTACCCAAATTTAGCAAGCGACAACTGCAACTGTCCAAGATCAAAGCTCCATATTTTTTCGATGCAGAATTTTAGTTTTTACTTCAAAAGTGTGTCAAGCAATAAAACCACATTCAGGCAATTTAATTTGTCTTTTTAAATAATGATTCTCAGCTACCTGAATAACCAAGAGATTCCCAGCATATAGCATCCCATAAATGGCTTGTGACTTCGGCGAGAAGCATTTTAGTGGCAATGAACCATATCAATATTTAAAAAAAACAGTAAAATGCGGGCTATTGTCATTGGGGAGTAGCCATCTTTAGCAGCCCCGCTAAAGAGATCACGTCAACAAACTTGAGACCTCATGTCTCATGGCGTGCTCAGCCTCTGTATTAGGAGAGCTAGGCGAGACCTTTGGCCGCATGCGTTTTGCCAGCCGGGCAAGTCGCATTTGCGCGCCATTGGAATCTTACTTGCCCGGCACAATAACTTCATGTTCCTGACACTTATCCTATTTTTTTCATCTGCAGGTGCCATCTATTTAGCCTGCGAATACTTCGTCAACGGTATCGAATGGTTCGGTCGTCGTTTGAATCTCGGTGCAACTGCCGTTGGTTCTGTGCTCGCCGCTTTTGGTACGGCATTGCCTGAAAGTGCGGTAACCTTTATGTCCGTTGTGTTTGGTACCACACCAGACCAAAAGGATATTGGCGTTGGTGCAGCCATGGGAGGCCCTCTTGTTCTCGCCACACTGGGCTATGCCGTCGTTGGTTTGGCCTTACTTTTTCATCGTCGGCGACTCGAACGGGATACGCATCATATTCACGCCGACCATGTTCGTTTAAGCCGGGATCAAGTTGCATTTCTTGCGGTGTTTGTGGTGAAAGTTGGACTCGGTTTAGTCGCTTTTGCGATCAAGCCTTGGTTGGGCATACTTTTCTTGGCAGCCTATGCAATCTACGTATGGCGCGAAATTCAAGAGAGCGATACCGCACCTGAAGAGGAGGAGATCGAGCTCCTTAAAATCCGCCCGTCCGAATTAGAACCTTCCCTGAAATGGGCTGGCTTGCAGGTAACGCTTGCTTTGATCGTGATTAGTGCAGCATCCCATGTTTTTGTTGGGCAGCTTGAGAGTATCGGTACAAACTTACAGTGGCCACCGCACCTGGTGGCATTATTGCTGAGCCCAGTGGCAACTGAGTTGCCAGAGATGATGAATGCACTTATCTGGATACGGCAAGGCAAAGAGCGCTTAGCGCTAGCTAATATTTCCGGAGCCATGATGATTCAAGCGACCATCCCCAGCGCTTTAGGCATCTTTTTTACTCCATGGCTCTTCGATGGCCCCCTGGTGGCTGCAGGCGTATTGACCACCTTAGCAATTGTATTTCTGTGGCAGCTTTTTAGGCGTGGCGCAGTCGATAGTCGTGTGCTGATCGCTGTTAGTGCTTTATACGGCGTTTTTGCTTTGCTTATTGCCTTCTATTTTCCACGCTGATTGCACTAGCAGAGACAAGTATCAGACTTCTCAGGTTGAACGTCGTCTACAGCTTCGATAGTCTAACTTTTAGCTTTGGGAGAGCCGCATCAAGCGATAAAATGCCCTCCCAAAAGGTCGTTCCGGGAGCAATACACGTAGTGTGAAACCAGTAACGCCAATCGATGCCCCAATTGATGCTCTACCACCTCAAAGAGGTAATCCTTGAAGTCGAGTAGATCCTGTGCATGGTTGCTCGATACATTGAGCAGCGGGCTGGACTGTGGATAACATGCTAAATTGATGGTTGGTATAATTTTATTAATTATCAGTAGATTGATGTGTAAAAATGAGAGTATGCGAAATACTTGAAACACCCTACAGTCCTCATTCAACCTAGCGTCAGGTCGGTTATGCGGCTACCCAAATATCTTTTCAAACTGGTCTACGACCCTTCAGAAAACAAGAGATGGGCTTACTGGGTCGAAAACATCGACAACACAAAAGCAGGAAAATCGATCACCTATGAAGAACTAGTCAAACGCACCGGCATACAGTTCTTTACTGAGAGAATGTAAGTGACAAAATAAAAAACCTGTTCATTGACATGAACAGGTTTTTTCACCAGCGTTGAATGTCCGTTCTTGGCCGAACTCGGACTATGTCTGTGCAAGATAGCATCTTGCTTAGCTGAAAAATACGTGAAATCTCACAACTTCGAACGGCGATGCCGACAACTCCACGAACACTAGCCTAGCTTCAAGCTATCCGGCCACTGGACGGCATTGGGCTGGAACGAGTGACATGGTTTAAGCGAGAACAGCCGGCGGAAATAGATGAGAATACGCAATTTAGTTTGAGACCCTAAATTTAGAAACAAATTATCCAGAAAAATAGGTCAATTTTAAGCACAAATTAACACTAATTGATTCAAGAATATATTGTCGTAAGCAGCGCAAAATCAGAAGAAGGCTATTTCTGTTCAAGTTGTAACATAGCACGCCTAAGCAAAGACGAATGCTTAACTCTTTGATTTTAAAGACGACTCATTCAAGACTATATTCGGATGAAACATCCTGCGCATCATGCTAGAAAGACAGCGGCAAAACCAGGCAAATGCGACAAAATGCCAAAATCTGCACTTAAAATGATGAATTGACGGCATCACCTGCATGCAGGTATTAGCCGTTCTACCAAGCGCAACGCCATCGCACCCTGGCTCATTAATCATTGGATGTCTAAGCAAGTATGAAAAGAATTCACGGTCGTAAGCCAACACGCGCAAATTCAGAGAATGCTGTTAACGCATTCCACAGAACAATATCCGCCCAGTCCGCCTTATCCCAAAAAAAGGATGCGATCCATGCAGTGTCGTGATGCTTGCGGTGCGTGCTGTATCGCACCATCGATTTCCAGCCCGATACCTGGCATGCCTGAAGGGAAGCCTGCAGGCGTTAAATGTATACAGCTGGCAGACGATCTGCGATGTCTGATTTTTGGGAAGCCTGAGCGACCTGCCTGCTGTTCGGGCTTGCAGGCGTCACATGACATGTGCGGAACAAATCGCGAACACGCAATGTTATGGTTGCATGAACTGGAAAAAGCGACCGCACCGCGATGAACATCATGCAAACGCTGAATCCCGCACTGTTCTTATTTCTGTGCCTTTACGATGCGGTTGCGTCCACCGTTTTTAGCCCGATATAGCGCCGCATCGGCCTCCGCTAAAATGCTCTCGGGGCTGCCATTCAGCGCTGCGATACCTCCGCTCAGAGTGATTCTGATGCAATGGCCTTCACCGGAATCGATCTTGCTGTCTTCCAGAGCAATACGTAAACGTTCAGCGACCATCATGCCGTCTTCAGCGCTGGTATTCGGTAACAGCACAGCAAATTCCTCGCCCCCCAGACGGCCGGCCAGATCGTCTTTACGCATGGTATTGCCGTGCAGAAGACCGGCAAGGTAAACCAGCACTGCGTCGCCGGCAGCGTGACCAAAGCTGTCATTCACATGCTTGAAGTGATCAAGGTCGAGCATAATCAGCATGCCGCCTTTTCCGCCTTGCGCGATCAATGTCAGCTCTGCCTGCAGACGCGCCATGAAGGCGCGGCGATTCGCCAATCCCGTGAGCGCATCAGTAGTCGCTAAATACTCCAGATTCTGCTCATGGCGTCGCCGCTCGGTGACGTCACTGACGATCATCAGGCGACCAATATTGTCGTCGCCGTTTTTCAGCGGAATCAGATTAATTCTGATGGTGCGGCCATCCGGCAAACTGTATTCGCCATCTTCGACAGATTCTTGGAATGTATCCAGAATGTCTTGCGAAATCATTTTGCGAAAGGCTTCCCGGTTGATCCCGGTCAGCGCCACAGGAGGCGTCTGCACCCCCAGAAGATCACAGATCACTCGGTTCGCCACAACAACGTCACCATTCTGATTTTGCGCCAGAACGCCACCCGGAAAATGTTGTATGACTTCAAATAAGTGCGCGCGGGTACTGCGTAACGCATCCTCTATCCGCCGGCGCTCGGTGGTATCGACCATGGTCCATATCAGATCACCCTCAGGGTTATCGGGATCCAGCAAACTGCCACGAACCGCAAACCAGCGCAACTCACCACCAACGATAAACTGTTGATAATCAATATTGATACCGCCATCCTGCCGCACCGTTCTGTAATAGCCGCCAAAGGTATCAAAAGAATCGTCGTCAGGATGGATGATGCGAATACTCCTGCCGGTTAATGCTAAGCCATCTTCAGAAAACGTATCAATTGCACGCTGATTTGCCAGACGGATAATGCGCTGCGAGGTAGTCACAAACAAAGCCGCCGCCGCATTATCAAGCAAGGCACGGCGCAAGGTTGTATCGGCCATGCGCTGACTGATGTCCGTCTGCGTTCCTATGACCTGTAGTCCTTTGCCATTGAGTTCCTGCGTAATCTGGCCGCGTATTTCTACCCAACACCAATCACCTTGTGATGTCAGCAGACGGGTTTCAACATGAAACGGCTCACTGCGCTCTATTTGCGCCTGTAATTGCTGTAGCACGCTCGTTCTGTCGTGCGGATGCAGCCACTGGCTCCAGTCATCAAATTGAATAGTGTCATCGTGTGCCGGATAACCCAGCATTTCATGACAACGCGCATCGAGTTGGATCTGACCGCTGCCAAGATCCCAGTTCCACAGACCATCCTGCACCGCCAATACGGTCAGGCGTAAACGTTCTTCGCTTTGTTGCAAGGCTTCATGCTCTGCATGTTGTTTGGTCACGTCTTGTATATAACCGTGCCACAAGGTATTGCCGTCAGCTTCACGCTCAGGATTAGAGCATCCGGCTAACCAGCGTATCTCACCGTTATCACGGACAAAGCGATATTCGTTGAACCAGGGTGTCAGCGCACGGGCGGATTCGTCAATACTGGCGCGCAGTTGCGGCTGATCCTGAGGATGAACGTGCTCAAGCAGAAAAGCAATATCCTTTGCCGCTTCTTCCGGCGTCGTATCGTAAATATCCACAATATGCGGACTCGCATACGGGAAATAGCCGCTACCATCAGGGCGTTGGCGATATTGATAAACAACGCCCGGTACTTGCGCCACCAGTTTGGTCAGGCGTTGCTCTAATTCTATGCGCGCAGCCTCGACTTCACGACGCGCGGAAATATCGGTAAAAATACCAAACACCTTACGTGCCCGGCCATCTTCGTCATGCAGAATCACCCTGCCGCGCGCACTGATCCAACACCATCCGCCATCGCTACGCAGCATTCGATGTTCGTTCTCAAAGTTATCGGTTTTACCGTGGCGTACCTGTTCCAATTCGGCATACACCGCTGGCCAGTCATCCGGATGAATCAAACGCCGGATACCCTCAATACTCTGTTCAAGGTCGTCCGGAGTAATGCCCAATATGAAATGAATGCGACTATCGATGTTCATGTGGTCGTTACTCAGATCCCAATCCCAGACACCGAATGCGCCGCCTTCCAGCGCCATCTCGAAACGCTGCATATGCTCCTGCAGCAACATCTGTTTGCGACGCACGCGCTCGAATAAGGAAACAATCCACAACACGGCAGCCAGAATAACAAGCGTACCCAGCGCATTTCTCCAGCGGCTGTCAGAAATCGCCTCATGTAAATTCTCCAGTGCACGCTCACTATCGAGACCGACGCTGACCACGAGCGGATAGTTTTTCAAGCGGTTCCAGGCGTAGTAACGCTCAACACCATCAACCTTTGCCTTGACATGATATTCCCCCTGGTTTTTTTGTGGCATACGCACAAATTCACGTTCCGGCGCGACCCATTGCGTCATCGCCTTATCCTGCATGACCGAGCGCGCCAGGTAGCTGCCATCGTTGCGCACGACAAATGCGACATCGCTGCCGCCGGAAAACACCTCACGGAAATAATTGGAAATGTAATCGGGTGAGATGGAGAGCACCAACACACCGGCAAATTGACCGGCACGCTCCACCGGGTAAGAAAACTGAAGCGACCATTTGCCTGAAACGCGCCCCATGATCGGACGGCTGATAAATAATTTTGCAGGGCCACCATGTGTATGCGCCAGGAAATGCTCACGGTCTGCAATCGACACTTTAGGTGCTGCGCCCTGCGGGTCGGACAAACTCGAATAAACGAGATTTCCACTGACATCGGCGACGGCAATTTGCAAGATGCTGTCACGCGGAAAAGTCTTGAGCGCGGTCTCAACTGAACGCGGAAAATCCGGTGCACGGTCAGTTACGAACTTCGTTGCGAGCGTGTGTGCCAGATATTCGAGACTGGCGATCGACGAGCTGACCTGCGTCACCATCGCCGCCGACATTTGCACTGCTCGCAAACGCGTCTGATATTTATTGTCCTCTAATTCAGAGGCCTGATAACGCAGCAACTGCGTCCAATACAATGCGCATAGCAGTAATGCCAACGCAATCGCAATGAAGGGACGTAAAAATGCACGGTGACGGGGGAAAATTCTGCTGGATATCATTTTAATCATGCTTTCAACTACCGGGTATTCACATTCGGTAGCTTTCTGTTTCGCACGCATTGACCTCAACACGTGCAACTAAGTTCAGAATAAGCGATTTATTGACGAAACAGAACAGAGCAAAAACTCTATCTTTGCGGAAACGACGGCTAAATCAAATCATAGACACAATGATTGACATTTAGTCGTCAAAAATAGACGGAAATGTGCTTCCAATTTAGTATCGGAAAAAGAAAATGCACCGTCAGCAATTGACGATGCATTTGAAGAATAAAGCGAAGAATAGCGTCATTCCAAAAATGGAATATCGAGAAATTAAGTGGCCGCAGCGCCAGCTTATTTCTGATTACATCAGGCGCATACGCATAGTGTCGCCATTCAGAAAGAAAAGCGACACACCATCGTCGTGCGCTTTCACCAGATCGACCTGTTGTTCGAGTACCGTTGCATAGATTTTCTTGCCATCTGCACGGAAAATTCCGAACCAGCATTTGCTATTGGAAATCAGCTTAGAGACTGAACGTGCCGCCAGAAATAAATACTCACTACCACGCACGTTCATGCTGGCACTCAGTATCTGCCCACGCGCAAATGGCGTTGGCAGATGCGCCGAGATAATCCGTGCACCCTGATGATCAACTTCCATCACTGCACCTTTGGTCGGCCGGGACGGCTTCACTACAAATTGATACGGCCCCATATTTGTTGGCACCTTCGCCGCAATTTCTGCGGTTTCCGGAAAATCCTGAAAATACGTCTCCGAATTTGCTTGCTGCTTCAGGGAAGCGCTGGTTTGTATGCCGGATTTTTGCATGGTGATATCTCCTCTGCTGGCAATGATGTGCAGACATCTGCATTCGTTTTCCATCTCGTCACTCAACAAGGCGATCACGATGGAGGAGTAAAGTATCTTTAAACCACACAAGAACAACAATAATTTTTAATTAAGTATTAAATTCCGATACCACGCGTAGCAATATATGCACGGCATTGCTTACCCTGCCCAGACCGCGCTACACAGGCAAAAACATACTCCCCCCAGTATCTAAAACAGCCCAGCAAATACGCTGACATTAGCTGCATTATTGAAAAACAGGGGGGGAGTATGCATTTCTGGCCGTATTTTCCGGGTCACGGGCGGCAAAAACCGGAATTGAGTCGCGTCTGGCATGTTAAGCTTCGTGCCTGCTAAAACTGCGGCTTCCGCCCGGTTCCACATCGCCCGATTCAACATCGATTACACAAGTGAATAACGCTATGGATTTACTGCTCGCCGTTAAAATTATCATCATGGGCATCGTCGAAGGCCTGACGGAATTTCTGCCTATCTCTTCCACCGGTCATCTGATCCTGACCGGCAGCCTGTTGAATTTCACCGGCGAGACGCAAAAAGTATTTGAAATCGTGATTCAGGCTGGCGCTATTTTCGCCGTGTGCTGGGAATACCGCGCCAAAATTGCCTCGGTGTTGTCTGGCCTCG
Source organism: Undibacterium sp. FT79W (assembly GCF_014284215.1). Classification (NCBI taxonomy): domain Bacteria; kingdom Pseudomonadati; phylum Pseudomonadota; class Betaproteobacteria; order Burkholderiales; family Oxalobacteraceae; genus Undibacterium; species Undibacterium sp. FT79W. The sequence goes on along the minus strand of NZ_JACOGB010000005.1, from coordinate 255,801 downwards.
GCAGCGCCCCCAAAGCGCGCAAATTCACGCTCAATTTGCTGATCGCCTTTTTTCCGGCCGCGATTCTGGGCCTGCTGTTTTCCAAACACATCAAAGCCGTGCTATTTGCACCGGTGCCAGTAGCGCTCGCCTTCATCGTCGGAGGCCTGATTATTTTGTGGGTAGAACGCAATCAGAAAGGTGCCGACACGCATGATGACAGCCATGCGCGGATACAGACGGTCGATGACATGACACCACTCGATGCGCTCAAGATCGGCGTCGCGCAGGCGTTTGCGCTGATCCCCGGCACCAGTCGTTCCGGCGCCACCATTATCGGCGGCATGCTGTTCGGCCTGTCACGCAAAGCGGCAACCGAATTCTCCTTTTTCCTGGCGATACCAACGCTGCTGGGCGCCACGGTTTACTCGCTCTACAAAGCCAGAAACGAATTGTCGATGGCAGATTTGCCGATGTTCAGTCTGGGTACCGTGGCGGCGTTTATTTCCGCGTTCTTTTGCGTACGCTGGCTGTTGCGCTACATCAGCTCACACAATTTCAATGTGTTCGCCTGGTACCGCATCGCATTCGGCATCATGATTCTGATCACCGCATATACCGGCATGATTCAATGGGTTGATTAAGCAGTGTCATCAGCAAGTTATCCCGCCAATACGGTTGATCAGGCGCAGCACCTGCTGCAAACCGTTTTTGGCTATCCCGCTTTCCGTTCGCAACAAGGCCAGATCGTAGAACATGTCGTGCACGGTGGCGATGCACTGGTACTCATGCCGACCGGCGGCGGTAAATCGCTGTGCTATCAGATTCCGGCACTGATCCGTCACGGCGTTGGCATTGTTGTGTCACCACTGATCGCGCTGATGCAGGATCAGGTCGATGCGCTGGCCGAAGTCGGCGTACGCGCAGCATTTCTGAATTCCACCCAGAGTTTTGACGAGATCCTTGCGGTTGAAAAAAAGATGCGCGAAGGCGAGCTCGATCTGGTCTACATCGCGCCCGAACGTTTGCTGACGCAACGCTGCCTGGAATTGCTGGAAGTCGTCGATATCGCCTTGTTCGCGATTGACGAAGCGCATTGCGTATCGCAATGGGGACATGATTTCCGTCCTGAATATATCCGTCTGTCGATACTGCACGAACGCTTTCCGCAAGTGCCGCGCATTGCACTGACGGCCACCGCCGATCAGCAAACCCGCGATGAAATCATCCATCGTCTGCGTCTGGAAAATGCGCTGCAATTTGTGTCTTCGTTTGATCGCCCGAATATCCGTTATCAGATCGTAGAGAAAGGCAACGGGCGTAAGCAGTTGCTGGATTTCATTCAGGCGCAGCATGCGGGTGACGCCGGTATCGTGTATTGCCTGTCGCGCAAAAAAGTCGAAGAAACTGCCGAATTTCTGAATGAAAACGGCATCACCTCCCTGCCCTATCACGCCGGTATGGACATGACGGAGCGCAGCCGCAATCAGGCACGCTTTCTTCGCGAAGACGGCATCGTCATGTGCGCGACGATTGCGTTTGGCATGGGGATAGATAAGCCGGATGTGCGTTTCGTCGCTCATCTGGATCTGCCAAAAAGCGTCGAAGGTTATTATCAGGAAACCGGACGCGCCGGACGCGATGGTGCCAGCGCCAATGCCTGGATGGCGTATGGCTTGCAAGACGTGGTGCAGCAGCGCCGTATGATCGATGAATCGGAAGCCAACGACACCTATAAACGCGTGCAAGGCGTCAAGCTCGATGCCATGTTATCGCTGTGCGAAACCCTGAATTGCCGTCGCGTACATATTCTTGATTATTTCGGACAAGCATCCGAACCCTGCGGCAACTGCGACACCTGCCTCAGCCCGCCGACTTCATTTGATGGCACGATCGCTGCACAAAAAATTCTCTCCACCATTTACCGCGTCGATCAGCGTTTTGCTGCTGGTCATATTGTCGATATCTTGCGCGGCATCGATACCGAGCGCGTGCAACAGTGGCGTCACGAACAGTTGTCAACCTATGGCATAGGATCAGACAAAAGCGAAGCCGAATGGCGCGCGATTCTGCGCCAATTGATTGCACTCGGCCTGATTGCCGTTGACTATGAAAATTACAGCTCACTGAAACTGACCGAAGCATCGCGCGCGGTCTTACGCGGTGAAACCAAAGTTCAGTTGCGGCAATACAAAAAAGCAGAAAAAGCGGTGAAACATAAACGCCAGTCTGCGAAAGATTATGCGGAAGCCGAGCTCGGTGCAGAAGAACAGGCCTTGTTCGACAAGCTGCGCTGGTGGCGTGTCGAAACAGCGCGTACGCATAATGTCCCTGCGTATGTGATATTCCCCGATGCCACATTGCGCGAAATCGCCCGCAACGCACCGCAAACACTGACCGCGCTGCGTGCGATTTCGGGCGTCGGTGATAAAAAACTCGACAGTTATGGCGCAGAAATTTTGCAATTGATTGCAGAACTGCACGCGACCTGACATGACAATGGAGCATCTGGATATGCCCTCTTTTCAATCGGATCAACAACAGCGCTTTTCTGAAGCGGCAGCTATCCTGCTCCAACGCAGGCGTCATGGCAGCAAAGGCGAACGATTACCAGAGTCCAGCCGCCCGCAAAATCTGGATCAGGCACTGGCGATACAAGCAGAAGTCAGCGCGCAATCTGGTGACAAAATAGCCGCATGGAAATGCGGAATGCCGGGTGCAAATACGGTCGTACTCGCACCGATTTATGCCAACACCGTTTTTCAAGAAGCTGACACCTGCCCGGTCTGGAGCGATCAGCCATGCGCACGCATAGAACCGGAACTGGCCTTTATTCTCGGGCGTGATTTACCGCCTCGCGCAGAGTCTTATACGGTTGCCGAAATCGATGCGGCTATCCGGGAAACACGACTGGCGCTGGAATTGATAGGCACGCGTTACAGCGATCCCGACGCTGCTACTTTTGCCGAACATCTTGCCGATGGATTGTTTAATCAGGGCTTATATCTTGGCTCGGTGATTCATACAAACATTCACACCGACATTCATACCGACGATGCGGCAAACTTACAAACGATGCTGATAAAGATCAGTTGCGCCGGACATACGCCACAAGAATTTTCCGGTGTGCATCCGGCAGGTAACCCGCGTGCGCCGCTGTATTGGCTGGTGGAGTTTCTGCGCAACCGTGGTCAGGGTTTGCGGGCAGGTCAGGCCATTATTACCGGCTCTTATGCCGGCAGCCCCGATGTTCCGTTGCATGAAGATATCAGCGTCAGTTTCGGGCTGCTCGGTGAATTGCATGTGCGTTTTATCAGTAAAACGCCAGCATAAAAAAAGGCAGCTCAGATTAACTGGCTGCCATTATTTAAGCTACTGCTGATATTATTTTTTACGGAACACCAGATCCCACACACCATGCCCTAAACGCAGACCACGGTTTTCAAATTTGGTCACCGGACGATAGTCAGGACGCGGCGCATAGCCGTCTGCCGTATTTTCCAGCGCAGGCTCGGCACTCAACACCTCAAGCATCTGCACGGCGTATTCTTCCCAGTCAGTCGCACAATGCAGATAACCACCAGACGCCAATCGTGACGCCAATAATTGCACCAATGGTCCCTGTATCAGGCGGCGCTTATTGTGACGCGCCTTGTGCCACGGATCAGGAAAGAACACGTGCACACCATGCAAAGACGTTGGCGCAATCATATTGGTTAAGACTTCGAATGCATCATGCTGAATAATGCGCTGGTTTTGCAAGCCCATCTCATCGGTCAGTTTCAGCAGACTGCCAACGCCCGGCGTGTGTACTTCAACGCCGATGAAATTTTTCTCAGGCATGCTGGCAGAAATCTTGGCACTGGTTTCACCCATGCCAAAACCAATTTCAAATACCGTCGGCGCATGACGGCCAAAAGCCGCGTCAATATCAAGTAGCTCTTTTTTATACGGAATACAAAAACGCGGCCCCAGAGTTTCAATCGCACGCGCCTGCGCATCAGACAAACGTCCGGCGCGGGTCACAAAGCTGCGGATGCGGCGCTCAGTAGGGTCATAAAACAGCGGTTTGCTGCTGTCAGCAGGCTTGGAATCAGGCATACGGGAAATCAAAGGAAGAATTTACTGGAGCGGGTGAAGGGAATCGAACCCTCGTATGAAGCTTGGGAAGCTGCCGTTCTACCATTGAACTACACCCGCGAAACCGCCATTTTACGCGGGTTTGACTATCCTTGGCAAACCGCCAGCCGCCTGGCTGACGGTCACGGAATCCGGAATGATGAATGCGTGCGATGTCTTAACATCACCACAGCAGGTTCCGATTTCATGCGTTAAAACGTGCTGGCGGCTTGGATAGTCAACTTAGGAAGCCGTCCAAGATCGCCTCAGAACGGCTAAACAGCTACAATCAGACTTTATGTCTTTTTCCAGAATTCCCATGGCTCGCCTGCAATTGCATTTCCCTGAAGACCAGTATTACTACTCCACTCAGCTCACCGTTCGCGTTACTGATATCAATGGTGCTAACCATCTCGGTAACGATTCCATGATCTCGATGATTTCTGAAGCGCGTGCCCGTTTCTTGTTTGAGTTCGGTATCCGGGAAACGGCTCAGGATGGCATCGGTATTATCGTCACAGACTTGGCGACAACCTATAAAGCCGAGGGACATGCGCGAGACCAGTTGCTGTTTGAAGTCGGCGTGATGGATTTTAATAAATACGGCGGCGACATTACTTTCCGCATCAGCCGCCCGGCAGATCAGGCGCAGGTCGCAATGGCAAAATCAGGTTTTGTATTTTTTAATTACCAGTTGGGAAAAGTCGTTCCTATGCCGGAAGAGTTTAAAAACAAATTTAATCGCGTTAACTGGCTGGACTGATGCTCAAAAATGCAAGATCCGTTATGATCATCATAATTAATAATATAAAAGGAGCATCTGCATGTCTTTAATCGGAAACGTCATCGTTGGGCTGGTTGCGTTATTACATGTCTACATTCTGATACTGGAAATGTTTTTATGGGAAAAACCAGCTGGACTGAAAGCCTTCAGGCAAACCAAAGAATCCGCCGCTGCCACCAAAGTGCTGGCAGCAAATCAGGGTTTGTATAATGGATTTCTCGCCGCTGGCTTATTCTGGGGACTCAGCCTCGGCAGCGCCGGACATGATGTGAAGGTGTTTTTTCTTGCTTGCGTTCTGCTTGCCGGTTTGTACGGTGCGGCAACCGCCAGCAAGAAAATTCTCTACATCCAGGCATTGCCCGCCTTGCTCGGTCTGATACTGCTGAATGTCGCCTGAGCCTGCAGTTTCGTCATTCATCTCCAAAAAAGCCCGTCAGTTATCAACGACGGGCTTTTTTTTATCAACGCCACTCGACCAGAGAAATGCCGAGGCCAAACCGGTTTTGCCGGAAATTGTAATCAATCAGACTTTCGCCATAACCACTGAATATCTGAGCATATCCATGCAAACCAGCAACCAGCGGAAATGCCCATTCCAGCTGAACGGAACCACGGGATTCTTTCCCAGAACGCAAACTATGCCTTCCCTGAAAAGTAAAAATATGTTCGCCGGTTTTGCGGGTCAATAACAACTCACCCCGGCCAATATAATTTTCAATGCCTGGATTATCATCTGCACCAGCCGTTTCCTTGATGCGCCACCAGGGACGCAGACTGAGGCTCCAATCGCCACGCTCGGCGGCGACTTCACCAATCACACGATTCCAGCTGCGTGACAGAGGCAGGGAACGGCCATTCGACTGGTGGTTTAAACTGACCGAAGCCATGCGTCCATGCCAGCCCATGACTTCAAACGGTGTGGAAAATACCGCCATCAGTTCAGGCTCATAATTCGTTTCGCGGAATGGTCGCGACAAATCGTCGTTGTACACCTGCCAGCGTGAGGATTGCGTATAGCCGCCCCAGATCGTCGCGCGGTCGCCAAATAAACCGTCAATAATCTTGGACTTAAAACTCAACTGGAATTTTGCTTCGGCAGGGCTCAGTCCCATCGCATCGGACTGATGCCCCGGAGTTGGCGAGAATGGCGCTTTGTTGATCCGGCTACTGTAGGTCGCTGGCAAGATGTACACAGGTTTATACAAACGCGGTAAAAACCGTGGATTTTTATTCGACGGATCAAGATCCCAGCGCTCGGTCAATCCATCGACCCGCTCGCTCAGAAACGAGCGCGGCGCCTCACCTTCTGCAACAACGGCAACCGGTGCAATAGGTGAAACGACGGTTTCCGCTGTCATTGCAGGTGCAAGATTAACGGCATTTGCACCCGCCACACTCTTATTCCTGTTATGCAATTGATCGTAACAGGCGAGTCTCTCTGCATCGTTTGCCAACTCAACGCAATTACTCTGTGCGGCAGCATTCAGACATGGTGCCATCAGCAACAGCGCGCTCATCGGCCATATCTTCTGACACGGCTTATTTGATTTATTCGTTTTATTCTGTTTCATTGCATTTTTTCTTGTCTGGCATCATCATTGGCGGACATTTCTTGTCCTGTGATTACAAGTACAACATGCGTTGCCGTTCGTCTTCAGAAGGCTCGATATCGCGTGCTTCGTAGAAGGCAAAAATCGCATCGACAATATTTGCGGGCTCATCAATCAGATGCACCAGATTCAGATCCGACGGCGCAATCATGCCATTGCCCGCCATCTGTACCCGGATCCATTCCAGTAAGCCGCTCCAGAAACTGGTGCCCACCAGAATCACGGGTATATGCCGCGTCTTGCCGGTTTGGATCAGCGTCAACACTTCGCTGACTTCATCCATCGTGCCAAAGCCGCCGGGAAACACAACATACGCATCCGCATATTTAACAAACGCCACTTTGCGGGCAAAAAAATGACGAAAACTGAGGCTGATGTTTTGCCAAGGGTTTGTGCGCTGCTCGTGCGGCAATTCGATATTCAGTCCCACCGATGGAGAAGCCCCTTCGTATGCGCCTTTATTCGCAGCTTCCATAATGCCGGGACCACCGCCGGAAATGACGGCAAAACCCTGATCTGACAAGCGCCGGGAAAGGTCCACACAGAGCTGATAGTATTTGTCTTCCGGTTTGGTTCTGGCTGAACCAAAAATAGTCACGGCCGGGCGTATCGTCGAAAGGCGCTCGGTGGACTCGATAAACTCTGCCATAATCGTGAACATATGCCACGATTCACGCGCTTTTAAGGCGGTTGCCTTATCTCTGTCGATAATCTGGCGCAACCTCGTTACATCTTTTCTGTTTCCGTTTCCGTTCATATGCAAAATACCCTGTTATTAGTTGATGGCTCAAGTTATCTGTACCGAGCCTTTCACGCCATGCCCGATCTGCGCAATCCGCAAGGAGAGCCAACCGGCGCCATCTACGGCATCATCAACATGCTACGCCGTTTGCGCAGTGATTATCCGGCAGCATACATGGCATGTGTATTTGATGCAAAAGGCAAAACTTTTCGCGACGACTTGTATCCAGAATACAAAGCGCAACGCGCGGCCATGCCCGATGATTTACGTCTGCAGATAGAACCGATACACGAAGCCGTCAAAGCCATGGGCTGGCCCATCCTGATGGTCGAAGGCGTCGAAGCCGATGACGTGATTGGTACACTCGCGGTTGAAGCAACAGCACGCGGCCTGAACACCATCGTTTCTACCGGTGACAAAGATCTTGCTCAGTTAGTCAATCCCCACGTCACCCTGATCAACACCATGAGCAATGAAAAACTCGATGAAGCAGGCGTACTGGCAAAATTCGGTGTACCACCTGAGCGTATCATCGATTATCTGACGCTGATCGGCGATACCGTCGATAACGTTCCGGGTGTGACCAAATGCGGCCCCAAAACAGCGGTCAAATGGTTGAATGAATACGATAGTCTCGATGGTGTGATCGCCAATGCCGACAAAATCAAAGGCGTGGTCGGCGATAACCTGCGAGCTGCATTAGACTGGTTGCCGCAGGGTCGCGTGCTGATCACCGTCAAAACGGATTGCGATTTATCAGCACATCATATTTCTATCGATGAATCGCTGGTCGCGAAAGAAGAAAGCAAAGAAGCGATGCTCGCGTTCTACAAACGCTATGGTTTTAAAACCTGGCTACGCGAATTATCCGGTGACGCAACGGCAGGTGCGACGCCGTTAAGTTCAACAGCAAAAACCACTACTGGTTCAGGTAATACGCCGGCACAGGCGGGCTTATTCAATGACGACGGCGCAATACCTGCAACCGTTATCAGCAATTACGAAACTGTGTTAACCGAAGCCCAGCTTGATGCCTGGATCGCACGCATCAATGCTGCCAGCCTGACCGCTGTCGATACCGAAACAACCTCGCTCGAACCGATGACAGCGCAACTGGTCGGGATTTCTCTATGCTGCGAAGCAGGTCATGCCTGCTACATTCCTGTTGCACATCAATATGCAGATGCACCGACACAACTGTCGCGCGCATCGGTGCTGGAAAAACTCAGGCCGTGGTTAGAAGATGACAGCAAAGCCAAGGTCGGGCAAAACCTGAAATACGATACGCATATTTTTGCAAATCATGGCGTCGCTTTGCGCGGCATCGTCCATGACACCCTGCTCGAATCTTACGTCTTTGAGTCGCATAAATCGCATAACATGGACAGCCTTGCGCTGCGCCATCTCGGCAAAAAAACCATCAGCTTTGAAGACGTCTGCGGCAAAGGCGCGGCACAAATCTGTTTCGATCAGGTCGAGCTGCAACGGGCGACAGACTATGCCGCAGAAGATGCTGATATCACACTGCAATTGCATCTGGCGATGTGGCCAGAAATCGAAACAGACGCCAGCTTGCAACGCGTCTATCACGACATAGAATTACCGACTTCGGTCGTCCTGCAAAAGATAGAACGCAACGGCGTCCTGATCAATAAAGACTTGCTCAATGCTCAGTCAAATGAAATCGGCAAACGCTTGCTGGAGCTGGAACAAAACGCCTACGAACTGGCAGAACAACCGTTCAATCTGAATTCCCCCAAACAGCTCGGTGAGATTTTCTTTGGCAAACTGGGTTTGCCCGTCGTCAAAAAAACACCATCCGGTGCGCCGTCGACGGATGAAGAAGTTTTACAAAAACTTGCGGAAGATTACCCGCTGCCCAAAGTATTGCTGGAATACCGAGGCCTCGCAAAACTCAAATCGACATACACCGACAAACTGCCGAAAATGGTCAATGCGCAGACAGGTCGCGTGCATACCAACTATGCGCAGGCCGTTGCCGTGACTGGTCGGCTGGCATCGAATGATCCGAATCTACAAAATATTCCGGTACGCACGGCAGAAGGCCGGCGTATCCGCGAAGCCTTTGTCGCAGCACCTGAGCATGTGATTATTTCCGCTGATTATTCGCAAATCGAATTACGCATCATGGCGCATATTTCCGGTGATGCCAGCTTACTGAAAGCCTTTGCCGATGGCGAAGACGTGCATAAAGCCACCGCCGCTGAAATTTTTGGTGTTGTGCTTGATGATGTCACGAGCGAGCAACGACGCTACGCGAAAGTGATTAATTTCGGTCTGATCTACGGCATGAGCGCGTTTGGCCTCGCCAGCAATCTCGGCATAGAACGTGCGGCGGCACAAAGCTATATCGACAAATATTTTCAGCGCTATCCCGGCGTTGCGCAATACATGGCCGATACCCGCACCAAAGCCAAGGCTCATGGCTATGTCGAAACTGTGTTCGGACGGCGACTGTGGCTGGCAGAAATTAACAGCCCGAATGGCCCGCGTCGTCAGGGCGCCGAACGTGCAGCGATCAATGCGCCTATGCAAGGCACTGCTGCCGACCTGATTAAACTCGCCATGATTGCAGTGCAAAACTGGCTGGAAAACGATCACTTGCAATCAAAGATGATCATGCAAGTCCACGATGAACTGGTGCTCGAAGTACCGGAATCTGAACTCGAACTGGTACGCAAAAAATTGCCAGAACTGATGGCGAATGTGGCGCAGCTGCACGTTCCTTTGCTGGCAGAAGTCGGTATAGGAAAAAACTGGGAAGAAGCACATTAAAGTGCATTAATTTCCGCGACATCTCCTTTATATATGCGGCTGCTGGCAGCGTTTCATGCCAGCAGCCGCATATATATTCAACATAGCCAACGATAATAGTTGCCCATAATTGCCGACTATTGATACTGCCTCTGGTGCGAACGCATTGTTTAGCTCAAGTCACCGACAGCACGCCCATTTTTGTCTGATTAACGTCATACGTTAATCCCTTCGTTTACCTTGAAACGTTAATTAAAGTTAAGTCTGTCAGTCCTTTTTGCAGCAAATAAGATCCGTTCCTGCCTGTGAAACAGCCAGATTGGCACTGATCACACCCATCCTCTTGCAACTGCATTTAACTTTGCACGTCAATAGCGACGCAATAAATTTCGACATATCCACTGAGCAACTTTCCTTTTACAGGCAAAAAATTTACTTATTGTCAGCTATATTTTCTTGGCGTAGAGTCGAAAAGGAGCAATTTTTGATCGCTGAAAATGTTCCGCACTCTGGCATTCTGAGTGTGTTTTTTAATGCATATCACCTGCTTAGGTACTCTGATTTTTGACATTAACCTGTAAGTCACATCGTTCTTTTTTTATCAAATACGCAGAGTGATATTGAATGTTTCAATGCGTCTCAAGCTGTACAAAGCAGTACTGAGAATTTATGTTGAACCAAACAGGATGCGGAGATTCCAGCCGCTCAGATCATGAAAGAGGAATACCATGCGTTTAAATATGCCTGTCAGTCAGAATGAACATCCGATCAGTGATACAGAATCAATTGTCTCGACCACCGACTTACAAGGAAACATTACTTACGCCAATCCTTATTTCATTGAAGTCAGTGGTTTTACAACAGATGAGCTGATAGGTGCACCACAAAATATTGTTCGTCACCCTGACATGCCCGTTGAAGCCTTTGCCGATTTATGGAGCACAGTTAAATCCGGCTTACCATGGACCGGTATCGTAAAGAATCGCTGCAAAAATGGCGACTATTACTGGGTCTGTGCGAATGTCACACCGGTGATTGAGGAAGGTAAGCCAGTCGGCTATATGTCGGTACGTACCAAGCCATCGCCCCGACAAATCAGTGACGCAAAAAAATTGTATGCAGAACTGAAAAACGGCAACCCGAATAATATCCGCCTGCATCAGGGTGGCGCTCGCAGTAATAATTTTATTGCCCGGTTACGTTCTCGTTTCAGGTTCTCCATCAATCATCACCTCGCTCTGACCGCGGCTCTGATGGTCACTTCTTTTATTTTTACGCTGATCTGCAATTTTGTGGCGATAAACCCGGCGACTGAAAGTCAATGGCTGACAGGGCTGCTGTTTCTGTCCACTTTCAGCGCGCTGTCATCGTGGTACAACTTTCACCGGGCCGTCACGATTCCCAGCCGACGGGCGCTGGAGGCCTGCAAAATTATGGCGGGCGGCGACCTGACCGGCGAAATCAATACCAGCCGTACCGATGATCTGGGACAGGTGTTACGAATGCTGAGACAGTTACGAATTAACCTGCACTCTATCGTCGGTGATGTCCTCAAGAATGCAGAAAAAATAGGGCTGGCAACCAAAGAGATTGCGGCGGGCAACCTGGATTTATCCAGCAGAACTGAATCGCAGGCATCCTCGCTTGAAGAAACCGCCGCCAGTATGGAGCAGTTTGCATCGACCGTATCGCAAAACTCTGACAACGCAACACAAGCCAGCACCATGGCGAACGAGGCCTTACATATCGCTGGCAGCGGTGGGGAAATTTCAGATCAGATGGTCGCGACGATGGATGACATCAGCCATTCCTCCAAACGCATGATAGAAATTACAGGCATCATCGAAGGTATCGCATTTCAAACGAATATTCTGGCGTTGAATGCTGCGGTCGAGGCTGCCCGCGCAGGCGAACAGGGACGCGGCTTCGCCGTCGTGGCATCAGAAGTGCGTAATCTGGCGCAACGCAGCGCGTCTGCATCAAAAGAGATCAAAGAACTGATTGATGAATCCATGCAAAAAATTCAGACAGGTTCGTCGCTCACCAGTAATGTCGGCGGTGCCATGCGGGAAATTATCACCACAACGGAAAAAGTAACGAGCGTCATGGGGGAAATTGCCTCAGCTTCACAAGAGCAACGTGCAGGCATATTGCAAGTCAATGACGCGGTTACGCTGATGGATGAGGTGACACAGCAAAATGCCGCATTGGTAGAAGAAGCGGCAGCCGCAGCAGCGAGCCTGGAAACCCAGACTACAACGCTGGTCAGTGCATTATCAGTTTTCAAGCTGACTCATCGTTCGTCGCAGACATCAGCAAAACACGTGTCATATGCTCAGCAATCACGCACAAAAGCAGTACCGCGTTCCACATCTGTGAAAAATCGTCAACCTGTTACGCAGATAGAACAGCTAAGCTGAGCACCGCCTCCCCTGGAAAACCCGCGTATCAGGACTGATCTGGCGTGGGTTTTCTTTTTTTCTGGTGTAACAGCATGCGCCATCTCTCAAAATAACTTACGGACGCCGTGATCGTCACTACTTAGTGACGCAAACGACATCGACCATCGACGCTTTGAATTGTGAAAAAATGCAGAGAGCAGGAAAAGTGAAAATCAGGTCTATGTAATTCCGTCAAAATAAGTCAATATGATGATCAATAGCGATCAATATTTATCTCCAACCATATCTGCATGACGATCCGTAGTACAAGCAACATCACTGTACGTTTTTTGCGTTTGCTGCTGTTGTTCGTTTTTATCACTGGCAACAGCCTCGCGGCTGCGAGGGCTGAAACGATCACATTGATTGGTGAGGATGACTGGTACCCATACTCCGGGCTAAAAGACGGCAGGATTCGCGGCTTTGCCGCCGACATCATTGAAGCCGCGTATGCCGCTGCTGGTATTCAGGTCAAATTTACATCGGCGCCCTATTCACGTTGCCTGATGCTGGCACAAACTGGTCAAGCGCTCGGCTGCTTCGACAGCTTGCAAGATGCCAAACTTGCCTCGCTGTTTATCTTTCACAAAGAGCCAATATTCAAAGCTGTCATCGGAATTTATGCCAGAGAAAACGATAAGCTGCCAGCCATAACCAGACTGGATCTACGCGGACATCAGGTTGGCGTCACCCACGGTTATACCTACGGCAGCGACATCGAGAGCGATGCTGGAATAATTCGGGAAACCGCACCGTCTGATCTGTCAAATTTACGTAAATTATTACGCGGAAGGTCGGATTATTCACTGGTCTATACCAGAGTTGCCGATCACCTCCGCGTCACTCATCCGCAAGAATTTCAGGGGAAGATTAAGCAGGTCGGTGTTGCGCTGGAAGACAAGCTGTTTGTCAGCTTTTCAAAGTCCTGGCCGGGAGCCGCCCGCTACGCACAGTTACTCGACAGTGGCTTGGTTACGATCAGGGCAAACGGAGCGTACGCAAAGATAGAACAAAGGTGGCAAACGCCACCGCCCTGACCCCGGCTGAAGCGGATATTGATGTGATATTTTGATCCAGCCTATGCGAGCCGTTCAGAGGATAGAGCTGCGCTGCTATCCCACAGCTTTTATTTTAACCAGCCGCGACGACGGAAATACCAGAACGGTGTGATCGCTGATGCCAGCATCAGCAGCAGAGCGAATGGATAGCCAAGCTCCCAGTCCAGTTCCGGAAACCAGCCTTTGAAGTTCATGCCGTAAATACTGGCAATCAGCGTCGGCGGCAGGAAAGCCACACTGGCGACCGAGAATATCTTGATAATCTTATTCTGATTGATATTGATGAAACCGACGGTGGCATCCATCAGGAAGTTGATTTTATCGAACAGAAATGAGGTGTGGCCATCGAGGGATTCAATATCGCGCAAAATCTGACGCGCTTCCTCAAACTGATCTGCATTCAGCAACCGACCACGCATCAGAAAACTGACGGCACGACGCGTATCCATCATATTGCGGCGGATACGCCCGTTCAGATCTTCCTCTTGTGCGATCGAATTCAGCGCCGCAGCGGCGTCCTGATCGCTGAAATCTTTTTGCAGCACAGCGCGGCTGACATCTTCCAGATTCTGATAAATACCTTCCAGCGCATCCGCAGAATACTCGGCATCGGTCGCATACAAATCCAGCAGTACATCTTTGTAATCGTTAATAGAACCGGGGCGTGAACGGGCACGCATGCGGACCAGACGGAACACCGGCAAATCGGTATTGTGTACAGAAAAGAGAATATCGCGCGCCAGAATAAACGCGACTGTCACCGTGCGTGCTGGCTCATCGTCTTCGTTTTCATCGATCAGAAAATCGGTGCGTAAATGCAGATCACCGCTATCAGCTTCGTAATAACGTGCAGACGCTTCAATATCTTTGACTTCGTCTTCACCCGGCAAAGTCACGCCGTAGATACTTTTGACCCACTCGCGCTCTTCTTCATTCGGGTCTGTCAGATCCACCCACACCGGCAAGGTATTTTCAAGATCGGCACGATTTTCGATATTAATCTGACTCAGCCGTCCATTGTGTAAAACGAAAACATTAATCATGGGCAATTCCGGTAAAACCTGCTAAGGGTGGGGCCGGGCGGGCAGTGCACTGATCGCTATAGTTGCGGCAAATTGCTGCAAGACCCTGCCTGACTTAAAATTTCTATGTTCGCGTACATCCTGCGAACAGCGCGCAAACAATAAAAAATATGCGCTCTACATTTGCGCTGCGACTGTCAGCGCTGTGCCTTTTGCAAGGCTTTTTCCAATGCTTTCAATCGCAAGTCTTGCTCAGCATTGCTGGCAGACGCTTCCTCAACCGGCGGTGGAGGTTTGACAAATCCCTTAGCATCATTGAGCTTGATATTTTTACTGGTCGGATTACTGTCAAGACAGGCGGTATCTGAATATACGGTCTTGCCATCGATGGTACAACGACGCACGCCAGACTCAACCGTGGCTGCCTGGCGAACACCGCTGCTATTTTGACCCGGCAAACTGAGTTCCTGCATGCCCGTGACATTTTTTAATTCATTACCGATCACGTTCGCCGACTTTCCCCATTTCGACCAGACATCCTGCATAGGTAAATGTCCGTAGCGTATCGTGTATAAAAAGCCCATCGATACTAAGCCCAGTAACATAAACAAAACAGAAATCCAGATCAGACTCAGACCGCGTTGTCGTTGTAAATTCATGGTACCTCCGCGTAATTCATACGTTTTAAAATTAACTCAGTCCTTCTCTGTAAGTATCCGGACCCCTGATTTTTATCAAAGTAGCGGGGCTTCGGCAGCATCACCGCTAAACGCGCCGCTTGTGCCGCACCCAGATTTGCCGCACTGATGTGGTAATAATGCTGGGCTGCTGCTTCGGCACCAAATACACCAACGCCCCACTCGACCGAATTCAGATAAATTTCTAATATCCGGCGCTTACTCATGCAGGCTTCGAGCATGTAAGTAATGACCAGCTCCTGTCCTTTGCGCAAATAACTACGCTGACCCGATAAGAACAAATTTTTTGCGAGTTGCTGCGTGATCGTGGAACCGCCGGAAACCACCTTGCCCTTTTTCTGATTCTTTTCGTAGGCCTTTTGCATGGCTTCCCAATCGACACCTTCATGATCCACAAAAGTATCATCTTCCGAGGCAATCACCGCGCGTTTCAGATGCGTGGAAATGCGGTTATACGGCACCCATTTATGCTGTAACTGCGCATCCGGATTTTTTTCCTGCAACACGCTGAGTTGCTGGCGCATGAAACTGGTGGAAGAAGGATTGAAATTAATCCACCAGCAAATCTGCAACAAAAAATACGCTTGCAGCAAAATCACCAGCAGCAGCGGCACCGCAACCAGCCAGAACAACAATCGGCGGAATAATTTCATTACGCCTCCGCAGTGGCATTCAATGCTTGTCGCAAATCAGCCAGCACCGTTAATGTGTCCGGCCGCACTCCGCGCCAGATAAAAAAAGCTTCCGCAGCCTGCTCTACCAACATGCCAAGGCCATCGCGACATTGCGCGCCGTGCGCTGCTGCGAAACGCAGAAATGCCGTTGGCTGCGCGCCATACATCAGATCGTAAGCCAGCGTTCCGGTATCAAACAAGCTGCCCGCCAGTGGCGGCACATCGTCATGCAAACTGGCAGAAGTCGCATTGATGATCACATCGAAATGGCCTTCAACATCGGTAAAAGTCCGGGCAAAAACCGGAATCTGAGGCAAATATTGTTGTGCCAGTTGCTGCAGCTCCTGCGCCTTCGATAAGGTGCGGTTGGCGATCACCAGTTCTGCCGGCAATTGCTCTAGCAAAGGTAATAAGCTACCGCGAGCCGCGCCCCCTGCCCCGAGCAAGAGAATGCGTTTGCCCTGCAGAGGTACGCCCGCATTACGCACGATGTCGGTCACCAGTCCGATGCCGTCCGTGTTGTCACCCAAAATTTTTTCGCCATCAAAGCGCAAAGTATTGACTGCACCTGCGGCAGCGGCACGGGTCGTTAATTCAGTTGCCAATGCGCAGGCGTCCAGCTTGAATGGCACAGTCACATTCGCACCTTTACCTCCCTGTTGCCGGAATGTCTGCACACTGGCAGCAAAGCCATCCAGCGGTGCCAGCAAACGCTGATAGTCCAGCGCCTGGGCAGTCTGCGCGGCAAAGGCGGCGTGGATATACGGCGACTTGCTGTGCGCAACAGGATTGCCGATCACGACATAGTGATCTGGCGTTACGGTGTGACTCATTTTTTACCTCCGCGCAATTCTGTTTCTAACTGCTGATCACGCGTAAATTTAAAGCGGGTGATGACCACCCATAAATCGTCTTTATCGTCCGAGCGCATGTTTTGCGGGAACTTGCCAAACGGTGCCGCACTGCGCACGATACGCAACGCGGCTTTATCGAGCGCTTTATTGCCAGACGATTTTTCTATGCGCGGGCCGCCTTCTTTTTCATAAATGGTGCCATCCTGAAAAATCGGGATATACACAATCAATTCGCCATAAAGTTTCTTCCCTTCTTTTTGCGGGAAATTCAGGGTGCCAAAATCTTCTATGCGTTTTTGCAGCTCTTTGTAATACATTGCATAGCCAACTTTTTGCGTACTTGGCGTGATGAAGGTTTTACGCGGACGTTTATTCTGATCTTCGATGGTCTGCGAAATCTCTGCTGCCATCCGGGCTAACGCTTTGCTGGTATCGAGATCGTCGCTGCCTTTATTCGGTGTACGGCTGTCATCGAGGCGACGTTTTTCTTGCTGCGGCAAGCGGAAATTTTCTTTACGTTTAGCCTGATCAAGCAATTGCTGTTGCTGCTGTTCCAGCTCTTCTATGCGTTTGGTGGCGGTACGGATATTGTCGCCATCTTCGCTTCTGTTCATATCCGGCAACGGCGATTTACTGCGGCCGCTGTCATGGGCGCCGCCGCCATCTAGATCGGCTTGTGCCAGCGCATCTGCTTTCAACGGCTTGCGGTCGTGTTTGGAATTCACCAGTATCACTTCCAGCCCGGGGTCTGCGGCCTGCGTTTCTGCAGGCTTGGGTGCGACGAAATGAACCAGCAGCAATGCCGCATGAACGACCACGGAAATGGTAACCGCAATCGTGAGTATCAAATTATCAAACACGGATTTCATGGGCATGCTATCTGTCTTTTCTGTCGCGCTATTCATTACTCGGCTTGTGGCTGAATGTTGTCACTATCACTGCTGTTGTTGCTACTACTGTCTGCATCTGACACGGCTTCCTGATTGCCGGTTGCAGTACTACCATCATCCGGCAATGCATCGACCGCATTTTCCAGTGCATTTTCAAGTTCGGCATCCATTTCAGCTTCCAGCACTTCATCTTCACCGATCTCTGTGACGGTTCCCAGCACTTCGAGTATGCGTGCCTCAACGCTGAGATCGACTTCATCCCAACGCAAAATATCGAGTCGGACTTGCGCGCCACGCGCAGTCTGCGGCATGCCTGGCAAGCGGATCACCAGCGGAATCTCAACCAGACGCAGAATCTCGTCTTTCAACACCACCGCATCGACCTGACGCGCCTGCTCCTGCTCCAGCCAACGCAGGCACCAGTAACGTTCCATATTGGTCTGGAAGTCGTTGTACGCAGAATACGCTGCATCAAAGCCGGAAACGATCGCAAACAAATCGGCATCTTTCGGTTTGAACGGTGCCACCAGCGGCGCAGTCACACCGTGTTGTACGCAAGCGATGATCTGCCACTGGTTCACCAAATCCGTGTAACGGCGCAATGGTGATGTACTCCATGCATACTGATCCACGCCCAAGCCCTGATGCGGTGCCGCGTGCGTCAGCATACGGACTTGCATGCGGCCGGCCCAGCCGCCCTGACCACGGCCACCCGCCACTCCCTGCGCGCGATAAATGCCGGGGATGCCGTGATCCGCCATCAATTTCCCCCAGGTGCTGTTGGCGAAAATCATCAGCTCCGCAACCATCTTGTCGAGCGGCGCACCACGTTTGCGACGGACAATACTGACGACATCGTCTTCGACATAAAAATTGAAATCGACGCGATTGGTTTGTTCCGGCTTCATGCCGAAACTTTCACGCTTCGCCATACGTCCCTGTTCCAGCACCAGCGCCCATTTCCAGATCTGCGCAATCTCGGCTTTATGCGGATAATCGCCAGCATCGTTCGCCAGATTTTCTTCGGTCACCAGCGCATCGAGATCGTTATGCCGCAAATTCGACGCCATCGGTACCGCTTCAACTTTAGTTTCCGTGCTGATGACGGACCAGTCGGCGGTATCCAGCGTTGCGTACAGCGACAACGCTGGCCGTGTTTGCCCGGCACCAAGCGTGTAGGTGTCGACCAGCTCATCTGGCAACATGGTGATTTTGTCGCCCGGCATATACACGGTCGACATGCGCGCCCGCGCCAGCTGATCAATCGCGTCGCCGCGTGCCACACCTAAGGCCGGTGCGGCAATGTGGATACCGACGCGCAGCTTGCCGTCACCCAGATCAACGACGGAAAACGCGTCGTCAATTTCAGTCGTCGTAACGTCATCGATAGAAAATGCCTGCACATCGGCGACCGGTAAATCGGTCGGTAAGGCCGGTATAGTAATCGCCGGAAAACCCAGACCTTTGGGGAAATGCTCGAAATAAAATTTCGCCAGATGCAGCTCTTTCGGGCTGCGGATGCCGCCGGTCGCCAGCATCAGGCGTGAGGCCGACATTTGCAGTGCATCGCAAGCTTCTGCCAGCGCTTTGTATTCGATCGTGTTTTTATCGGGCTTGAACAGGAGTTGTAAAGCGAGTGGTTTCATCGCTTCCGGCAAACGATGCTGCTTCAGCTCTTCCACGTAGCCAGCTTGTATCAGCAATTGCTGTTTTTTCTT
Source organism: Undibacterium sp. FT79W (assembly GCF_014284215.1). Lineage (NCBI taxonomy): Bacteria > Pseudomonadati > Pseudomonadota > Betaproteobacteria > Burkholderiales > Oxalobacteraceae > Undibacterium > Undibacterium sp. FT79W. The sequence continues at coordinate 236,437 of NZ_JACOGB010000005.1, read as the reverse complement.
TTCGATACCGGCGAGTGCGGCTTTCAGCGATGCTTCCGGCGCGGCCTTGTAACGGCCACGGCCTTTTTTGTAGAAATACACCGGTGCCGAATGCAATGCAAAAATCAGGCTGGCGGCTTCGACCGGCTGCGGTGCGTGACCAAAATATTCAGCGCCGAGTTCAGCGAAGCCGAACTCTTCCTGACCGGCGACTTCCCATAAAAATTCGAGGTCAATATCTGCAGCAGCGGCGCGTGCCTGCTCTATCAGCGTGACCGGATCAGGCGCCGCGAATTGCAATAACACATCTTTGGCTTTGATTTTGCTGCGCTTACCGCTCGCCAGTTCGACCTGATAGGCCTCGCCTGCCTGCGACATCATGCTGCCCGCTTTAAAATCGCCAGATTCTTCAAAAAATAAATTCATGCAAGACTTCTTTTCTTCATTTTTACGTCTGTATTTTTATCAATCGGGGGGAGTATCTTGTATTTTCAGCCTAATGTCTTTGTATTTAAAAGGCTTTTAAAAATACTCCCCCCAGTATATTTTTCTGGTTTTTCCCCGTTTTCAGCGTCAGCGCAGTTTGCGCACTGTTTCCGGCAACTTGTGCGGCAATGTCAGCACAGCGGGCAAAAACACCTCAGTCACCAACAGGCAGGCACCTTTGCGCCAGAATAAGGAGCGTCGCGCCGTCAGACTGCGTTCTGCCGACAGCCGCGGCAATGCCCGCACGATGCGACGCATCAGCGGGTGCGTCTGATGCAAGCGGGCATACGATAATGTGCCGCGCACCACCTGCGGATCATTAAACAAGGTGCTGCCTAAAGAACGCTCTCCCAACCCCTGAAACAAAGGCCATTGCGTTGCCGTTGCACTCAGCGGCACCACGGTATGGCCGTAAATCATCGCTTCACCATCGCAGCGCAGTATCACTTCGCGCTCATGCACCTGACGCCGTTGCGGTAATCCGATCACAGCGTACTCATCTGGCAGACACAGCGCCTTGTGCTGCGACAAACGCTGCACGCGGAATTGCGTACAACGTGCGGTCAGTCTGGCCGTCAGTGAGTCACGGTTGGTCAGCCAGTCCTGCATCGCCGGCCGCCGGTCGATGGTGTTGACGTGCTCAACCCAGTGCGCCATTGCCGCATGGCGGAATGCGGGAATCAGAGCACTTGCGCCAAAATCACGCACGGTCAGACCTCATCATCACAAAAAGCCATGACCAGACCGAGATAATCAGCGAACTCCGCAATGCCGTGGTCGCTGCCTTCGATGATTTTCTGTTTTGCTCCCGGATAATGCGCAACCATTTCACGCCAGTCGAGCACTTCATCGCCGGTTGCTGCCAGCAAAAAATAACGTTCAGGCCGGGTAATTTTTTCGACTGCCAATGCCCGCAATTGCGCGACGTATTCCGCTTTGAATTCAAACACTTGGTCGCTGTGATAATACGTCGTCACACCGACATAACTTTCCAGATCGCGTGGCGGTTTGACGGCAGGGTTCAGCAGCACGGCTTTGCAAGCATATTTTTCCGCCAGCCAGGTCGCATAGAAACCACCTAACGAAGAACCTATCACCGTCAATTTGGCCCGTTGCGCCGGATCAGCTTTGGCAATGATGGCTTCTGCCTGCGCAATTGCCTCGGCAGGTGATGGCGACAGCGCCGGACAAAAAAATTCATACGCGCGTCCCAGTGCCTGCATATATTGCTGCATCACCCGCGCTTTGTAAGACTGCGGTGAGGAACGAAAACCATGCAGGTAAACAATCATGCTGCGGCAACCTCAGCCTGCGCGCGGGCTTTGAGCACATCGAGTAATTTCTGATGCACGCCGCCAAAACCACCGTTACTCATGATCAGCACATAATCACCGGGTCGCGCCTGACGGACGATCGCTTCAACCAACTCGGGGATCACGGAAAAAGTCGCCAGCTTGTTACCCAGCGGTGCCAGTGTTTCTGCCAGATCCCAGCCGAGCGCATCTTTGCCTTCATGCGCACCAAAACCAAATACCAGATCGGCTTCTGCCAGACTGCCGGGCAGCGCTTGTTTCATGGTGCCGAGTTTCATGGTATTCGAACGGGGTTCGAGCACAGCCAGAATGCGGGCGTTACCAACTTTGCGGCGCAATCCGGCGACCGTCGTCGCCACTGCGGTCGGGTGATGGGCGAAATCATCGATCACGGTAATGCCGTTTTCGACGCCGCGCACTTCCATGCGTCGTTTGACATTCACAAACTGCGCCAGCGCTTCAATGGCAATCTCAGGCTTCACACCGACATGGCGGGCGGCAGCAATCGCGGCCAGGGCGTTCTGGCGATTATGTTCACCATTCAGTTGCCATTGCACCGTACCCTGACATTCATCGTTGAAAAAGACCTCGAAATCCTCACCGTCTTTTAAGACGATGCGCCATTCCTGTTCGTTGCCGAAAAATTCTTTCTCGCTCCAGCAACCGCGCTGCAGCACGCGTTGCAGCGATGCATTCTGGCCATTGACGATCAAACGACCAACGCCCGGCACTGTACGCACCAGATGGTGAAATTGCGTTTCTATCGCACCGACATCAGGAAATATATCGGCGTGGTCGTATTCCAGATTATTCAGAATCGCCGTCTTGGCGTGGTAATGCACGAACTTGCTGCGCTTATCAAAGAACGCGGTATCGTATTCATCGGCCTCAATCACGAAAAAATCTGAAGCGTGGTTACCTTGCAGACGCGCGGAAATGCCGAAATTCAAAGGCACGCCGCCGATCAGGAAACCCGGGGCGTAACCGGCATATTCGAGTATCCAGGTCAGCATCGCCGAGGTCGTGGTTTTGCCATGGGTGCCAGCTACCGCGAGTACCCACTTATGGCGCAGGATATGATCGCCCATCCATTGCGGGCCGGAAACATAGGGCAAGCCGCGATTCAGAATTTCTTCCATCAAAGGATTGCCGCGCGACACGACATTACCGACCACGTACAGATCCGGCTCCAGCGCGATTTGCTCGGCACCGAAGCCCTGCGTGAGCGTAATGCCCTGCGCTTCCAACTGTGTGCTCATCGGTGGATAAACGTTGGCATCACAGCCCGTTACGGTGTGTCCGGCTTCCTTTGCCAGCACAGCCAGCCCGCCCATGAACGTGCCGCAAATACCTAAGATATGAATGTGCATAATTTAACTAAATTTCAGAATCCCGCAATTCTACCTGACTGCGCCCGTGTTTCCCTATGCACAAAGGCGCAGATGTTAGGTTATGATGCCGCCATGATGATTCACACTCCCAACGAAGCCGAAGCCCTGCGGGCTGAAATCGCCATGCTGGCGGCACGCATGATCGCTGAAGACGGCGCAGACTATGCGACCGCCAAGCGCAAGGCTGCCAAACAGTTGCTGGGTAACCGCAAAATCAAGGGCGATGTCCTGCCAGACAATGCGCAGATCGAGCAGGAAGTCCGCGAATACAATGAACTCTTCTTTGGCGACACGCAGCCGCAAAGGCTGCTCCATTTAAGACAACTCGCTGCCGGACTGATGGAAGAACTGGCGCGCTTTCATCCGTATCTGGTGGGCGCAGTGCTGAATGGAACGGCGGGCAACCATACCGACATCTATCTGCATTTATATACAGACAATACCAAAGACGTCGCTATTTATCTGCTGAACAGGGATATTCAGTTTGAAGTCTCAGAGCATTTCAATAATCGCAATGAAAGCGTGGAAACCCTGAGTTTCCTGCGTGAAAATGAGGGCGTACACCTCGTCTTGCATGACCATGATGCGATCCGTAACGGCGGTGGCAAGAGCCTGGAGCGCGCCAATTTGCAGGCATTGAAAGCACTGATGCAGGAAACTGCGGACCAATCTGTCGGAAAGAAAGACCTGATATGAATAAACGATTTATCTCCATCGCCCTGCTTTGCGGCACATTATTCGGCGCGCTCGGTATTTACGCCGGAAATCTGAAGACAGCGCCCGAAACACCGCAAGGCGATGCCGTCAAACAATTAATGGCAAAGACTTTGCCAGACAGCAATGGCAAGCAACAATCCTTAGCACAATGGAATCAACGCCTGCTGGTGGTGAATTTCTGGGCAACCTGGTGCGCGCCTTGCGTACAGGAAATGCCGGAATTATCGGAGTTGCAGCAGGAATTGAAAGGCAAACCGGTACAAATCCTTGGCCTTGGCATAGACAACCCCACCAATATCAGCGAATTCGCGAAAAAACTGAACGTCAGCTACCCGCTGTATGTGGCCGGACTCGATGGCAGCGAATTATCGCGCCAACTCGGAAATAAGGCGGGCGGCCTGCCATTTACGGTGCTGATTTCCGCTGATGGCAAGGTGCTGAGAAGCTATCTGGGTCGCCTGAAGATGAATGAGCTGCGCGCCGATATCGCCAAATTTTCTGCGGAAAAGGCCAAGTAAGTTGATTTTTCCTTGCCAATTTGCTGTCATTAGCGGCAAAATGCGGCCATCTTCGTCAAATTGAATGTGACTATGGCGCGCAAACTATTGCTGCTGAATGGCCCCAATCTGAATTTACTAGGCACCCGCGAGCCTGCCGTTTATGGCTCGACCACGCTTGCCGACATTGAATCCGCGGCACAGGCACAAGCCGCTGCCGCTGGCGCTGAACTGATCAGCTTTCAAAGCAATCACGAAGGTGCGCTGATCGACAGAATACACGCCGCGCGCGCTGAAAAAGTCGATGCGATCGTGATTAATCCCGGTGGACTGACCCACACCAGCGTCGCCCTGAGGGATGCGCTGGCAGGCGTTGCCATCCCTTTCGTCGAAATTCACATCTCGAATATTCATCAGCGCGAGAGCTTCCGTCACCATTCTTTTCTGTCCGCCATCGCCAAAGGAGTGATTTGCGGCCTCGGTACCGACGGTTATCGACTGGCTATTGATTTTTCTCTAAAAAATATCTAATTTCGCTCTTCTTCGTGCATTTAACGAATATTTTCGTTTAATTTAATGTACAATCACTTTTTTTCCGGCATTGCAGGAACGTCAGAAACGTTCTATATTGCGCGCTCTCATTAATTCAGAACTACTTTTTTCTAGGGGATTCCACATGGATTTAAGAAAACTCAAAACCCTGATTGACCTCGTTGCAGAATCGGATATCGCCGAACTCGAAGTCACAGAAGGTGAAGGCAAAGTCCGTATCGTTAAATCTTCGGCATTACCTCAGAATCAAGTGGTCATGATGCAGCAGCCACAACAGCAACAGATGGCACCAAGTGCAGCGCCAGTTGCTGCCGCGCCAGTCGTCGCAGCGGCACCGGTTGTACCGGAAGGCAATATCGTGAAATCCCCGATGGTCGGTACTTTCTACCGCTCATCCGCTCCAGGCGCCGCACCTTTTGCAGATATCGGCAAAAGCGTCTCCAAAGGCGATACGCTGTGCATTATCGAAGCAATGAAATTGCTGAACGAAATCGAAAGTGACTTTGAAGGCACGATCAAGCAAATACTGGTGGAAAACGGCCAACCAGTTGAATTCGGCCAGCCTCTGTTCGTCATTGGCTAATTCCGGCAACGTGCCAGATGTCACTGCACTCATAGCAGCAACCATTGCCACAGCAAAGTTAAATCATGTTTGAAAAAATTCTTATCGCCAACCGTGGTGAAATCGCGCTCCGTATTCAGCGCGCCTGCCGCGAGATGGGCATTAAAACCGTGGTCGTGCATTCCGAAGCCGACCGCGAAGCAAAATACGTCAAACTCGCCGATGAATCTGTTTGTATCGGCCCTGCCGCTTCTAATCTAAGTTACCTCAGCATGCCAGCGATTATCAGTGCCGCTGAAGTGACTGATGCGCAGGCAATCCATCCGGGTTATGGCTTCTTGTCAGAGAATGCCGATTTTGCTGAACGCGTCGAGCAATCCGGTTTTGTTTTCATCGGCCCACGTGCCGAATCCATCCGTCTGATGGGCGATAAAGTATCGGCCAAGCACGCGATGATAGAAGCGGGCGTTCCCTGCGTTCCGGGTTCAGAAGGCGCCTTGCCTGATGATCCGAAAGCGATTGTGCAGACGGCTCGTAAAGTGGGTTATCCAGTCATCATCAAAGCAGCAGGCGGTGGTGGCGGACGCGGTATGCGCGTTGTCCACACAGAAGCCGCGTTGATCAATGCAGTGGCAATGACGAAAACCGAAGCTGGTGCTGCATTCGGTAATCCTGAAGTGTATATGGAAAAATTCCTGGAAAATCCACGCCACGTGGAAATCCAGATTCTGGCCGATCAACATGGTAATGCGGTCTGGCTGGGTGAGCGCGATTGCTCCATGCAACGTCGCCATCAGAAAGTGATAGAAGAAGCGCCTGCACCTGGCATTCCACGCAAGATTATCGAAAAAATCGGCGACCGTTGCGCTGCTGCCTGCCGCAAGATCGGCTACCGTGGCGCTGGTACATTTGAATTTTTGTACGAAAACGGCGAGTTTTATTTCATCGAAATGAATACCCGTGTGCAGGTTGAACATCCGGTGACCGAAATGATTACCGGCGTGGATATTGTGCAAGAACAAATCCGCATTGCATTCAATGAGAAGTTGCGCTTCAAACAAAGCGATATCACGCTCAAAGGCCATGCGATCGAGTGCCGTATCAATGCAGAAGATCCATTTAAATTCACACCATCACCAGGTCGCATCACATCCTGGCACGCGCCGGGTGGCCCTGGTATCCGTGTTGATTCTCACGCGTATGCAGGCTACTTCGTGCCGCCTTATTATGATTCGATGATAGGCAAAGTCATTTCTTACGGCGAAACACGCGAACAAGCGATCCGCCGTATGCAGATTGCGCTGTCGGAAATGGTGGTGGAAGGCATACAGACCAATATTGCCCTGCATCGTGAGTTGATGATTGATGCGCGCTTTATCGAGGGTGGCACCAATATTCATTACCTCGAACATAAACTGGCAGATATGCCGGATCTGGCAAAGAAAAATCAATAATCATCACCACGGATCTTGCGTTATGAAAATGGCGCAAGATCTTTTAGAAAGAGCAATATGGGTTGGATAGAAGTTGTTATCGAAGTGGCACGTGAACATGCGGAAGCATTATCAGACGCGTTGATGGATACTGGCGCATTGTCGGTTTCTGTCGAAGATGCAGACGAAGGCACTGTGGACGAAAAACCATTGTTTGGCGAACCAGGCATGGAGCCTGAAGAAGCCGCATGGGATCGCAGCCGTGTGGTCGCACTCACCGATACCGACAGTGATCATGCTGCGATAGTTGCCGCCGCAGCGCAATCCATCGGACTGCCTGCAACCCCGTCCTACACCACCCGCTCAGTGGAAGAACAAGACTGGGTGCGCTTGACGCAATCACAGTTTGCGCCGATTCATATCGGCAAAAATATCTGGGTCGTCCCTAGCTGGCATGATGCGCCGGATGCCAATGCACTGATACTGGAACTCGATCCTGGGCTGGCATTCGGTACTGGCAGCCATCCGACAACACGACTGTGCATGGAATGGCTGGAAGCACATGCACCGACAAACCTGACGGTGCTTGATTACGGCTGCGGCTCGGGCATTCTGGCGATGGTTGCAAGCAAACTCGGCGCTGGCAAAGTCATCGGTGTTGACATCGATCCGCAAGCGATAGAATCGGCGAATTTCAATGCCGAACGTAATCATTGCAACATCGAATTTGCGTTGCCCGAAAAATTTGGCACCGAACATCCATCAACTGAAAAATTCAATGTCGTCGTGGCGAATATTCTCTCCAGCCCGTTGAAACTGATGGCACCGATGCTGGCGGGACGCGTTGCAGCAGGCGGCTCACTGGTGTTGTCCGGCGTGCTCGCACGTCAGGCAGAAGAAGTGGCGGCCGCTTATGCTCCGTTCATCCAACTCAGCGTCTGGGCAGAGCACGAAGGCTGGGTCGCGCTCTCAGGACAATTGCCAGGTTAATCTGTCATGGCTCTCGCCACACGCTGCCCTCACTGCCTGACCATCTTCCGCGTGGCGAATGACCAGCTGAAGCTGCATGCGGGGCTGGTACGTTGCGGCTCTTGCCAACAGACGTTTAATGGTGTTGAACATCTGGTTCCGCCGCATGAATTAACAAAACCAGTTCAACCTAAACCCGACGTCGCCACAAACAACGCGACGGCGCAAGCACAGCCTCAAGTTCAGTCTCAAGCACAGCAAGCTGAAGTAGCGGCAGAAATACCTGCTGAAAAAATGACTATTCAGCCTGAATCTGTCGTTACCCCAGGTCCGGTTGAGATCGTCATCGATGAAGCGGCGTTAGAGAAAGCGGCATTTCCTCCGGCCGCAAAAACACCGGTAGCGCAGGCAGTCGTTGACGATATTGAGATTCGCGAAAAAACGAATGAATTGCCGGAAGACCTGGAATCGGTTCTGGCAGCCACAACGACGCGCATACCGGAAGAGCCGGTTGCTCCTTCGCCTGCGCCAACACCGGTACCAGCGCCAACACCAGCGCCGGAATCATCCGCGTCACTGGATTTTTTCTTTGGTGAAGATGATCCTTTTGCTGAAATAGCAGCCACTCCCCCGGAGACAGTCTCGGCTCAAATCCGACTGGAAGCAAAAGCAGCAATGCTGGAAGAACCCAGCATAGACTGGTCAGTGGCGGATGAAGTCAGCACCACCGGTGCCGGACAAATCTCAGAACCGGACGCAGATGAACCAGAGGAGTCTTTACCGACCACGATTGTGGTGGATACGATTCAGGAACCTTATCTGCCAGATACTACGGATGATGTTGCGATTGCCGAAACAGAAGCCGCATTAGAACAACTGGCAACGGCAGCAGAAGACTCCGTCAGCGATACCGGCACAGGTGTCAGCGAAGACGATAAGCCTGAATTTGTCTTGCAGGCAGAAAAAGCAGAGAAACGCGGGCGACTGTATAGCATAGTCATGATCTTGCTGAGCCTGATTTTGCTGCCGGCACTGATAGCACAATCTGGCTATGTCTTCAGAAATCAGATCGCAGCAGCTTACCCGGAAACTCGTGCCGTACTGGAACAAGCCTGCCGTATTCTGCATTGCCAGATTTCACTTCCGGCACAAATTGACTACATCACGATAGAGTCAAATGAATTACAGACACTGTCACCGGAAAAGAATACGTTTTCGCTGGTGATGCAGTTGCAGAACCGCAGTAATACCGTGCAATCATGGCCAATGGTTGAGTTAGTACTGAATGACGCGAAAGACAAACCAGTGTTACAGAAAGCCTTCGCTCCGAAAGACTATCTGAGCGAGCCAGCTGAGATAGCAAAAGGGTTCTCACCAGTCTCAGAAAAAAACATCACACTGTATTTTGAATTGCCCAAGCTGAAAGCGTCCGGTTATCACGTCAGAGCCTTTTATCCATGACATACACTGGTAGCCATCGCAGGATGACTACCAGTACCAATGCAGCTGGATGCAATTTATCTGTATCAGGATTTTTTATGCGCGGCCAGTGCGTGCGCCAGTTGCGCTCCGACTTTCGCATTATTTTTCACCAAAGCAATATTACTGACCAGACTGCGACCTCCAGTCAACTCCTTAATTCTTGCCAACAGAAACGGCGTCACAGCTTTGCCGCTGACACCTTGTTGCGCAGCTTCCTGCAATGCTTGCTGCGTGATGCTCTCGATCTCTGCACGCGGCATCGCATCCGCGACAGGAACCGGGTTCGCAATCACGACCCCGCCACGCAAACCCAGCGTCCACTTTGTAGCGATAAAATCAGCCTGCTCAGCGGCGCTATCGAGTTGAAAATCCGCGCGGAAACCGCTGTCGCGGGTAAAGAACGCGGGGAATTCAGCCTGACCAACGCTGACAACAGGAACGCCGTGGGTTTCCAGATATTCCAGCGTCAGACCAAGATCAAGTATCGATTTCGCGCCAGCACAAACGACAGCGACGGAGGTGCGCGCCAGTTCCTGCAAATCGGCAGAAATATCGAAACTGGTTTCTGCGCCACGATGTACGCCACCGATTCCACCCGTCACAAACACCGGAATACCAGCCAGCTCGGCACAAATCATCGTTGCGGCAACCGTTGTTGCACCCAATTTTTTAGTAGAAATCACATACGGCAAATCGCGACGACTGACTTTCAGCGCATCTGCCGATTGCCCCAGCAATTCCAGTTCTGCGTCTGACAGGCCTATGTGTATCTTGCCATGCATAATCGCAATGGTGGCAGGAACCGCACCGTGTTCGCGAATAATGGCCTCAACCTCACGCGCGGTCTGCACATTTTGCGGATAAGGCATGCCATGCGAAATAATGGTGGATTCCAGCGCGACCACAGGTTTGCCAGCGACTCTCGCGGCGCGTACTTCTTCAGAAAAGACTAAATAGGATTGCATGATGGTTCCTCATTAAAAATTGTTGTATGCGGTGTTTGCAATACACTGGTATCAGTTTGTATGGTCAGCGCCGCCAATTGCAAACCGCGCTGACAGGCAAGCAACATATCCTCCGGAGCGTGATGTAAAGACCCGCATACGGCAGCGGAAAAAGCGTCGCCAGCGCCCGTTACGTCAACGACCCCTACCTTTGGCGCTGGTAAATATTGTGCTGGTGCGTTGTGTTTAGAATCTGTAAAAACGACACCGTCCGCGCCGAGAGTAACGATAACGTCAGTCACACCTTGCGCCTGCAGTTGAGCACACGCTTCAATAATCGCGCTGGTATCAGTGAGTTTAGTCGCTAGCCGCTGTTCGAGTTCGGCCTGATTCAGAATCAATAAACGCACTCCTTTTAAGCTTGCAGGAAGACGCGCCATTTTCGGCTGGGAAACGGCGACGATCACCAGCGGTTTGTTATTCAAGGCTGCCTCATTCATCAGTAACTGAATACTGTCGGAGGGCAAATTCATGTCCGCGACGATCATCGCAGCAGCATTCAGTTGCGGTCGGCACCCTGCAAGATAATCACGATCAAGCAACTCACACAATTCCATATGAGCCAGCGCCAGCACCAATTCACCGGCATTATCCAGAATCGCCGTGTAGGTTCCGCTGCAAGCGCCTGCAACGTGTAAAGAACCACTGGTGTCAATTCCTGTGCTGTCTGCATGCGCCATCAAACCTTTGCCGCTGACGTCATCACCAACCGCGCAGATTAACGCTGCGGGGATGCCCAGCCGCGCCAGATTTTCGGCAATATTGCGGGCAACGCCGCCGTAAGACTCGGTCTGACTGGCCGGATTTGACGTGCCCATTTGCAAGGCCGCCAGCGTTCTTAATTTGCGGTCGATATTTGCGCCGCCAATGCAGAGTATCGCGCGCGTCCCTGGAAACGTATATGCCCGCCCGAGAATACGCCCTTCCCTGATCAGGGCGGCGATATGGCCTGCAATCGCAGATCGCGATAATTGCAATACGTCTGCCAGCTCTTGCTGCGACACATAAGGATTCGCACTCACCAGCGCAAATAATTGCTCTTTTTTTGACAAAGGCTTACTCATGTCATTTTCCCCACCAACACTCTCCGGCCAGAATGGCTGCCCGGCATCAGATAAATAGCGATCAAGCTGTAGTCAACTGTAGTCAATATATCGCCGCGTTAAAAAGCACAGCAACATGCAGCAACCTACAGCAACGATATGCAGCAACAACGCACAAATCAAATACCAAGATCAAATTCAAAAATCAAATACATAGCTCAAACAAAATAAACAAATGTCCAATAAGAAAACATTTGTTTTAATTTTAAATATTAACACATCCGACTGTCGCCATTTATTGAATCAGACCGCGTTGAAACCCTGGTGTCGTCTGCAATTCCGATTTGACAGCAGTTACTATCCACAGCACAATCTCGCTCGGCATTAATCAATATCAAAAAAATAAAACAAATCACTGCTCGGCCTCAAGGTTTTGCCTGTCCGGAAATTGCATAAAATTTCATCAAAATTTGAGAATGCGCTTGACTAGCAGAAGTAGGCCATAGTTAAATACGAAATCGATTGCGCAAACGATTGCGCATCATTATTTTATCGAGAAAAAAGCATCATGAAGCCACGCATTACCGTAGTCGGCAGCGTCAATATGGATTTAGTTTTCCGCACGCCGCGCATGCCCGCAGTGGGAGAAACCTTGCTGGGTCATGAATTCCGTCAGATTCCCGGCGGGAAAGGTGCTAACCAGGCGGTGGCCGCTGCACGTCAGGGTGCCGATGTGAGCTTTATCGGTGCAGTCGGCGATGACGGTTTTGGTGATTTTTCGCAGCAATGTCTGGCGAAAGAAGGCATCAACATCAACCACCTCGCACGTGTTGCCGGTGTGGCCACCGGTGTGGCTGGCATATTGGTGGAAGACAATGGCAGCAATAGCATCGTGCTTGCGGCCGGTGCCAATGCGACGCTGACCGTCAATCAGATTGAGGCAGCGACAAGTGCAATAGGTGCGGCACAATTATTGCTGTGTCAATTGGAGACACCGATCGCGACGGTGACCAGCGCCATCGCAATCGCGCATGCTCAGGGTGTCAAAGTGGTGTTAAATCCGGCTCCGGCACAACAGCTGGACCCTGCATTATTAAAGCAAGTCGATTACCTGATCGTGAACGAAACAGAAGCATCACAACTCAGCGGCATCAGCGTGACCAGCCAGGCCAGTGCACAGCAAGCATCTGAACGCTTACTGGACTTGGGTGTCGGTACTGTGTTGCTGACCATGGGCGGCGACGGCGCGTTGATCACACAAACAGGCAGTAGCGAATTTATTCCGGCGATTAAGGTCGATGTGGTTGATACCACCGCTGCTGGCGATACTTTTGTCGGCGCGTTTGCAGTTGGTATCGCGAATGGGCTCAGCGTCTCAGACGCCAGCCGTGAAGCACAATATACTGCTGCACTGACCGTGACGAAATTGGGAGCACAGACTTCGATTCCCCATCGACATGAAGTTCTGGATTTCATGAAAGCGCGGAAAGTCGCCTGATTGCGATTGAATACGAATACAAGATGGCAGGATTTGATAGAATTTTGACCTTACAGCCAGACTCGCTGGTGACGCGTGGTAGTCTGATGTCAGTAAGTGCCGATAAATAATGAGTGATGCCACTTGCGACTTGCCGTCGGCGAATAGCGATCACGAACGCAATCACACAAGATATACGAATAAGGAAGCTCTCATGAAACTCAAACAACTCTGCCTGACTCTGGCTGGCTTGCTCGTTGCAGGCGGCGCTTATGCTGCAGACCCGAAATTTGCCGTCATCTACGATGCGGGCGGTAAGTTTGATAAGTCTTTCAATCAGTCCGCTTCCGAAGGTGCAGAGCGTTTCAAGAAAGAAACGAAAATCGGCTTCATGGAAGTGCAGGTCGCCAGCGACACGCAAACAGAACAAGTGCTGCGTAATCTGGCACGTAAAAATGTTGATCTGATTGCCGCAATCGGCTTCGGACAAGCGCAGGCAGTGCAAAACATCGCCAAAGAATTTCCGAAAACAAAATTCGTGTTGATTGACGGCGTTGCCGCTGGCAACAATGTCAGCTCGGTATTGTTTAAAGAACAGGAAGGTTCCTATCTGGTCGGTGTTGCAGCTGCTCTGACAAGTAAATCCAAAAAAATTGGCTTCATCGGCGGCATGGATATTCCGCTGATCCGCAATTTCTCCTGCGGTTATACACAAGGGGCAAAAGCCACCGATGGCAAAGTCGAAGTGATACAGAATATGGTAGGCACTACGACCGCAGCATGGAACGATCCGGCCAAAGGCGGCGAACTTGCGCGCGCGCAGTTTGAACGTGGCGTCGATGTGATCTTTGCAGCAGCAGGTGGCAGCGGCATGGGCACACTGCAGGCGGTCAAAGAAAAAGGCAAACTCGGCATCGGCGTTGACTCGAATCAAAATTACATGCATCCGGGCAATATGCTGACATCGATGGTCAAGCGCGTTGATCAGGCGATTTATGACAGCTTCATGCAATTGAAAAATGGCAAATGGCAAGGCGGTACCGTCTACAAAGGCCTGAAAGAAGGCGGCGTGGACTGGGCGCTGGATAAAGACAACCGCAGCGTTGTCAGTGCCGAGGTTGAAAAACGCGTCAATGCGGCGAAACAAGACATCATCAACGGGAAAATCAAAGTCGTCGATTTCCGTGATGCAAATAAGTGCCCGATTTAAAATAAAACTCACCATGATCGGGGCGCCAACATCGGCGCCCCGAAATTTTTACCCCTATTCCTGACTCGATCACACCGAGAATCCCGAACGTATGCAAGCTGCCGTCGAATTTCAACACATATCCAAACGCTTTGGCGCAGTGCAAGCGAATCGCGATGTGAGTTTTTCCATTGCACCCGGTTCCATCCACGGCATCATCGGAGAAAATGGTGCAGGTAAATCGACATTGATGAGCATCCTGTACGGTTACTATCGTGCGGATGGCGGTCAGTTGCTGATCAATGGCACGCCACAACAAATCCGTAACAGTCAGGAAGCAATCGATCTCGGCATCGGCATGGTGCATCAGCATTTCATGCTGGTCGAAAACATGACCGTGCTGGATAACGTGATGCTCGGCTCTGAAGGCGGCTTCCGCCTTGCCGCTCATCGCAAACAAGTTGAAGCCAGCCTGCGTGAAATTTGTCAGCGTTACTCGCTCGACGTTGATCCACTCGCCAAAATTCAGGATTTATCGGTCGGCATACAGCAGCGCGTTGAGATTCTGAAACAGATATACCGCAGTGCGAATATCCTGATTCTGGATGAACCAACGGCAGTGCTGACGGTACAGGAAACCGCCTCGCTGTTTGCTGTTTTGCGATTATTCAAAGAACAAGGCAAAACGATTATTCTGATCACCCACAAGCTGCAGGAAATTCTCGACATCACTGACGAAGTGACCGTGATGCGCGCGGGTACCGTCGTCGGCTCCGTGCAGACGGCGAACACCAATAAAGAGCAACTGGCCGAGCTGATGGTGGGTCGCCCAATCGAAACACATCTGCCGCGTGCGCCGTATGCGCCGGGTGAAACAGTACTCGATGTGAAGGGTCTGAATCTGATCAATGCCCAGCAAGTCAGTTTGCTCAAAGATTTGAATTTCAATATCCGCGCCGGAGAAATCGTCGCCATCGCTGGCGTCTCCGGCAATGGACAAAGCGAGCTGCTGGAAGTGCTGAGCGGTATGCGCTTACCGAGCAGCGGTGCAGTGATGATGCAAGGAAAGCCGCTGCCATTTGCAGGGCGCAAAGATGCTGATGGTTTGCCTGCGACGTTCCGCGAACTCGGTATCGCACATGTACCGGAAGACCGCTTGCGCGATGCGGTCGTGAAGAATTTCTCAGTCATGATGAACAGCTTTCTCGGCTATCAGAAAAAACTCGGCAAAGCCTTTGGCCTGCTCGACTACAAAGCCATACTGAAAACCTGCAACGAGTTGCTGAATAAGTTTGATGTGCGCCCGGCTGATCCGCATTTGCGCATTGCCCTGCTTTCCGGCGGTAATCAGCAAAAAGTGGTGATGGCGCGTGAGATGGCGTCAGAACCCAAACTGATGCTGGTTGGTCAGCCAACACGCGGTGTCGATATCGGCACCATAGAAAGTCTGCACGCGCGCCTGCTGGCGATGCGCGATGCCGGTGTCGCCATACTGTTAGTGTCTGTGGAGCTGGAAGAAGTCCGCGCCCTGGCTGACCGCATACTGGTCATGTCGGGTGGCTGTATCACCGGCGAGCTGAAAGTAGAAGAATTTGATGCGACCCGCATCGGCCTGCTGATGGGTGGATTACACAAACACTAAGCAGCAGCCGGAATACAAAGCAAACATAAGCGAAATAAGCGAACAAACAAGCGACGAACCACGTATGAATCAAGCCGATCTTCCCCGCTGGGCCACCGCCTTTGCCCTGCCTTTACTGAACTTGCTGTCCGCCCTGCTGGTGGCAGCCGGTGTGATTTATCTGCTGGGTGAAAGCCCGCTGGAGTCGCTGGGCATACTGCTGAATGCGGCTGTTTTCAATCCTGAAGGACTGGGCTACACCCTGTTCTACGCCGCCACATTTATCTTCACCGGTCTGTCGGTGTCAATTGCGATGCAGGCGGGTTTATTCAATATCGGCAGCGAAGGTCAGATGTATCTGGGCGGTCTCGGGCTGACACTGGTGCTGCTCGCTTTTGACGCCAGCTTACCGGCATGGCTGTTAATTCCGCTGGCGATTGCCGGCAGCGCAATCTTCGGCGCGGCATGGGCTTTTTTACCCGGTTATCTGCAGGCAAAACGCGGCAGCCATGTGGTGGTAACGACCATCATGTTCAATTTCATTGCGGCCAGCCTGATGAACTACGTCATCGTCAGTTTTCTGATTCCTGCCGGTGAACAAAACACTGCCAGCCGTGTATTTGCCGATAGCGCATGGCTGCCTAAGCTGAATGGCATCCTGCCGGTGCTGGGCGAAACACCTCTGAATATCAGCTTCATCATGGCCTTGCTGGCCTTAGTTATTTACGGTGTTGCCGTATGGCGCACAACCTGGGGTTATCAGTTACGCGCTACCGGTCTGAACCAGCATGCCGCGCACTATGCGGGCATTTCCATCAGCAAAACCATCATGATTGCGATGATGATTTCCGGCGCACTGGCTGGTCTGGCATCGGTCAATTCCGTGATGGGTTCCACGCATTATCTGGGCCTGAACTTCCCCGCAGGCGCAGGCTTTATCGGTATCGCCGTGGCATTGATGGGGCGTCAGCATCCGATAGGTATCTTGCTGTCGTCGATACTATTCGGCGCGCTGATCCAGGGTGGCTTTGATCTGTCGCTGGAAAAACCGAATATTCCGACCGAAACTTTTATTTTCATTCAGGGCCTGATCATTCTGTTTTGCGGCGCGATGGAAAATCTGTATGCCCCGGCGATTTCTGCCCTGCTCAAACGTAAGGAAAAATGATGTTTGATGATTTTCAATTTTCCAGCATTCTGGTTTCTACCATCCGCAATGCACCGGTATTAATGTTTGCAGCGATGGCAGGTCTGTTCGCTGAACGCAGCGGCGTGGTCGATCTGGCACTTGAAGGGAAAATGCTGGCAGCGGCATTTGTGTCAGCAGCAGTCGCCTTCGCGACACAAAATCCGTGGTTAGGCATACTCGCCGGTATCGGCATTTCCGCTGTCATCGCTTTGTTGCAAGGTTTTGTCAGCATCACGCAAAAAGGTAATCAGCTGGTGGCCGGTATTGCGTTGAATATTGCCCTGAGTGGTCTGACCTTTGTGCTTGCCCAGTTTTTCTTTATGCAGGGCGGACGCACGCCAGATCTCGGCTCTGCCCGTCTGTTTGATATTGTTTTACCGGGTTCAGATGCAGTGGCCGGTATTCCGTTTCTGGGCTGGTTTTATACCAAGCTGATCGGTGGTCACAGCGCGCTGGTGTATCTGGCGTTTGCCCTGATACCGCTCGTGCACTGGGTCTTGTATCACAGCCGTTTCGGTCTGCGTCTGCGCGCAGTCGGTGAAAACCCGCACGCGGCCGATGCCGCCGGCATCAATGTCGAGCGCACCCGTTTTATGGCGATGCTGTGTGCCGGTGTGCTGTGCTCATTCTCGGGCGCTTATCTGTCCATCGTACAAAGCGGTTTCTTCCTGCGCGATATGTCGGCCGGTAATGGTTATCTGGCGCTGACGGCGCTGGTGTTCGGTAACTGGCGTCCGCTGCAAACGGCGCTCGGTTGCCTGATGTTCGGTTTTTTCACTGCTCTGCAAGTCCAGATCGAAGGCGTGGTCTTCCCTGGCTTGGGCAAAGTACCGGGATCATTGATACAGATGATTCCGTATGTAGTCACCGTCGTCGTTCTTGCGGGCCTGATGGCGAAATCCGTCGCGCCTAAGGCGATAGGCGTGCCGTTTGTAAAGTCACGATAAAAGACTATAAAACCTGCCGGTCGTCCGTATGGGCTTGCCCCGTACTGGCTGCCGGTGATTTATTTTTTAAATCGACAACGTTAATAACGGCCTCCTTGAACCAGGTCAAACACAACAAATTGCTTCACACTGGGTTCTGTTTAATGGCCAGTTGAAGTTAATTCCTGGAGTATTTCCATGCAAGCAAAACATAAAGTCATTTTCGATACGGACCCTGGCGTCGATGACGCAATGGCCTTGTATTTCGCGCTCGCGCATCCGGATATCGACGTGGTCGGTATCACCACTACTTTCGGCAATGTGTACGTCGAACAGGCAACCATCAATGCGCTCTACCTGACCCGCATCGCAGGCCGCGCTATTCCGGTGGCGCAAGGTGTGAATGTGCCATTCGCGAAAGCCGCCGGTACTCCGCCAGATTTCATCCACGGTGCAGACGGTCTCGGCAATCTGCCGTCCCGTATCGAAGTCGGCGGTAAAGCTGAAGTGGAAAGCGCGGCAGAATTCATCGTCAAGATGGCACGTCAGCATCCGGGTGAAATCACACTGGTTGCGGTTGGCCCGCTGGGCAATCTGGGTCTGGCACTGAAAATGGAACCGCAACTGCCTAAGCTGCTGAAAAAAGTCGTGCTGATGGCCGGTGCTGTCGATGAACCGGGCAATGTCTCACCAGTCGCAGAAGCGAATGTCTGGAATGATCCGGATGCCGCCGATCTGGTTTTCACTGCAGGCTGGGATCTGACCATGGTTGGTCTGGATGTGACGCATCGCGTGGTCTTGCCATCGAGCTTCTTTGCGCGTCTGGCTGGGCAACACAAACACGTGGCGATGGATACGCTGTCGCACGCCGTGAATTTCTACGCGAATTTCTACCAAAGCATACGCCCTGACCTTGGCCACGCTTGCTACGGGCATGACGTGCTGGCGTTTGTCTGGCTGGTGGCGCCGGAAATTTTTGAAACGCAAAATGGTCGTGTGCGCGTTGCCAAAGAAGGCATAGGCAATGGTCAGACCATGATGGCGAAACTGGCGATTCCTTACCCGCAAGCAGGTTGGGAAGCCAGCAAACCAGAAACCCGCGTCTGTATGAAAGTGGATGCCGAGGCCTGCGCTAAACTGATCGACCAGACCTTGTCCGGCGACTGGCTGAAACCAGCACTGGCTAAATAAGGGGAACCGTCATGTTGATACAACCAGTTGATTATCGTGATCCGGATGCGGCAAGAAAATTCACTGAAAGCCTGCACAACACCGGCTTTGGCGTTTTGACCAATCATCCTTTATCGCAAAATCTGCTCAACACCATTTATCAGGAATGGTACGAGTTTTTCCAGACCGATGCGAAAAACAAATACGCGTTTACGGAAAAAATGGACGGCTATTTTTCGCCGAAAATTTCCGAAACCGCCAAAGGCTATGCCAAGCGCGACCTGAAAGAGTTTTACCATGTCTACCCGTGGGGACAATATCCATCCGAAGTCTCCAAGGCTGCACTGGAATACTACGAACACGGCAACAAACTCGCGACTGAATTGCTGCAATGGGTAGAAGATCACACACCGGCAGACATCAAGGCCAAGTATTCCATGCCCTTGTCTGACATGATCACCGACAGCGATCTGACCCTGCTGCGCGTGCTGCACTATCCACCGCTGACCGGCGATGAAGAACCAGATGCAGTGCGGGCAGCGGCGCATGGCGACATCAATCTGCTGACCGTGTTGCCAGCGGCCACTCAGGCTGGCTTGCAGGTATTGGGCAAAGACAATGCCTGGCATGATGTGCCATGCGATTTCGGCATGCTGATCGTCAACATCGGTGACATGCTCGATGAAGCCTCGCAAGGGTATTACCCTTCGACGATTCACCGCGTGCTGAATCCGACCGGCGAAGAAGCGAAAAAATCCCGCATTTCGCTGCCCCTGTTCCTGCATCCGCGTCCAGATGTGGTGCTGTCTGAACGTCACACGTCCGGCAGCTATCTGCAGGAACGTTTGCGCGAACTGGGCGTGAAAAAATAATCTCCCAATACCGCTGCGCCTTTCAGGGCATAAGTGATCTGAAAGGCAGCAAATATGCGCAGCAGATATAAGAGATGAACGTGAACAACAAAGAGGCATGCTGACCGGCGTGCCTTTTTAAATGGAGAAAGACATGAATACAAAGGAACTGATCATTGAAGCCAAACTGGCGCGCGAACGTGCATACGCACCGTATTCCAAATTCAAAGTCGGCGCGGCTGTGCTGACCAAAGATGGCAAAATTTTCCACGGCTGCAATGTTGAAAATGCGTCGTACGGCCTGTGCAACTGCGCCGAGCGCACCGCCTTATTCAGCGCCGTCGCCGCTGGCTATCGCCCCGGTGATTTTCAACAAATCGCCGTCACCGGCGACACCGACGGCCCGATCGCCCCTTGCGGTGCCTGCCGTCAGGTCATCATCGAACTCGGCGGCCCGGAACTCGAAGTCGTACTGACCAACACCAAAGGTGACATCAAAACCACCACCGCCGGCGCACAATTACCGGACGCGTTTTATCTGCAACCGGAATAAATTTCTACCCAATAAAAAATCACCGACAGATCGTCTGATTTGTCGGTGATTTTTTACTTTTAGGATGTATCAGGCTGTTGTTATCGCCAGATCAGCTTTGAGAATTATGGAAAATCTATTAAACATCGATATTCTTGTATCCCATGGAGCGCAAGAATGGAACAACAGCAAAATAGGTAAACGAAACCACCATTAGCATAACGCCCAGCTTTTCAGCCAACCATGAGATTACGTGTTAATGCCGCCGAGTTTTTTGAGTTTTTCGAACGCGATAGTATTCGATAATCGTCCCATTAACTGCAAGCTAGATAGAATTCGTGCTCGTGGTTCCTCCGGCTCAAAAACGAAGTCCTCAGAATTGATCGTATTGATTAACTGATGCTTGCTAGCTTGCCCTTCCGGCGACGATAAATTGTCAATTTCAAAAAGCTTTTGCTGGACAACAGATGCCTTAGCGGTCAAATTAGAATAGAAGATGTCAAGTATTCTTTTACGAGCGTCAGCAATCTCTGTGCAAGCGACAAAGAATCTATTGAATGCGGCGAAATCATCTTGTGAAAAGTCAGACGCAAAAAGGTGCTTGTATTTTGCCCAATTGTTCTCCAATAGTATTTCTTTGAGCTTCCTATCGACCACTTGTTTCTCGAGTATTGTGAGCACAACTTGCTCTGCATGACGAATGTCCATTACGACGATAGTGGCCGCATTTCTTTTCTCAGCACGCTTAGTAAGCCAATAAACGACAAATGCAATAAGGCCAACAATGAAAGTTACGGTTGCATTCAAAAGTTCCATACTCATCTATTCTCCGTGGAATACATAACTTGTTTTTAAACGAATGAATCAAAACTAACATGCCTTTGTAAAATTAGCTACACTATTCCGAGCTTCTCAAGAGCATGATATTTTCCATTTATGGGCAAGCCAGCAACACCAAAGTTTCTCGCTGTTTGCCTCATCTCATCACTGCATCCGGCGTTAAAACCGCCTCAAACAGCCCAATATATACTCCCCCCAGTATGTTTTAAGCCCCTTTATTCTTGCTGAGGTGATGGCGATTTTCATGAAATATGGGGGGAGTATCTTGTTTTCTGTGAATTTAGCGCTAAACAAGCGCAGTTATCCTCAACACTAAAGCGGGTCACGTAGTGCGCGAGGTTTGCGCTGCCTCAGCATGTGTGCATTCGTTGCGGCATTCGCCGACGATGGTGCGGCGTTTGCTATCTGAATGGCATCACACTGGCTATACTTGATACCTCGGGCGGCGCAGCGGTAAGCGCGATGCCCTGATTATTCAGTGAGGAAATTCAATTGAAACTTTCATTTCATGGTGCCGATCTCGGTGTGACCGGTTCCTGCCATCTGCTGGAATGCGATGGTGTGCGCATACTGATTGACTGCGGCATGTATCAGGGCAGCCGTAATCTGAATGAAGAGAATGCCGATGCCTTCGGCTTCGATGCAGCGTCAATCGACTATGTGTTGCTGACGCATGCGCATCTGGATCATTGCGGTCGTCTGCCTTTGCTGGTGCGACGCTGCTTCCGTGGCAACATCATCGCCACCGCTGCGACCCGCGATCTGGCGCGCATCGTGTTGCTCGATTCGGCGCATCTGCAGGAATCAGAAGCCGAATATCAGAACAAGAAAAGCGCGCGGCGCGGTGAAGACAAGCGCACCGAAGCGCTGTACAACACGCATGATGTGTTGCATATGCTGGATCACTTTAACCAGACTGTGCATTACGATCAGGAGCTGCTGATCGCGCCCGGCATCACCGCGACGTTTATCGATGCCGGCCATATTCTGGGCTCATCCTCTGTCGTGCTGAATCTGACGGAAGACGGAAAAAAATGTCGCATCGTTTTTTCCGGCGATATCGGCAGCAACGGCAGAAAGCTGCTGCGCAACCCGACGACGCCGCCGAAAGCCGATGTGGTGGTGATGGAAACCACATATGGCGATCGTCTGCACAAACCGCTGGATCTGTCGATAGAAGAGCTGTATCAGGTGATTACCGACACCTTCCGCCACGGCGGCAATGTCGTGATTCCGACCTTCGCGCTGGAACGTGCGCAAGAGTTGCTGTATTACCTACGTGAAGGCGTGCAGCAGCATCGTTTACCGCGTTCCATGCAGGTGTTTCTGGATTCACCGATGGCGATCTCGGCGACCGAGATTTTCCGTCAGCATACCGGTTGTTATGACGCCGAAACGGCAGCGATGTTCAGCGATGAGCATGATCCGTTTGATTTGCCCGGTCTGCATTTCACGCGGGATGTGGCGGACAGTATGGCGATCAACCGTTTTTCCGGCGGCGCGGTCATTATGGCAGGCGCTGGCATGTGTACCGGCGGCCGTATCCAGCATCATCTGAAGCATCATTTATGGCGGCAAAACGCCAGCATCGTGTTCGTCGGTTTTGCTGCGAAAGGAACGCTGGCACGGGAAATTATCGACGGTGCGCGTACAGTGCGTGTGCTTGGTGAAGAGATCGCAGTCAGAGCTGGCGTACATACCATCAACGGTTTTTCAGCGCATGCCGACCGCGATGAATTACTGGCCTGGCATCAGCATACGCATGCCACGCATACGTTTCTGGTACATGGTGAAGAAGAAGTCATGCGCAGCTTTGCGCGCTTGCTGCCAGCAGGTGCAGTCAGCCTGCCGCAGACGGCAGACAGCATTGATCTGACGCCGTATTGCCATCCTAAAAAAACAGCGAAGCACTGAAAAAAAAATCCCTGCGCACAGCACGCTGTGGCAGGGATTTTTTTATACGATAGGGGCAATCGCCCCTATCGTTTGTAATGCGGCTTTAATGTACCAGTGAGGTGAACGGTGCAACGTAAGCTTGCATAAACACGAAGAAGCCGACCAGCACCGCCAGCGCCAGACTGTGGAAAAACACGAAGCGCAGAATCGTACCTTCATGTCCATACCAGCGTGTGGCGGTACTGGCGACCACGATACTCTGCGCATCGACCATCTTGCCCATCACACCGCCCGAACTGTTGGCCGCCGCCATCAGCACAGGGCTTAAACCGAGTTGCTCTGCGGTGGTTTTTTGCAGGCCGCCAAACAGCACATTGGCTGCCGTATCCGACCCCGTCAGCGCCACACCCAGCCAACCGAGTAAGGTGCCGAAGATAGGATAGAAAGCACCGGTATGCGCAAACACCAGACCCAGCGTGGCATCGGTGCCGGAATAGCGTGTCAGATAACCCAGCGCCAACATCAGTACGATGGTCAGCAGGGAATAACGTACCAGCCAGATCGTACGGAAATAAATTTTGACCAGATCAATCGGCTTGTATTTCATCAGCAAACCGCTGATCACAGACGCGAGGAAAATCCCGGAGCCCGTGGCCGACAGCCAGTTCAGCGTGTATACCGCCGCTTCTTTATGCGGCTTGGTGACGACAGGGGCGACCTTTTCGACCATGTTATGCAAACCGGTAAATGGAATCTTGAACACAGAAATACCATCGACCCATTTTTTGAATTCAGGTATGCCCCAGATAAACACTAACGCCGTTAAAATCACCCACGGCATCCATGCCAGCACCAGCGCACGGGTATCGTGCTTTTTGAAAATCGCTGCCGCGGCATCGGCTTCATGACCATGCTGTTTTTCACTTTCCAGATCAGGTTCGCCGGAATCGGTTTCATGTCCTTTGAGTGAAGTCGACGTCCAGATTTTTTTCGGTTTCCAGACTTTCAGGAACAGGATCAGGCTGACCATAGACACAATCGCCGCGACCACGTCCACCAGCCACGGACCGTGGTAGTTAGACACCAGATATTGCGGAATCGCGAAGCTCAGACCGGCGACCAGAATCGCTGGCCAGATTTGCAGCATGCCGCGGAATCCGGCAAACGCCCAGATCAGCCAGAACGGCACCAGCAAAGAAAATAAGGGTAATTGGCGACCGATCATGCCGGACAACTGCATCAGATCGATGCCAGTCACAGCCGCCAGCGCAATCACCGGCGTGCCGAGCGCACCATACGCCACTGGTGCAGTATTCGCGATCAGACACAGACCTGATGCCGCCAACGGAGAAAATCCCAGGCCTATCATGATCGCTGCGGTCACAGCAACCGGCGTACCGAAGCCAGCCGCGCCTTCAAAGAATGCGCCGAAACAGAAAGCGATCAGCAATAACTGTATGCGGCGATCATCGGTGATGCCGGTCAGGCTATCCTGCAATACAGAAAATGAACCGTTTTCTATGGTCAGCTGGTGCAGGAAAATAATATTCAACACGATCCAGCCAATGGGCAGCAGACCAAATGCCGCACCAAAACCTGCCGCATTCCATGCCAGCCCGGCAGGCATGCCGAAACCAAAAATCGACACTGCCAATGCGCTCGCCAAACCAAGACCCGCAGCGTAATGCGCCTTCATGTGCCCAAATGCAATACATCCCAGCATCACAACCACAGGTATCGCCGCCATGAGGGCGGATAACCATATATTGCCTAGCGGGTCATAAACCTGACTCCAGACCATTTCTATCTCCATTGTTTTAAAAGCGCGTGCGGACAATTGCCGCTATGGCGGCGATAGTACGACAGGAAGCCATGCAGTTTTCGCATTGCACAGATGAAATGATTTTCAACTATTGTTGAATAATTCGATGCTTTCCTTAAAACAGAATTGCGCTTTAGTTAAAGCTGCCTTATTTGATGCGGCAACGTTGCACACCGCAAAACCGTAAAAAGCAACAACGCGATGCCGCGCTGACGTTATCGTGCGCGGCCAAAGTGCCGTATATGCCAACTATGGTTGAAGTGATTGCGCTAACCGGGGCGGCTTCGGAATAATTTTTCTTTTCAGGTTAATATCTTTCGCACAGCTGCTCACCCGTTTGCAGCTTCCCCCCAAAATACCAACGGAGATCACCATGCAACTTGAAAAAGACTGCCGCAGCCTGATCGGGCATACGGATGTTGATGAAGGCATCAATCGCAGAAATTTTATTCAGACAGCAGTCGGCGTCGGCTTTGCGGCAGCAGCACTGCCCGTGTTTGCGCAAAGTGTGATTAAAACCGATACCAAAGGCTTGAGTGCAGGTGTGGTTTCGCTCGACATCAATGGTCAGAAAGTACCGCTCTACTATGCGCAGCCCGAAGGCAAAAGTAATCTGCCGGTGATACTGGTGATCTCGGAAATATTTGGCGTGCATGAGCATATCGCGGATGTGGCGCGCCGCTTTGCGAAACTGGGTTATCTGGCACTGGCACCGGAATTATTTATCCGTCAGGGTGACGCCGGCAAATATGCATCGATTGCGGAACTGATGAAGGAAGTGATTTCTAAAGTGCCGGACGCACAAGTCATGAGCGATCTGGATGCTGTGGTTGCCTGGGCGGGCAAGAATGGAGGCGATTTGCAACGCCTTGGTATCACCGGTTTCTGCTGGGGCGGGCGCATCACCTGGATGTATCCGGCGCATAACCCTGCCGTCAAAGCGGGCGTCGCCTGGTATGGCCGCCTGAGCGGTGACGCCAGCGCGCTCACGCCTAAGCACCCTATGGATATCGCAGCCAGCCTGAAAACGCCGGTACTCGGTTTGTACGGTGCGAAAGACACGGGCATCAGCGTGGAATCAGTCAGGAAAATGGAGGCGGCGCTGGCGCAAGGTCACAGTCACTCGGCATTCAACATCTATGAAAATTCAGGTCACGCTTTCCATGCCGATTATCGGGCCAGCTATGTGGAAGCCGATGCCAAAGATGGCTGGAGCCGTTGTGTCGCCTGGATGAAAGCCAACGGCGTCGCCTGATTGCTGCTGTAAAAATGCGGGTTGCCATCAATGTTATGAGTATTGAGGCAACCCGCAAAAGCATGCGTGCATTTGCGTAAATCGCCAGCCTGTGCTTTAATTTGCAACCTGGTTGCAAATTATCCCCGAGGCTCAAAATTCACTCCACGCTGTTATCCATCCTTTTTACCACCGCGATTGCCGGGGTATTAAGTATTTCTGCCGCTGCCATTTTTTCATTTTCACTGCTGACCAAAATGGTCGAGCGCATGGTCAGCCTGTCTGTCGGCATCATGTTGTCGACATCCTTGTTGCACGCATTACCAGAAGCGTTTGAATCAAAAGCCGATACGCGTTCTTTATTCGCCTGTTTGCTGGCGGGCTTACTTGGATTTTTTCTGCTGGAAAAATTTGCTGTTTTACGCCACTCACATCATCACGAGGGCGATGGACATCATCACGAACACGGCCATGATGCACACGAAGCAGGCAAAGCTGGCTGGATGATACTGGTCGGCGATGGCATGCATAATTTTACCGACGGCATCCTGATCGCAGCAGCATTTCTGGCCAATCCTGAATTAGGCTTTGTCACCGCATTTGCGATTATTGCGCATGAAATTCCGCAGGAAATCGGTGACTTCATTGTTCTGCTGAATGCCGGATTCAGCCGCATGCGCGCTTATATGTATAACCTCGCCTGCAGCATGATGGGTGTGCTGGGAGGCGTGATCGGTTACTTCACACTGGAACGTGCGAGCAATCTGATCCCGTATGTATTAGTGATGGCTTCGTCGGGCTTTATTTATATTGCCGTCAGCGATCTGATGCCGCAAATGCAGCGCCGCGCAACGATGCGGGAAACGATAATACAAGTGATACTGGTCACTATGGGAATCTTGCTGGTGCTGTTTGTCACACGCCACCGATAAAACACAACGGGCATAAAAAAAGGAGCTGAAGAAGCTCCTTTTTTTATGCCTTAAGCTGCGTTAAACGGTACAGCCATGCATCAACGCGCAACCGGACGGGAAGGATCGGCGCACCATTCACTCCAGGAACCCGGATACAAGGCTGCGCCTGGTAATCCGGCCACTTCCAGCGCCAGCAGATTATGGCAAGCCGTCACACCGGAACCACATTGCATAATCGCTTTGCCTGGATCAGGCAACAGTGCTCGCCATTCAGCGTTTAATTCAGGCGCAGTTTTAAAACGGCCATCGGCTTGTAAGTTATCTTTGAAAAAGCGATTCAGCGCACCGGGAATGTGGCCACCGACCGGGTCTATCGTTTCATTTTCACCGCGATAGCGATCGGCTGCACGGGCATCAATCAGCGTGCATTCCTGAGTGTCTATATTTGCCAATACCTGATCAACATTTACTTGTCCAACTAAAGAAGGCTGGGTGCTGATATTGCCCAGACGTACAGAAGGCTGCGCCGTTGTCACCGGCAATTGCTGTGCTGTCCACACCGGGAAGCCACCATCCAATACGGCCACCGCCGCGTGTCCGACCCAGCGCAACATCCACCATAAACGTGCCGCAAACATTCCGCCCTGCGCATCATAAGCGATGACCTGACTGTCATGATTGATACCCAGATCGCGCAACGTCTGAATAAACGCCTCTTTCTCTGGCAACGGGTGACGACCGCGGAACACACCGTCGGCGGATAATTTAGGTGCGGATAAACGCTGATCAAGATGAACAAATTGTGCGCCTGGCAAATGCCCCGCGTCGTATGCTGTCTGGCCTGCATCCGGATTCATCAGATCATGGCGGCAATCCAGCACGATCCAGTTACGGCCTGCATCGCTGCTGAGTTGGCTGGCCAGATCTGCGGTACTGATCAAGGTGGTGTACATCGTCTTCTCCTAAAAAATACATCGCGGACTATCAGGTAATTTTATTCTGAACAAATCGCATCTCTGTGGACCGGTGACTGGTCTGCTCTGGCATTATAAAAAGTGGCAATCAGGCCGCTGCATAAAATCACAGCGATGCCGACCCAACTTAGCCATGCCAGACTCTCATCCCATAACAACATATCCCACAAACTGGAAAACACGATGCCCACATACTGCAGATTCGCCGTCACCAGCGTATTACCAAGGCGATAAGCACGGGTCATCGCCATCTGCGCTGAAGCGGCGGTAAGACCTATCGCCAGCAACAAGAATATGCCGCGGCTATCCAGATGATGCCAGACGATTTCTTGCGCGGAGGCTTGTGCGGATTTAGCAATCAAAGTACCGAGCACACCAGCAATTGCACAAGTCATGGAAAAATAAAATACCACGCGATATTCCGGCTCACCCATCAATCCCATTTTTCTGACTTGCATATACGCCCATGCGGCCAGCATGCCAGAAACCAAGGCGATAATGCCGCCCATCACCTGATTCGCATGTATGCTTGGACGCAATAACAGAACCACGCCGATGAACCCCAGCAAAATGGCGACGATAGGTTGCCAGGTCAGGCCGCGCTGCTTATGCCACCAGGCACCGATCAGCATCATCGCAGCGATCCATATCGGTGACATGTAATTCAGGGTAACGGCCATCGCCAACGGCAACTTACCGATAGAGTAAAACCATAACCATAAGGCCAGCACACCCACCGCACCACGCACCAGATGCTGAGACGGCATCGGTGTCTTCAAGGTCCCGCCCTGAATTCTGGCCAGCATGGCAATCATCAGCATGCCGATCAGGCCGCGATAAGCGACGATTTCAGATGTCGAATAATCCGTTGAGGCCAGTTTGACGCAGACACCCATAATGGAAAACAAAAAACTGGCAAGCAACATCCACAAAGACTGCATAAAAACCTGACTCCAAAAGACAGGGGAGGCACGCGCCTCCCCTCTTCAACTATCTGAACGACCTCAGATTTCTATTTTTTTCCGGTACCACTCATGGAAATGCTGCATGCCGTCTTCCATTGGTGACTGATAAGGCCCGACTTCGTTTTCCCCGCGATCCAGCAGGATTTTTCGACCGGCATCCATACGCACACCAATTTCATCATCCTCGATACATGTCTCCATATAGGCGGCACGTTCAGCTTCGATGAATTCGCGTTCGAATAAAACGATTTCTTCCGGATAGTAAAACTCGACGACATTTCTGGTCTTGCCAGTGGCAGTCGGCCACAAGGTAGAGACGACCAGCACATGCGGGTACCATTCCACCATGATATTCGGATATAAGGTCAGCCAGATTGCACCGTACTTAGGTGGCTCGCCGTTGCGGAATTTGAGCACCTGCTCTTGCCAGATTCTGTATTTCTCGGAACCGGATTTCAGCAAACCACTGTTCACACCGACAGTCTGCACACTGTAATCTTCGCCGAATTCCCAACGCAGATCGTCACAGGTGACGAAGCTACCCAGGCCAGGATGAAATGGTTCGACGTGATAGTCTTCCAGATAGACTTCGATGAACGTCTTCCAGTTGTAATCGCATTCATGAACCTCAACGTGATCCAGCATGTAGCCGGTAAAGTCGAGATCTTTGGTGACGCTGAGCTGCGCCATACGTTCCATGACGTTGTAACCATTTTGCTCAAACAGCAAGCCATTCCAATTCTGCAATGGCGTGCGTTTCAGATTCATACACGGCGTATCTGAAAAATGCGGAGCACCGATCAGTTCACCTTTGAGATCATAGGTCCAGCGATGCAGCGGACAAACAATATTATTTGCATTGCCGCGGCCATTAAACATCAGCGCCTGACGATGACGACAGACGTTAGACATCAGCTCGATACCCTGAGCGCTGCGGACCAGCATACGCCCTTCGTTTTCGGACACTAAAGTTGCGAAGTCACCGAGATTCGGCACCATCAACTCGTGACCGACGTAACGAGGACCAGAATGGAACAAGTCTTTGATTTCGCGCTGTAACAGCGTTTCATCAAAATAGACATGCACCGGAAGTTGCGCGTCAGAACGCGCGAGTGTAGACAAAGAAGCCAGATCGGACATCCCCACCCCCCAAATTAATTTGCACCAACCTAAGAGAGAAAGAATCCACAAAAACCTGTTTTCGCATGGGTTTTCAATCCAGGCGAAAGTTCAAACGATCAAACGACTTGAAGAGGAAATTTTGGACAGAACCGCGGATTATACCCGAATCGTCGCAGGTTCGCCCCGCAAGCAATGATTTCCTGAGAAAAATCAAATAATTAAACCGATATGGCGCGCGCCTCAACGCAGACCTCTCGCATCGGCAAACAAACAACATCGATGTTTTTTAGATTAGACCGTCTAATTTCACTCTTTCGCCGCATCAAAAACGGCACTTACTACCCGCCTCACTCTGAAGAAAATTTGCTGCAAGCGCAAATATATGATGAAAATTATTAATTCCATTAACCAAATCCAACTTTTATGCTGCATAGCAGCTTGTCTTCACCTTTCTCTGAACTTAGCCTGATTCTGGCTGATTTGACCAGAACTCGGAGAAGTTCAGTGCAAACACGCTCCCATCCGGTTTCATTTGAATTAACTTATTCGAAAGAATCAACATGAAAAAAACACTGATAACAAAGCTGATGGCGATTTTGTTTGCCATCTGCGCCCTGCCCGCTCAGACATGGGCGGCAGGGTATACGGAGACAAAATATCCTATTGTGTTAGTCCATGGTTTATTTGGATTTGACAATATTGGCCCGGTTGACTATTGGTATGGTATTCCATCGGCCCTGCGCTCAGACGGTGCGCGCGTGTATGTCACGCAAGTCGCAGCGGCCAACAGTACAGAAGTGCGCGGTGAACAATTGCTGACGCAGGTTAAGCAAATTCTCGCAGTCACCGGTGCCAGTAAAGTGAACCTGATCGGTCACAGTCACGGTGGGCCAACGACCCGCTACGTGGCATCGGTCAGGCCAGATCTGGTCGCATCAGTCACCTCAGTCGGCGGCGTCAACCGGGGTTCCGCTGTGGCAGATATTATTTTGGGCATCGCGCCACCGGGCTCTGTGACGAACAGCGTGCTTGTTTCCGTGACTAACGGTCTGGCGAAAGTCATCAGCTTCTTGTCAGGTCAGCCTAATTTATCGCAAGATGCACTGGCTGCAGCCAATTCCCTCAGCACCACAGGTTCGCTGAAATTCAATGGTAAACATCCGGAAGGCGTACCGACCACTGCTTGCGGTGAAGGCGCATATCAGGTCAACAATGTTGCGTATTACTCGTGGAGCGGCGCAAAACCATATACCAATGTTCTTGACGTCGTTGATCCGGCCTTATCACTGACCTCGCTGGCCTTTGGCGGTAGCAAAAACGACGGACTGGTCAGCAGTTGTTCATCCCATCTCGGCAAGGTTATTCGCGATGACTACGCGATGAACCATCTTGACGAAGTGAATCAGACCATAGGCCTGGTCAATATTTTTGAAACGAATCCGGTGACGATATACCGGCAGCATGCAAATCGCCTGAAAAATAGCGGCTTGTAAGCAGAAACACCAGCGCTGAAGATTTTCTGAATATATCGGATCGGGATTTTATGAAAACAAGAAATCTGACTTTTCTGGCAGCGACGCTCAGTCTGATCGTCGCCTCTTTTTTCCTGATGTCGAAACAAGCTAGTCACGAAGAGCAGGCCATCAGGCTGACACCTCAAGACCGCATGTTTTCATTTGTACGATCGATGGAAGGCACCAGCGTAGATGGACAAGCGACACAAGCAGACGATGGAAATCTGGTCGTCAACGCTGAATTACGACTGATGTTTGATTATTACCTTGCTGCCACTGGCGAAAAAAGCATTCCGGACATTAAACGCGAAATCGAAAACGTACTCGATCAGAAACTCAAGCCGCATGCAGCAACGCAGGCAAAAGAATTACTGGCACGCTACCTTGGGTACAAGCAGGGATTACTCGATCTGGAGAAAAATACCGGAGCGTCAGCGACAAGTCACACAAATAACATGAGCAACGACATGATCTCAGCGATGCAAAACCGTTGGCAAAGCATGCAGAAATTACGTCTGCAATTTTTTAGCGCTAAAGACAATCAGGCGCTGTTTGGCTTTGATGATGCTTACGATATGGATGCACTGGCACGATTAGAGATTAGTCAAAACCCTGCCTACAGCGATAAACAAAAACAGGAAAAACTTCAAGCCCTGGACGCCACAATGTCACAGGAACTTCGCGAAGCGAAGAGCGCGCCATACCAGATCATACGACTGGAAGAACAGGCGCAGCAATTACGTTCCAGCGGTGCGAGCGAGGACGATATTTACCGGATGCGGGCGGCCGCTGTCAGTCCTGAAGCAGCCAACAGACTGGCCGATCTGGACAGGGAAGAAGCAGAATGGAAAACACGGATCGCAAACTATCTTGAGCAAAGAAGGCAGTTGCTGAGCAGGGATGAAAATAAAAATACGACTGACAAAATCACGGCACTACAACAATTACGGGATCGGTATTTCAGTATTCAGGAACAAAATCGCCTGACGGCGTATGAGTAAAAATATCTGATGAAACTGGCCTGCCACCTCAGCCTGAGCAGCAATCAATCAGGCTGCGGGCTCGCCTTCCAGCTGTGCGTCCGGCGAATCCGGCAACGTCGCCAGAGCTTCTTGCAATGCGCGATCAACGACTTTATCTAACTGTAAAATCTGAGCACGTTTTTCACGGAACGCCTGTTCCAGATTTTTTGCGGTGACAGAAAAACTTTTTTCTTTTTCACTCGCGGTAAAAATATACAGGCTGCGCATAGGGCTGACCCATGCAAGCCTGACTCTGGCTATCTGCGCATTCTCCTGAGTGAATTCTATCCAGATACCACGTTCCAGCTGATGCACAACATCGACAAATTCATCGTCAGTGGTAAGCTCTTCTTGCGAGGCATTTTTCTCAGCTTCGGCACGTTTTTCCAAGCGACGTTCGGTCGCTTGCTGCGCAGCTTCAACGGCAAGTTCCAGTTGCCTGTCTGGCGACAACTCTAACGGTGCGCGCACGATAGACGCGTGGCACTCAGAAAGCTCAGCAAAAAACTGTACGCGATCGGCATCTTCCCATTTAATCAGACTCAGCCATTTATTCAGACGTGCCAGAATCGCCGGCAGACGATTTAATAATTCCTGTCGGTCTTGCAAGGTGAATTTTGGCTTCACGCTCCAGATCAGGTCATCCATCGTCTTGATCGCATCTTGCACCGCATGCGGCTTTTCATCTCTGACACTGTAAGCCAGCGTCAATACCTTAATCCACCGGCTTTCAAGGAAAGTCTCGACAAAAGCCACGACCTCGCCAGAACCAACACGGATCGCGACTTCCTGATTCGCATGTATACTCGCCTGCTTAATTTTTTCTTTGCGGATCGCACTCTTGATCGGTGCTTCTAATGCTTGCGCATTTGCCTGTTCTTCTTTCTCGATGAAAGATTCAAGATCGGTAACGACCTCGTCAAACAAGGCAATTTCCTGATCAAACTCTTGCGATACTCTTTCGACATTGCGCTTCATCGTCTGGAACAGAGGATCCTGTGCGCCTTTGTTCTGATCCAAGGACAAACTGTAACGGGACAACAGATCAATCAGGCGACGCGCCGGATGCTGATCTTTAAAGAAAAATTCTTTATCAATTAATGCCGCTTTTAATACCGGTACCTGCAGAACAGAAATCAGTTCTTTTACCGGCGCGGGAATTGCCTGATTACGGAAAACATTATCAAAGACCTGCGACAACAAATCGAGCGTATGTTTTTCAACGCCTGTCGTCGCTACGTCTGCAACATGCTCGCGCATTTGCGACAAGCGCATTACCTCGCCTGCGCCGGACATCATCTGATTGAGTTTCAGATTCTGTTGAAATTCTGCCAGATGCTGAAACAGGCGGGACTCAGCAGGATTGGATGCAAATCCGGAATGATCAGAGTAATTGCCGTTACTGCGCGGTGCTTGTTGCTGACTCTGCGCACCGGAAAAATAACGCTTCAGCTTTTGCGCTATGTCTTGTGAATGACTTTCCTGTTCCGCGTTTTTAACTTCCGTTTCGTCATCCGCCGGACTGGTCGTCTTGTTTTGATTGCGACGAATTTTGTAAGAATCCTGCAAATCAGGCAGAATTCCTTTCTTCACCAGCGCCGAATTGATCTCGTACAAAATCGGTTCAAGATCAAACAAAATATCTGCCCGTAACAAAGGCAGTACCATCTCATGCGTTCCCACCTCAGGATCAAACTGACACCATGCTGAGTACAAAGCATTCAGCAAAATATCCGGGCGGAACGGATTCTGGGCAATACTTAATGTTTCTCGTCCAAGCAAATGCGACAGCCGCATGTTCAATGCCGCATATTGCTCTGCGCTATCAAGTTCTATTGTGCGGCTGACTCTGCTGAGAGCCAGCTTTTTATCCATTTCTTCATAACTGATCAGACTCAGATCTGCATCCGGCGCCGTACTTACTCTGTTTCCAGATTGCTTGGGTGAAATCAGCAGATCCACTTCCTGGCGAAACGCTTTTTCTACGTCCGCAGACGATAAATGATAAAACGCATACGCATTTTTTTTCAGTATCTGCCCGGCATTGAAACTCAGATTTGCTTCGCGCGAATCCATGCTTTGCTCAGACATCGCCAGGAAAGCATTCGACAAACGTGAAGAAAATGCATCCAGTTGCGACACAACCAGATGCGTTGCCAGCGGAATCAATCCACGCAACACGTCCTCAGCGGCGGCAGAGCCCGTCGCTGTTTTTGCGTGTAATGGATGAAGACCGCTCATAATTGAAAAGAAAACCTTATCAGATGCAACAAATGTAGAAAATGAGACTCATATTTACGGCACTCAATTGTGGAAGTTGAGGAATTGCGCATATCACGGATGAAATCTGATTATTTCAACAAGATCAGTGACTTACGATGCAATATACAGTCAATAAAAAGGCCATTGAGCACACTATATACGCATATTTTCCACATGGAAATGTTTTGAATGCAATTTCAGATTGCGTTCAGTATAAATCCCTACTCGCAAGCACACCGGTTTCCCAACTGAAACAATTATTTCAAATTGTAAGTAAACATCGGGACTAAAAAAGCAGAATCGCCGCCAAGCTGACTTGTTTGCTCTAAAATAGAACGTTACATTTCTTTTTTGCGTAATTTCACGCGCTGTTAGTCATTAAATATCAATATGCCTAAAAAAAACGCTGGCGCAAACCAGCCGGATCCCGCCAACACGCCAGTCTCTTTTGAGGCAGCAATGAATGAACTAACCGGATTGGTGGCAAAAATGGAAGCCGGGGATCTGCCGCTGGAAGCCTCTGTCATTGCTTATCAGCGTGGCGCTGAATTAATTCAATTTTGTACTTCACAGCTGGATAAAGTGGAGCAACAAGTCAAAGTATTGGAAGCCGGAATGTTGAAATCTTTCCATGCAGACAATGGGGATGAGGATCTCACATGAGCCAACAATTCCGTGTCTGGATGCAACAAAAACAGGATCAATGCGAACGTGCGCTAGCGGCTTTCATCCCGCAAGCCTCCGTTGTTCCGGGTCATTTGCACGAAGCTATGCGTTATGCCGCGCTGGATGGTGGTAAGCGCGTTCGCCCATTACTGGTCTATGCAGCCGGACAATTATTCGATGCGCCGCAAGAAGCGCTGGATCGCGCCGCTGCTGCAGTCGAAATGATTCATGCCTATTCGCTGGTACATGATGATATGCCATGCATGGATGATGACGCGCTGCGCCGTGGCAAGCCGACCGTCCATGTGAAATATGACGAAGCAACCGCTTTGCTGGTTGGCGATGCGTTGCAAGCACAGGCGTTTCTGGTTCTTTCCGAAGGAAATACCAGTGCAGAAACCAGACTCGGACTGGTGCGCCTGCTTGCCCATGCTTCCGGCTCGGTCGGCATGTGTGGTGGTCAGGCCATTGATCTCGCCAGTGTTGGTCTGGCGCTGACACGCGAACAGCTGGAACAAATGCATCGCTTAAAAACCGGCGCTTTGCTGCGAGCTTCGGTACTCCTGGGTGCTTCCTGTGGCAAAACATTAAATCCGGAAGAAACTGCTGCGCTCAATACCTATGCTGCGGCAATCGGTCTGGCGTTCCAGGTCGTCGATGACGTGCTTGACGCGACGGCTGACTCTGCAACACTCGGCAAAACAGCCGGTAAAGACGCCGCGGACAATAAACCGACGTATGTCAGCCTGCTGGGTCTGCCGGCATCGCAGGAATTAGCCCGGCAACTCTGCCGCGAAGCACACGGCGCGCTGGATTCTTTTGGCGAAAAAGCACAACTGCTCCGGGATCTGGCTGACCTGATCGTGCAGCGACAAGCATAACTAGCACTTAACTATGACGAATTTACTGCAAAAAATTAACTCTCCTGCCGATCTGCGGCTGTTGTCGCGCCATCAGTTAGCACCGCTGGCGGATGAATTGCGCCAATACGTGATTGATTCCGTTTCCAAAACCGGCGGGCATCTGTCGTCCAATCTTGGTACGGTAGAGCTGACACTGGCGCTGCATTACGTATTTAACACACCGGAAGACCGTTTGATCTGGGACGTCGGTCATCAGACTTATCCGCACAAAATTCTGACCGGCCGGCGTGATCGCATGCACACTTTGCGTCAGTGGGAAGGCATCTCCGGCTTCCCGCGCAGAGATGAAAGTGAATACGATACCTTTGGCACTGCGCATTCATCGACTTCAATTTCTGCGGCATTAGGTATGGCTCTGGCCGCCCGCACGAAAGGTGAAGACCGGCATGCGGTTGCCATCATCGGCGATGGCTCCATGACTGCCGGCATGGCATTTGAAGCACTGAACAATGCCGGTGTACATGAAGACATCAACCTGCTGGTGGTGCTGAATGACAACGATATGTCGATCTCGCCTCCGGTCGGTGCACTGAACCGTTATCTGGCACGCCTGATGTCCGGTAAGTTTTACGCAGCAGCACGCAACGTCGGCAAATCTGTACTGCCTTCGCCTGTGCTGGAACTCGCCAAACGCTTTGAGGAACATGCAAAAGGCATGCTGGTGCCTGCGACCATGTTTGAAGAATTCGGGTTCAATTACATTGGCCCGATTGACGGCCACGATCTCGAATCGCTGATTCCGACACTGCAAAATATCCGGCAACTCAAAGGGCCGCAGTTTCTGCATGTGGTCACCAAAAAAGGTCAGGGATATAAACTGGCAGAAGCTGATCCTGTGTTGTATCACGGCCCCGGCAAATTTAATCCAGCCGAAGGGATCAAACCAAGCACGTCCGCGAAACAAACCTATACCCAGGTTTTCGGGCAATGGTTGTGCGATATGGCCGCCAGCGACGAGAAACTGGTCGGGATCACGCCCGCGATGCGTGAAGGTTCAGGCATGGTGGAATTTGAAAAGCAATTTCCGAAACGTTATTACGATGTCGGCATTGCTGAGCAACATGCCGTCACATTTGCCGCCGGCCTCGCTTGCGAGGGTCTGAAACCTGTTGTCGCGATTTACTCGACCTTCCTGCAACGCGCTTACGATCAGTTGATCCATGACGTCGCCCTGCAAAATCTGGATGTGACATTCGCGCTGGATCGCGCCGGGCTGGTTGGCGCCGACGGCGCCACCCACGCAGGCAATTACGACGTCGCCTATTTGCGCTGCATTCCTAACATGGTCGTGATGGCTGCCTCCGATGAAAATGAATGTCGCCAGATGTTGACGACCGGCTACAACTACCCCGGGCCTGCCGCCATTCGCTACCCGCGCGGTGCCGGTATCGGCGTCAAACCGGATACTGAATTGAGCAGTCTGATTATTGGTAAAGGTGAAGTCAGACGCGAGGGCAACAAGATCGCCATTCTGGCCTTTGGCTCTATGCTGCAACCATCGCTCCACGCCGCTGATATTCTGGATGCGACCGTGGCGAATATGCGTTTCATCAAGCCGCTTGATGTCGAATTACTGAAAACTCTTGCTGACTCGCATGATGTTCTGGTGACCGTGGAAGAAGGCTGCAAAATGGGCGGCGCCGGATCGGCCGTTGCCGAAGCGCTGGCCGATGCTGGCATCTGCAAACCTTTGCTGATCCTTGGTTTGCCGGATAAATTTATCGATCATGGCGATCCGGCATTGTTGTTGAGCCAGTGCGGTCTCGATAGCAATGGCATCGTGCAGGCGATACGCGAACGCTTTAAACTCAGCACCACATCAACACCGGCGCAAGCAGCCTGATTACCGGCACCGGCGCGATCAACGAAAAATGGCTACCGTGCGGTAGCCATTTTTTTGCCTGATTGAGATCGGAGGATGGAAGCTTAAGACATCAATACCGGAAAATAGAAGCCGCTGAGAGCCTAAATATACTCCCCCCAGTATCTATTAAGCCCCTTTATTTACGCTGAGAATAAGCGTTTTTTACGACATACTCCCCTGAAATCAGGCGGCAACCCATTCGCGCGTGGCTTGTCCGGCATAGCTGACGGGTGCATTCTGCTCATCATCAAAGGTCACGATCTCGTACGCATCCGGTTGTGCCAACAAAGCACGCAACAATTGATTATTCAGTCCATGGCCGGATTTGTGCGCTGTGTAGCTGGCCAGGAAAGGATGACCGATCAGATACAGATCACCGATGGCATCGAGAATTTTATGGCGCACAAATTCATCGTCGAAACGCAGACCGTCTGAATTCAGTATCCGGTATTCGTCCATCACGATCGCATTTTCCATGGAACCGCCTCGCGCCAGCCCAATGCCGCGCAACATTTCCACATCCTGCATGAAACCGAAAGTGCGCGCTCTGGCGACGTCTTTGACAAACGAGACTTTTTCAAAATCGACCTCGGCGGTCTGCACCGTGCCATCCACAGCGGGGTGATTGAATTCAATGAAGAAATGCAGTTTGAAACCGTTATATGGCTCCAGTCTCGCCCATTTTTCAGCGGCCCCTTTGCCCTCGCGGATTTCTACCGGTTTCAATACGCGGATAAATTTCTTGGCTGCGTCTTGCTGTTGCAACCCGGCTTCCTGCAACAAGTAAACGAACGACGATGCGGAGCCATCCATGATAGGAATTTCTTCCGCGCTGACATCGATATACAAATTATCGATACCGAGTCCTGCACAGGCAGATAACAGATGCTCGACCGTAGAAACCCGTTCGTCACCGTTGGACAAAGTTGACGCCATGCGGGTATCGCCGACACCGGTTGCGTTGGCAGGAAAAACTAATGGCGGGGTCAAATCCGTACGGGTAAAAACAATGCCGGTATCCACCGGTGCCGGGCGCAAAACCAGCTCGACCTTGGTGCCGGAATGCAGACCCACGCCTATGGTTCTGACTTCTTGTTTGATAGTGATTTGCTTTAACATCCGGGTATTATAACGAGTCACGCCAAGCCAATGTGCTGGCGCTGTCATTCGCTGTTGCAAAAACAGATAAGCCGCAAACGAGCGGTAAAAAAATCATTTATATAAAAAAAACAGCGCCAGCCAAAGAATGGCGGCGCTGCTCTCATGGAAACTAAAAATTAAGCGAGTTGTGCTAACAAGGTTTCCACATTGGATACTTCAAATTTTCCGCCAGCTTCCACGTTCAGTTGCTTGACGACACCGTCAACTGCCAGCAAAGAATAACGCTGGGAACGAACACCCATACCAAATTTACTGAAATCTGCATCCAGACCCAGCGCTTTACTGAATGCTGCATTACCGTCGGCCATCATACGCACGACGCCGGTGGCTTTTTGATCGCGGCCCCACGCGCCCATCACAAATGCGTCGTTCACGGAAACACACCATATTTCATCAACGCCTTTGGCTTTTAATTCAGCAGCATGCGCGATGTAGCCAGGAAGATGTTGTGCCGAACAAGTTGGCGTGTATGCACCTGGCAGACCAAAAATCGCAATCGTTTTTCCTTTGACCAGATCAGCAACTTGGAAAGTATTCGGGCCAATACTGCAACCTTCGCCAGCAACCTCGACAAATTCTGCCAAGCTGCCTGCCGGTAACTGTTCGCCAATTTGTATGCTCATCATCATTCCTTTCGTTTAATTCAAATAATTAACTATCTTGCGATAGCCCGGTACGCCAGATCATTCCGGCGATCAAGCTCGCAGTATGCCTGAGCTGTCGAAAAGCTGCTGACGCCGTCATAAAGTCAATTCAGGAAAACCAAAGTTGTAAAAATTTTTACATTTTTATAGGTAATTTCCCAACAGTAAGTTCCATAAATGCAATGCGGATGCTAGGATAGTCCAATTAATTACTTAAATATCAATAATTCGGTCTGGTAATTCCCATTACATGGAGGGGTGCATACAAATGAAGCAATCCAAGGCAAATGGCAGTATTCACAGGAAATATCTTGCAAGCGCACTGATCAGCATCGGCGTCAGTTACGGGCTTTCAGGCTGTGGCGGTGGCAGCAGTGCTCCGGCGGCGGTCGCACCACCCACACCACCAACCGTCAGTATCGATGTTTTCGGCGCGCGTGGCGCGCTGTTAACCGCAGTCGTCAGTAGCACGGACTGCGCCACGACGCCAACAGTCAGTTGGCAAAATTCTTCTGGCGTTGCGGTGGGTAGCGGCACCAGCATTCAGGACACACAACCCAATTCAATTCTGACTGCGACGGCAAGCTGCTCAAGCGCTACTGCCAGCCAGAAACTCG
This sequence comes from Undibacterium sp. FT79W, assembly GCF_014284215.1. Classification (NCBI taxonomy): domain Bacteria; kingdom Pseudomonadati; phylum Pseudomonadota; class Betaproteobacteria; order Burkholderiales; family Oxalobacteraceae; genus Undibacterium; species Undibacterium sp. FT79W. The sequence goes on along the minus strand of NZ_JACOGB010000005.1, from coordinate 195,614 downwards.
CAGCGAATTCTGTGCATACTGCACTTTCCGCTTTTGCGGTACTACAAAACGGCAGCGCCGTGGCCTGGGGCAATCCGGTCTGGGGCGGACAAACCAGCACCGCTGCGGCAATCACGAGCATTTCTCAGTTATACGCGTCCGAGCGCGGCTTTGCAGCGCTACTCAGCGACAATACAATGAAGGCCTGGGGCAGCAGCTATGTCGCTGTCACCGATCCGAATTTAGTCTATCCGGCAACAGGCGCGATCGCCACCAGCCCACTGACCAACATCGCTACCGTCATGCCAGGCAGACTCGCCTATTTCGTGACAAAAAAAGACGGCTCGATTGCCGCCTGGGGAAATTTCCGTGGCGTCACCGATGGCGTGGACGGCTATATCGGTGATGCGAAAACTGGTCTCAACCCTGTCACGCTGGCGTTGCTGACCGACGTCAAAGCGCAGGCTTCGACCGAAGGTGCGTATGCCTTATTGAAAGGCGACGGTACTGTGGTGACGTTTGGCGATCAGGATGCGGGCGGGAACTCGTCAGCAGTTCAGCCCTTACTGGTTGGCGTAACGCAGATCGTCGGGAATAACTTTGACTTTGTCGCCTTGCGTAAAGATGGCAAGGTAGTGACCTGGGGTTACGGCTACGCGGCAAAATCAGGTGAGGCCGAAATTAATCCAACGCTGGCAGACATCTCGAAACTTTATGTCAGCGGTAATGCGGCGGCGGCAGTGTCCAACACCGGTGCCGCATTTGCCTTTGGTTTTGCACCTCAGATTGAAGCAGCCGATTCCAGTTCACTGACAGCATCACTGACCAACGTCAGCAATATTTACTCTACGCAAACGGCATTTGCCGCATTGCGAACTGATGGCACCGTTATCAGTTGGGGTGATCTGCCACGGATGGGAAATAGTCTGAATGCCGTTCAGTCTTCCCTGACGAACGTAAAATCAGTACAGGCGACAGAATATGCATTCGCTGCACTGAAAGGTGATGGTACGGTCGTCAGCTGGGGCGATCCGGAACTGGGTGGCGACAGCAGCGCAGTGAAAGCGCAGTTAACTAACGTCGTTGCTCTCAGTGCCAACAAATATGCATTCGCCGCACTGAAGTCAGATGGCAGTGTGGTGACCTGGGGCATGAAAACGAAAGGCGGCGACAGCAGTGCCGTCGCGGCAAAATTAACCAATGTCCGCGCCATTTATGCCACTGCATATGGTGCGTTCCTCGCGGTGAATAAAGACGGCAGCTTCGTTACCTGGGGCGATCAGTGGGCTGGCGGCGGAACCGCTCCGGCAACATTGACAAAAATCCCTTACCTCGGCTGACATCAGCGTCGTCCATCGCATCAATGCCATGAATAGAAATGGAGAACATCGTATGAAATTTTTCGCTTTCAAAGCAAAACCTCTGATCGCAGCCATACTCGGCACCATGATATGTGCGTCAGCGCACGCCACCGTCAGAGAGCAGGACAACACCACTGCCACGCCTCGCAGAGAAGCAGAAAATCTGACTCAGATCATAGTGAAGTACCGCAATGAGCGCAGCAATGCAAACGAAGCGGCCAGCCTCAGCGGCAATAAAGCGGCGCTGGCACAAGTGCAGACACAAAGAATATCGGCACTACAATCAGTTGCCAGAACTTATAACGCCACATTTGCGTTAAAGCGTCAGATCGTTACCGGCGGCTGGGTGTATCGGGCAAATACTGCGTTAAAACCTTCGCAAATGATGGCACTCGCCGCGAAACTGCAAGCAGCCGACCGCTCTATCGAATATGCTGAACCAGATTACATTCTGCGCCCGGCGTATACCCCGACCGACCCGCTATTTACCTCGCAATGGGATATGCAGGAAAGTGCCACACAGCCAGGCGGTCTGAATCTGTCTGCAGCCTGGGATATCAGTAAAGGTGACAAAGTCACCGTTGCCGTCATTGATACCGGCTACCGTCCACATCCGGATCTGCTGCAAAATCTGATCCCGGCACCAGGCGGAAGCGCAAATCAGTATGGCTACAACTTTATCAGCAAGGCCTCGACAGCCCGCATTACATTACCAAAGGATGTGAGCAGCGCTCGCGGCCCGGATGCGATTGACCTCGGTGACTGGGTAGAAAAAACGGATACAGATTGCCCGTCTCACGCACAAGATAGCAGTTGGCATGGCACACATGTGGCAGGCACAATTGCTGCGGCAGCCAACGGTATCGGAATTACCGGTGTCGCGCCGAACGCCCGGATTTTACCGTTAAGAGCACTGGGTAAATGTGGCGGAGAAAGTTCAGATATTGCAGATGCCGTTGCCTGGGCTGCAGGATTACATATCGAAGGCGTGCCGGATAACACCAACAAAGCGAATGTCATTAATCTCTCTCTTGGCGGGACACATGCCTGCAGTAAAACAAATGCAGCAGCCTATCAAAGTGCGATCGCGAATGGAGCAGTGATTGTTGTCGCGGCCGGCAATGAAGCGCTTGACGCACGCCTGTCGAGTCCGGCGAACTGCCCGGGTGTGATTACCGTCGCATCAAACTCGATCACCGGTGGTCGCGCAAGTTATTCAAATTACGGAGCGACCGTCAGCGTCACCGCGCCGGGTGGAGGCTTTACGACAGCGGCAGACAGAATCCTCTCAACGCTGCCAAGCGGAAAAACCGTCGCGACGGATGACACCACGTATGGTTTGATGGCGGGTACCTCGCAAGCGACACCGCATGTGGCGGGTGTGATCGCGCTGATGATGGCAGTCAATCCTAAACTGACATCCGCGCAGGTACGCAGCATACTGATCAAAACCGCGCGCCCGGCACCGGCAAACTGTCCCGGCTGTGGAGCCGGTATTGTTGACGCGGCTGCAGCTGTCAAAGCGGCCAGCGGAAATTAAAAAATAACGCCCCGGATGTATCGGGGCGTACCTTGATTAATTTTGCCGAAAATAAAAAAAGCCCGCATTATATGCGGGCTTTTTTAATGAGGACGACAGATAAATCAGTCTGCCTGCTTACGCAAAAATGCTGGAATGTCGTAGGTTTCCATGCCATTTTTTTCTAACGCACGCACCGTGTCTGATGCAGATTCGCGACGCCATACTGCTGGCTTGCTCAATCCGTCAAATGCTGGTGCAGCGCTTGCCATACCATTCGACACTGTCGTTGTAGCCATCGCCGCAGCCATCATCGGCTCATTATTGGTACCGGTACGCAGCATCGGTGTTTGCACGAGCTGAATATTTTTCTTACCACGTCCCAGTCCTGTCGCAACGACCGTTACACGGATATCGTCACCCATGGTGTCGTCGTATGCGATACCTTGAGCAATCGATGCATCCGGTGCTGCGAATGCGCGCACAGCTGCCATGACTTCTTTAATTTCTTTACCTTTGAGGCTGCGGCTGGCAGTTACATTCACCAATACACCACGCGCACCGGACAGATCAATACCATCCAGCAAGGGTGATGCGACAGCTTGTTCAGCAGCGATGCGTGCGCGATCAACACCGGATGCTGTCGCCGTACCCATCATTGCTTTACCTTGCTCACCCATGATCGTTTTCACGTCATTGAAGTCGACATTGATATGACCCGGTACATTGATGATTTCAGCAATACCGGCAACGGCATTGTTCAGCACATCATCCGCATGTTGCAGCCATTCGATCATGCTGTCGTCTTCATAAATCTCTTCGAGTTTTTCGTTGAGAATGATGATCAGCGAATCGACGTGCTGGGTCAGCGCATCCAGACCTTCATCAGCGATGTCCATGCATTTCTTACCTTCGTAAGAAAAAGGTTTGGAAACCACCGCCACGGTTAAGGCACCAAGCTCTTTCGCCACTTGTGCCACGACTGGTGCCGCACCGGTACCGGTACCACCGCCCATACCGGCAGCGATAAAGACCATGTGCGCGCCACGCAATGCGTCTTCGATGCGGGCACGTGAATCTTCTGCCAGCTTGCGACCAACTTCCGGTTTCATACCGGCACCCAAACCGGTTTCGCCGATTTGAATCACGTTATGCGCTTTGGATTGCAACAACGCTTGCGCATCCGTATTTGCAGCGATGAATTCAACGCCGCAAACCCCTTTATTGATCATGTGCTGAACAGCATTGCCGCCGGCACCACCCACGCCAACCACTTTGATTACAGTACCTTGTGTGGCGTTATCAACCATATCGAACTCCATCATGACTCCTCCAGATAGGCAGTTACCAGTCGCTAATGATCACAAGATGTGACGACTAGCGACTAATAACTGTAGATCAAACCATTATAAAATGAGTACACCAATTACGATACAAAAAGCTACTTAAAAATTCCCCAAAAACCACTCTTTCATGCGCTGCCAGACTGCTTTTGCTGAACCTTCCTGCCTTGTCACAAGATGACCGCGCAAATACTGCTTCTTCGCTTCCAACAACAACCCTAAAACAGTGGCGTAACGCGGACTTCTGACAACATCAGCAAGTTGTCCGCTGTACGCTGGCATCCCTAATCTCGTTGGCTTTAAAAATATATCTTCAGCCATCTCAACCATGCCTGGCATCGCTGACGATCCACCTGTTAAAACGATGCCTGATGAGAGCACATCTTCATAACCGGATTCACGTACCACCTGGTGCACCAGCGCAAATAACTCTTCAACACGTGGTTCAATCACTGCTGCCAACGCCTGGCGTGACAACGAGCGCGGACCACGATCACCCAGCCCCGGTACATCCAGCGTATCCGCCGGATCAGCCAGCACTTGTTTGGCAACACCGAAGCGCACTTTGATTTCTTCCGCTTCCGAAGTCGGTGTGCGCAAAGCCATCGCAATATCATTCGTGATCTGATCACCTGCAATCGGAATCACAGCCGTATGACGAATCGCACCTTCACTGAAGACCGCCACATCTGTCGTGCCGCCGCCGATATCAATCAGAACAACGCCGAGTTCTTTTTCGTCTTTCGTCAGCACCGCTTCTGCCGATGCCATCGGTTGCAGAATCAGATCGGATACTTCCAGTCCACAACGGCGCACGCATTTCACAATATTCTGTACAGCAGAAACCGCGCCGGTCACGATATGTACTTTGACTTCGAGACGGATACCGCTCATACCTATCGGTTCACGTACATCATCCTGACTATCGACAATAAATTCCTGAGGCAAGGTATGCAGCAGTTGCTGATCAGTCGGAATGTTGACCGCTTTTGCCGTTTCGATTACGCGCGACACGTCGGCGGCGGTGACTTCCTTATCTTTAATCGCCACCATGCCGCTGGAATTAAAGCTGCGGATATGACTACCTGCAATGCCGGTATAAACACGACTGATCTTACAGTCCGCCATCAGCTCGGCTTCTTCAAGCGCACGCTGTATCGATTCGACGGTCGCCTCAATATTCACGACCACGCCTTTTTTCAGGCCTTTCGATTCGTGCTGTCCCAGGCCGATTACCTCATGCCTGCCATCCGGCATGACTTCAGCGACAACCGCCACCACTTTGGAGGTTCCGATATCGAGACCAACGATCAGATTTTTTGCGTCTTTTGTCATGTCTTTCCACTTGCTTTTGTTTGCTTTTTCAATCCCATGGAACTGTGGCTGGATTTCAACGCCAATCCATTTGGATAACGCATATCTACACTTTGAATACTATCTTCCAGACTCGATATCAATTGCGGATAAACCGTCATCAATTTATCCACTCTATCCTGCAAAGTCTTACCGTCCTGCACCCTACCCAACTCTACCTGCATGCCATTATTTAACTTGACGCTCCATGCATACCGACTGGAATATTTCACTTCGTCCGGTTCAAGATTTATTCTAGAAAACCATTTTTTAAATTCCTGATACTGCGTCAGCACTTCTTTTTCACTGCCATCAGGGCCGCTCAGGTTAATCAGATCAGCATCTTCTTCTGCTTCGGCAAGATTGGCGGTAAACACATCACCATTCACAGAAATCAAACGACCGTCATCCCCCCAAGTGCCTAACACAACATGCTCGTCCAGTTTCACAATCAGCTTATTCGGCCACTCTCTCTGAATACTCGCTTTTCTTACCCATGGAACGCTTTCGAAAGCACCGCGTACTGCATCCAGATTCGCCGTAAAAAAATTTCCTCTGATGCGTGGAATGGCTGAATTTTTAATCGTCAACGCATTCACGTGTTTTAAGGCTTGCGAACTCATGCCTTCCACCCGAATCGAGGCTAATGTGAACATCGGGCGTTGAATCACCCACCAGACGCCAGACATCATCAGAATGAACAGCACCATGCCGAATAAGGCATTTGCCGTGTTGTTCATCAGTTTGACGTCATGCCACATCAGTTATTCCTTTTTTACTTTGATTCAGTACGGATTTTCAAGCGCGCAGTTTTTAAAATTTCAACGCACAGATCCTCGTAACTCATCCCGGTTGCTTTGGCAGCCATCGGTACCAGTGAATGCCCTGTCATACCTGGCGAGGTATTTATCTCCAGCAAAAATGGACGCTGATCCGAATTACGTACCAACACGTCTATCCTTGCCCAGCCTTCACAATCTAATGCGCGATAAGCCTCGACAGCCATTTGCTGAATCGCTGTTGTCAGTACCGCATCCAGTGGTGCGGGACACAGGTATTGCGTATCGTCGGTAAAATATTTGTTCTGATAATCATAGTTACCATCCGGTGCAACGATTTCAATGATGGGCAACGCATAAGCCTGCTCACCTCTGCCGAGCACGGCAACAGTGAATTCACGCCCTTCAATAAATTCCTCCGCCAGCACGACTTCATCAAACTGCGCGGCAAGCGTATAAGCCTGCTGCATTTCAGCAGCAGTATTCACTTTAGTAATTCCTATCGTTGAGCCCTCGTGCGGCGGCTTCATGATCAGCGGCAAACCCAAGTTCTGAGTAATCGCTGCTAAATCAGATTGCGCGTTCAACACAGCGTAGCCCGGCGTGCTGATGCCATGGGTTTGCCAGATGCGCTTCGTAAAAATTTTGTCCATGGCAATCGCAGATGCCATGACACCGCTGCCGGTATACGGAATATTTAACTGTTCCAGCACACCTTGCATACTGCCGTCTTCACCATATCGACCATGCAATGCGATAAACACGCGATCAAATTTTTCAGCAGCTAATTCCGCAATACTGCGTTCAGCAGGATCGAAGGCATGCGCATCGACGCCCTTGCTTTTCAGCGCTGCCAATACGCCGCTGCCAGACATGATGGAGATATCGTGCTCAGCAGAACGCCCGCCAAACAAAACGCCGACTTTACCTAAAGATTTATAATCAATTTCGCTCATGATTTTGTATCACTTCATTTATTTTGCCTGTGCCAGTTTTGCCGGCACTGCACTGATAGATCCTGCACCCATCACAATCAACACGTCACCATCTTTTAGGACGTGTAACAAGCTTTCCGGCATCTCTTGTATTTCCTCAACAAATACCGGCTCTATTTTTCCCATCACCCGCAAGGCGCGTGCCAGTGAACGTCCGTCAGCGGCGAGTATCGGCGCTTCGCCTGCGGCATACACTTCCGCCAGCACGGCAGCGTCAGCTGTAGAAATGACTTTGACAAAATCTTCAAACAAATCCCGTGTCCGGGTATAGCGGTGCGGCTGAAATGCCAGGACTAAACGACGCCCCGGATAAGCGCCACGTGCGGCCGCCAGAGTTGCCGCCATTTCGACAGGATGATGACCATAATCATCTACCAGTGCGAAACTGCCGCCACCGGCCAGAGCAATTTCACCATAGCGGGTAAAGCGACGACCCACACCATTGAATTCGCTCAATGCTTTTTGTGTCGCTTCATCTGCGACGCCGACTTCACGCGCGATCGCAATCGCGGCGCAGGCGTTCTGCACATTATGCATACCAGGCTGATTTAAACTCACTCGCATATCAGCATAGCCGTCCTGCACCACGGTGAAATGCATCTTGCCATCGGCAGCAATCGCGTCAATCGCGCGGACATCTGCATCTTCCCGAAAACCGTAAGTGACGACAGGCTTAGAGATAAACGGCATGATTTCACGTACATTCGAATCATCCACGCACAACACAGCAACGCCATAAAATGGCAAGCGCTGCGTGAATTCAATGAATGCCTGTTTCAGTCGCGCAAAATCATGTCCATAGGTTTCCATGTGATCGGCATCGATATTCGTGATGACTTCTATCACAGGCAACAGATTCAGAAATGAAGCATCCGACTCATCCGCCTCGGCAACGATGAAATCGCCACTTCCTAATTTAGCATTGGCACCAGCACTGTTAAGGCGTCCGCCAATCACAAACGTAGGATCAAAACCACCTTGCGCCAACACGCTCGCCACCAGACTGGTCGTCGTTGTCTTGCCATGTGTGCCGGCAATCGCAATGCCGCTCTTCAGACGCATCAGCTCGGCCAACATCAGAGCGCGTGGCACGATAGGAATGTGCTTCGCTCTGGCAGCGATCACTTCGGGGTTATCTGCTTTCACTGCCGTTGATGTCACAACCGCATCTGCACCTGCAATATTTTCCGCCGCATGCCCGATCTTCACGTCAGCACCGAGGCTCGCGAGACGCTGCGACGCAGAGTTGCTACTCAGATCTGAACCTGAAATGGTGTATCCGAGATTGAGTAAGACCTCGGCGATACCGCTCATGCCTGAGCCGCCAATACCGACAAAATGAATATGTTTAACTTTATGCTTCATGCTAATGCTTCCAGAATTTTTGCAATGTTTGCATTTGCTTCGCGTTGACCGAGTGCATACGCTTTCTCTGCCATCTGCAAACATTGGTGGCGATCAAGCGCCTGTAATTTTTCAGCCAACAGCGCCGGTGTCAGCTCCGACTGAGGCAGATAAACTGCGGCCTGCTGCTGTGCCATCCAGGTGGCATTTTCCTTTTGATGCGACGTACTGGAAGCCATAAAAGGTACGAGTATGCTGGCAACACCTGCTGCAGTTAACTCCGATACCGTAATGGCACCAGCGCGGCAAATCACCAGATCTGCCTCAGCATAACGCTGCGGCATGTCGTCGATGAAATCGCGTATCTCGGCCTGCACGCCGGCTTGCGCGTAATTCGCCCGCAAAGCATCAATATTTTGTTTGCCTGACTGATGAGTTAACGTCGGACGCTGCGCTTCCGGAATCAATGCCAGTGCTTTTGGCAGGCAATCATTCAACACTTTTGCGCCAAGGCTACCGCCGACAACCAGAATACGTAAAGTACCTGTACGCTGCGCATAACGCGTTGCGGGTGCAGGCAAAGCCGTAATTTCCTGACGCACAGGATTACCGGTCAAAGCGATTTTTTGATCTACGGATAAACTCTCAGACGGCAGTCCAAATAACAGTTTGCTGGCAAATGGTTTCAACGCTTTATTCGACAACAACAATGCGGCATCGGCATTCATCAGTACCAACGGCGTACCACGCAAGGCCGCGACAACACCGCCTGGTACCGTCACATAGCCGCCCATACCAAGCACAACATCAGGGCGACGCTGACTGAAAATGCGTGCGCAATGAAAAAAACTGGCGATCAGTTTGAAAGCCCCGGTCACGCTGTGTTTCCAGCCTTTACCTCGCAAACCGGTGAAGTCCAGGCTATCCATAGAAATCTGATGCTTAGGCACAATCTGGCACTCCATGCCCGTCATGGTTCCGAGCCAGGACACTTCCCAGCCGCGTTCCCGCATCAATTCTGCAATTGCCAGCCCCGGGAAAATATGACCACCAGTACCCGCGGCCATAATCATGAGTTTTTTCGAAGCGACTGAAGTCATAAGCGGCCTCCACGCATCAAAACACGATTTTCATAATCGACCCGCAGCAAAATAGCCAGCCCCACACAATTAATTAACACACCAGAACCACCATAGCTCATCAACGGCAAAGTCAGACCTTTGGTTGGCAGCAACCCGAGATTCACACCCATATTGATAAACGCCTGTACACCAATCCAGATGCCGATTCCCTTCGCGGTCAGACCGGCGAAAGTCTGATCCAGCGCGATCGCTTGTCTGCCAATTTCAAATGCGCGTTTGATGATCCAATAAAACAATAAAACGACGACAGTCACACCGACGAAACCCAGCTCTTCACCGATCACGGCCAACAGAAAATCCGTATGTGCCTCCGGCAGATAATGTAATTTTTCAACGCTGGCACCCAAGCCGACACCAAACAACTCGCCGCGCCCGAACGCAATCAGCGAATGCGTCAATTGATACGCTTTGCCAAGCGCATGATCATCGTCAAACGGACTCAGGTACGCAAAGATACGTTCGCGGCGCCACGGCGACAGCAAAATAACCATCGTAAAAATACCCACCAGCGTTGCGGCAATACCACCGAACCAGATGCCATTAATCCCGCCCAGAAAAAGTATGCCCATCGCAATACAGACAATCACACCGAAAGCGCCAAGATCGGGCTCCAGCAGCAGCAACAATCCCACGACGCCCACAGCTGCCAGCATAGGAACGAAGCCTTTGGTCAGCTTGTGCATATATTCTTGTTTACGCACCGTATAGTCAGCGGCATACAGCACCATGAATAACTTCATGAACTCGGATGGCTGCAAATTAAATACCTTGAATGAAAGCCAGCGTTTCGCGCCATTCACACCCTTACCAAGTCCAGGGATCAGTACCGCGACCAGCAAAATCAACGTGAAGACGAACAAATACGGTGCCAGTTTTTGCCAGGTCAATACCGGCATACGAAATACCAGTGCAGCTGCGATAATCGAGACCAATACAAACATCGCCTGGCGCACCAGAAAATGCGAATTTTTATAGCTCGCATATTTAGGTGAGTCTGGCAGAGAGATCGATGCCGAATACACCATGACCATGCCGAATAACATCAGGATCATGGTGACCCATACCAATGGCTGATCGTAGTTCATCATTTTCGAGCGGTTCACCAGTTGCGTCTCCGGACCCGGAGCCGAAAATGGCAGCCATCGCTGTATTGGCAGGAGCAATTGCTTCATCAGCAAATCTCCCCGCGTGACAATGCTACTTCACGCACAGCATCAGCAAAGACCTCGGACCGGTGCGCATAGTTACGGAACATGTCCAGACTCGCACAAGCAGGGGACAGCAGAACAATATCGCCCTCTTTTGCAATATCTGCCGCCGCCTGCACCGCAAGCTCCAGGCTGTTAAGTTCCTGAGTCTCGACCTGCGTAGTAGAAATCACCTGACGAATCTCGTCCTTCGCTTTACCGATCAGCAATACACTCTTCGCATATCGTCCGACCACATCTGCCAATGGAGAAAAGTCCTGTCCCTTGCCCTCGCCACCCGCAATCAGAATAATGCGTTTGTCGAATCCTTCAGCCTGCTGTCCCAAGCCTTTTAAGGCGGCGACAGTTGCACCGACATTCGTTCCTTTACTGTCATCGATGTAATCAACACCGCCAACACTATTGATGAGCTCAACCCGGTGCGGCTCGCCCTTATACTCACGTAAACCGTGCAGCAAAGGCGCAAATGAAAGACCAATACCACGACACAATGCCAGCGCGGCAAGCGCATTCGCGGCATTATGCTGCCCACGAATCTGCAAAGCATCCGTTGGCATCAGTCGCGTGATCATGCACGGAATTTCTTCTGCTTCTTTTTTCTTCCGACGACCGGTGACGACGGGTACATCTTCCGCCGCAACAGCGACCGCCAACCAGCCCATGCCATGTTCATTCAACAGACCAAGATCACCGATATGCTCCGGCGCATCAACACCAAAACTGATTACCGCCGCCTGTGGCTTCAACATCGACATCACCAAAGCGTCGTCACGATTCAGGACTTGTATCGTTGTCTCACCGAAAATCCGCGCTTTATCAGCGCAATAGGCTTGCATGCTGCCATGCCAGTCGAGGTGATCCTGGGTGATATTAAGCACGGTCGCCACATCCGCATTCAGACTGAATGTCGTGTGCAACTGAAAACTGGATAATTCCAGCACCCATACTTGTGGCAGAACGTCTTGTTCCATCACTTCGTACAAGACATCAAGAACTGCCGGACTGATATTGCCAGCGACACGGGTTGATAAGCCAGCGCGTTCGCACAATAAGCCAACCAGACTGGTCACTGTAGTTTTACCATTCGTGCCGGTAATCGCAATCACTTTCGGCTGATACGCACGCTCTTCTTTCAGACTCAACAGGGCTTGCGCGAATAACTCGATCTCGCCCCACAGCGGGATATTCTGCGCAGCTGCAGCCGGAATGATGTCACGCAGTTCGCGCGCGGGAGCAAGGCCGGGGCTGACTGCCACAAAATCTATATCGTTCAGCAATTCTGCAGAAAACTCACCGGCAATGAATTCAATCTGATCGTTCAAAGCACGTAACGCCGTTAAACGTTCCGGCGCAGAGCGGGTATCCGCAACACGCAGACGAGCCCCGGCACGCAACAACCAGCGCGCCATTGCGAGACCGGATTCTCCCAGTCCCAGGACTAATACGTGTTTTTCAGAAAAATTCATAAACCCTTACTTCTGCCAGAAAATAACAAAACCAGACTTCAACGTAACTTCAGTGAAGATAAGCCAACCAATACCAGCAACATCGTGATGATCCAGAAACGCACGACCACCTGCGTTTCCTTCCAACCTTTTTTCTCAAAATGATGATGCAGAGGTGCCATCAAAAATAAACGGCGGCCCTCACCAAATCGTTTTTTAGTAAATTTAAAGTAAGACACTTGCAAGATAATCGACAGTGTTTCCGCGACAAAAATACCGCCCATAATGAACAAAACGATTTCCTGTCTGACGATTACCGCCAGCGTGCCGAGCGCACCACCCAGCGCCAATGCGCCGACGTCGCCCATAAACACCTGCGCCGGGTGAGCGTTAAACCACAGGAATGCGAGACCGGCACCGGTCATCGCGCCGCAGAAAATCAGCAATTCACCGGCTCCCGGAATATGCGGAATCAATAAATATTTCGAGTAACCGATATGTCCGGACAAATAGGCGAACAAACCTAATGCTGTACCGACCATAATCACGGGCATGATGGCAAGACCATCGAGTCCATCCGTGAAATTCACTGCATTACTGGTGCCGACAATCACGCAATACGTGAGTGCGATAAAGCCCCAGACGCCGAGTGGATAGCTGATCGATTTAAAAAACGGCACAATCAAATCTGCCTTCGGCGGTAAATCCATACTGAAACCCGATTGCACCCACGCAAACAGCAATTCGAGAATTTTGGAGTTACTTGGTGCCGATACCGAAAACGCGAGATAAAACGCAGCAGCAATACCGATCAATGATTGCCAGAAATATTTTTCGCGCGAACGCATGCCTTCCGGGTCTTTGTAAACAACCTTGCGATAATCATCAACCCAACCGACCGCACCGTAACCCAGAGTCACGATCAACACGACCCAGATGAAGCGGTTACTCAAGTCAGACCACAGCAGCGTGGACACCGCAATCGAAATCAAAATGAGTACACCTCCCATAGTTGGTGTACCAGACTTCACCAGATGCGTTTCCATGCCATACGAACGCACGGCCTGACCGACTTTCAGGCGAGTCAACATACGGATCACCGCTGGCCCGGCAAAAATGCCGATCGCCAACGCGGTCATGGTCGCAAATACTGCGCGGAACGTGATAAAACCGAAGACGCGTAGCAGCCCCAGATCCTGTTTAAAAATTTCTGCCAACCAGAGCAACATGCTAATGAGTTCCTGTTATTTTTTGTTGTGTTGAAGTGCCGTCATCCGCCGCCAACAAATGGCTGACAACGCGTTCCATTTTCATGAAACGTGAGCCTTTGACCAGTACTGTCTTTTCCTGATGAATACTGTTGTCTAAGGCCCTGAATAAATTCTGTATATCGGTGAAATAGTGTGCCCCGGCATATGCCGTTGCCGTATGGGCGACCAGATCACCAAGTAAATACAGCTCTGTAATACCCTGAGCTTTGGCATATTCGCCGATCTCTTTATGAAACTGAGCGCCGTTTTCGCCCACTTCACCCATGTCACCCAGTACCAGAACAGTAGCGCCGCCGATCTGCGTCAGCACATCGATTGCAGCACGTACAGAATCCGGATTGGCATTGTAGGTATCGTCAATCACCATCGCGCCACAGCTGGCTTGCTTACGCTGCAAACGGCCATTCACCGGGCTGAAATTCTCCAGGCCAGCAACGATTAATTCGTCAGAAATTCCTATCGCGTGGCAGCACGCGGCGGCGGCGAGCGCATTCAATACATTGTGCTGACCGGCTGCCTGCAAATGAACCTCAGACGAGCGGCCTGCTATATGCATGTTGACTTCACTACCGAATGGGGTCGCCACAAAACTGGCATGGACTTCGGCATCGCTGTTTAATCCAAAGCGAATAACTTTACGTTGTCCGCGTTCCGCCGCATATTGCTGCCACAAAGAACAATATTCATCCTCCGCAGGAATAACAGCAACACCGTCATCTGGCAGCGCTCTTATAGCTGCACCATTTTCTTCAGCAACAGCTTTCACCGTCTGCATAAACTCCTGATGTTCACGCTGGGCGTTATTAACTAAGACGACTGTCGATAAAGCAACTGAGGCCAGCAAGGCAATTTCCCCGGGATGATTCATACCCATTTCTATCACTGCTGCCCGGTGCGATGGGTTGAGACCAAGGATAGTCAGCGGTACGCCGATTTCATTGTTCAGATTGCCGCTGGTCGCTAAACGACATTCGACACCAAAAGCCACGCTCAGAATCGATGAAATCATTTCTTTAACGGTAGTTTTACCGTTACTGCCAGTCACCCCGACGACAGGCAACATAAACTGTTGCCGCCAGTATCGGCCGATCTCAGCTAATGCCAGTTTGGAATCCGGCACGATCAGTGCAGGTAATGCAAAATGTTCCGGTATCCGTTCTGCCACAACGGCGACTGCGCCTGAAATGGCAACCTGCGCGAGGAAATCATGGGCATCAAAATTTTCACCACGCAAGGCAACAAACAAATCCCCCGCCTTAATTTTGCGGCTGTCGGTGGTTAAACCTGTGACCGCTGCGTCCGCTTTCATGGTCGCGGATGTCAGCACTGGCTGCAATTGTTGAAGAGTAAAATGCATCAGCTACCTCTCTTCATGTTGCCGCTGGTTGCCACGGTTGCCAGCGCAAGCGCAGCATGTTCTTCATCTGAAAATGGCCATTTCTTACCATTGATATCCTGATAGGTTTCATGCCCTTTGCCTGCCAGCAGCACCACATCCTGATCACCAGCGTGTTTAATTGCGTACAAAATTGCGTTTGCCCGGTCTTCGATGATGTGGGGAGTTTTACTCATCTCTGCCACAATCTGCCCGATGATATGAGCGGGATCTTCGCTGCGCGGATTGTCGCTGGTGACAATCACGTGATCCGCTTGCTCCGATATCCGTCCCATCTGTGGACGCTTGCCCGGATCTCGATCACCGCCACAACCAAAAACACACCATAGTTGTCCACCGCGCTCATCCGCGACGAGGCGCAAAGCTTCAAGAGTCTTTTCAAGGGCATCCGGTGTGTGGGCGTAATCAATCACGACCATTACATGTCCGGCAGTACCGGCTAATTGCATGCGACCTGGCACCGGCGGTAATTTCTCTATCAGCGCCAACGCTTTCGGCAAAGGAATTCCTTTACTCAACAGAGCAGCAAGGACGCCAAGAATGTTGCTGACATTAAACCGGCCTATCAGTTGTGTTTTCACCAGACCGGAGCCAAACGGCGATTCGAGATGAAAGCTGGTTCCGGCATGCGTTGTTTTCAAATTACTGGCGCTCAGTAAAGCAGTACCTTCGTAACTTGATTTTTCTAGGCTGTAAGTCATCAAACGCACGTCTGGCCGTGCCTGCTGCAAATGCGCTAAAAGTTTAAGCCCGAACACGTCATCGAGATTGATGATGGCGGTCGTCAAACTATTCCAGTCAAACAAGCGTTGTTTGGCGGCGGCATAGGCATCCATATCACCGTGATAATCTAGGTGATCGCGTGTCAGATTAGTGAATAAAGCGACGTCAACATGTAAGCCATTCAGCCGCCCCTGATCCAGACCAATGGATGATGCTTCTATCGCCAGCGCCTCTGCACCATTCTTCTGCATCACAAACAACTCGCGTTGCAAACTGATTGCGTCCGGCGTTGTAAAGCCCGTTTCTGATAACTGGCCTAATACACCCTGATGATAAATGCCGGTACCCAGTGTGCCTATCACTGCGGTGTCACACTTTTCCATTGACAGCGCTTTTGCCAGCCACTGACTGCAGGATGTCTTACCGTTGGTGCCGGTCACAGCGACGCTGAACATAGCCCGATCTGGATTTCCATACCACTCGTTGGCGATCAACCCGAGTTGCTGCGATAAATCCGGCACTGCAAAATGAGGGACTGAAATACTCTCATTCCACACGAAAGTGTCGCCATCCGCAACGTCATATACAACTGCAATTGCACCACGAGCAAGCGCATCAGGAATATATTTGCGGCCATCGCCATGATGCGTGCGGGCGGCAAAAAACACATCGCCAATAATGATTTTTGCCGAATTTGAGCACAACTGTGCGTCAGGTGCGACTTGCCGCAGCCAGTTAACAATCTCGTTAATGGATATTTTTTTATTGGTCATTACATGCTCTCCTGCACGCTATTGTCAGGAATGATGCTGGTGACAGATGAATCAGGTGGCACGTTCATAGAGCGCAATACGTTCGCGGTGATTGCAGCAAATACCGGGGCAGCGACGATACCGCCAAAATGACCGCCAGCGCTTGGTTCATCAATCATCACAGCAACGATGACTCGTGGATTCGATACCGGAGCAAAGCCAATAAAGTCGCCGACATATTTATTCACGTAGCGACCACCTTCTATCTTATGTGCAGTACCGGTTTTTCCCGCAACGCGATAGCCGGGCACACGTGCCTGCGTTGCGGTACCACCCGGCTGTGTTACCGACTCCATCATGACGCGCAATTGCTGCGCTGTTTTGTCGGAAATCACCCGCTGCGCTGCCGGAGCGTCACTAGTTTTTTGAAATGTGATCGGTATCATGTCGCCGTTGCGCGCAAAAATCGTATACGCACGCGCCATTTGCAGCAAGGACACCGACAGGCCATGACCGTAACTCATCGTCGCCTGCTCGATGGGCCGCCAATTTTTATAATTACGCAAACGACCGGCAACGGCACCGGGAAAACCAATTTTCGGCTGCTGACCAAAACCTAAGGTGGTAAACAACTCCCACATTTCCTTAGGTGGCATTTGTAACGCCATTTTGGCGACGCCGATATTTGAAGATTTCTGGATAATCTGCGCAACGGTCAGCACAGATTCTTTATGGGCGTCATGAATCACATCCCGGCCTATCGTCATATAACCCGGTGCGGTCTGAAATACGGTATCCGGAGTAACCCGTCCGGTCTCAAGCGCCAGTGCAACGGTGAAGGGCTTCATGGTCGAACCCGGCTCGAACGTATCGGTAATAACACGATTACGCAACTGCGCACCGGTCAATACCGAGCGGTCGTTCGGGTTATAGCTGGGCAAATTCACCAGAGCCAAAACCTCTCCGGTGTGTACATCAAGCACAACGGCGCCGCCAGCTTTTGCCTTGTGTTTTTCTACTGCATCTTTTAAATGGGTGTAAGCGATATACTGAATCTTGCTATCAAGCGACAAGGTCAGCTCTTTGCCATCATGTGGTTCACGAATAGCACGAATATCTTCAACGATGCGACCAAGGCGGTCTTTAATGACGCGACGGCTACCCGTTTTACCTGCCAGATTTTTTTCCGAGGCGAGCTCAATTCCTTCCTGCCCGATATCTTCCACATTCGTGAAGCCGACGACGTGTGCCATGACTTCACCTTCTGGATAAAAACGCTTGTACTCTTTGCGGGTTTCAACACCAGGAATAGCAAGCGCCTGAATTTTGTCGGATATCTGCGGTTCTACCTGCCGCTTCAGATACACAAACTGACGATCAGAATCGAGTTTCTTACGTAACTCAGCCTCACTCATATCGAGTAAGGCTGCGAGTTGTCGGATTTTATCTTTGGGCGCTTCCAGAACATCATCGGGGATCGCCCATATCGCCTTTACCGGTACCGATGACGCCAGCACCTGACCATTCCGGTCTGTGATTTTTCCGCGCGTTGCCGGTAACTCTAATGTACGGGCATATCGATTAGCTCCCTGCTTCTGCAAAAAATCCGTCGTCATTCCCTGCAACCACAAAGCACGGGCGATCAGCGCAAAAAAAGCACCGAATAATAAAAACAAGACCAGCCGGGAACGCCAGATAGGCAATTTCACTTCCAACACCGGATTGGAAGAAAATGAAACACCGCGTGAAGCAGCTGTGCGCGACATGTTCCCAGCACGGCTCATTTCAGCTCCGCCGCTTTCAGATATTGGGTACGCGCCGGCGTGACCGGCACCATATTCAGTTCCTTGCTCGCGGTTTCCTCAATGCGCGAGTGTTTACCAAAAGTGGATTGATCCAGTTTCAATTGTGTCCATTGCAATTCATATTGTTTGCTGAGACTTTGCTCACGCTCGAGCTCAATAAACAAACGTCGAGCCTGATACTGAGAATTAATCAGAGACAAAGCACAGGCGATCAATGCGATTGCCAGAAAAATGTTCACGCGCGTGATCATTTCAGCACCTCTGGCAAACGTTCAGCAATACGCAAGATCGCCGAGCGCGCACGAGGATTGGCAACCACCTCGGCTTCAGAAGGCTTAATCCGGTTCAGCAAACGCATTTGTGCTTGCGGTAAATCGACGTGACGGATAGGCAAGCGCCGGTCTGGCTGCTCAAGTTTCACTTTAGAAGCAAAAAACTGCTTCACTATCCGGTCTTCAAGAGAATGAAAACTGATCACCGACATCCGCCCGAAAGGAGAAAGCGCAGCAAAAGCAGCATCAAGCCCTATCTCGAGATCTTCAAGCTCCTTATTGACGAAAATCCGTATAGCCTGAAAGGTGCGAGTTGCCGGGTCCTTGCCCTTCTCGCGAGTTTTGACGGCGTGCGCGACAAGTTCGGCGAGTTGTCGGGTTCCAGTAATGGACTCCGTTTGCCGGCGAGCAACAATCGCCTTTGCAATCTGAAAAGCAAACCGTTCTTCCCCATAATTTTTTATCACCTCCCTGATTTTTTCTTCTTCTTCCACTGCCAGCCATTCAGCAGCAGACATGCCACGACTGGTATCCATCCGCATATCAAGCGGACCGTCTGAGCGGAAACTAAAACCACGGCTCGCGTCATCCACTTGCGGTGATGAAATACCCAGATCCATCAAGATACCATCCACTTTACTGACGCCGAGTTCTTCGAGCGCTGCGGTCATTGCAGCAAAACTGTCATGCACAATATGAAAACGGGGATCACTGATTTCAGCTGCACTGGCAATCGCCTGCGCATCTTTATCAAAAGCAATCAGACGACCTTTCGGTCCGAGCTGTTGCAGGATCAGGCGGCTATGCCCACCTCGCCCGAACGTGCCATCAATGTAGATACCATTTGCCCGTTCACCGGCTATGCCGAGTGCATCCACTGCCTCATTCAAGAGCACAGTTGTATGGGTATATTCTGTCGCCTGCTGTATCGTCATTGCCCGCGATCAGAAAGTAAAATTGTTTAGTACATCAGGAGCACCAGCCGCTTTCGCGTTGGCTTCATTTTCGGCAAGCTTACCGGCATCCCATATTTCAAAATGGCTCCCCATGCCCAGCATCATGATGTCACGCTGAATACCAACGGCATTACGCAACTCTGGTGCCAGCAAAATACGGCCAGCACTATCCATATCGACGTCATATGCATTTCCCAGAAAAATACGCTTCCAGTCACGCGCCTGGATAGGCCAGGCGGCGATTTGCTCGCGATGAGATTCCCAGGTCGGACGCGGAAACAGCAACAGGCACCCGTCAGGATGGCGGGTCAGGGTGATGTGGCCCTCGTATTGTTCGCTCAGGGCATCACGATAGCGGGCAGGAATTGACATTCTGCCTTTCGCATCGAGATTGAGTGCGGATGGACCCTGAAACACGCTTTTACCTTTTACCTGGACTTGGATTGATATGACTCAGTTTGCGAAGATAAATGAAAATTGGGGATTTATCCCACAAAATTACACTTTCTCACACTGTTTCCCACTTTAGAGGATGCTATCAACATGGTCAAGTGAAATTACTCAGAAAAACAGCAGTTTCTTTAATGAAGTCAATGACTTAGCGCAACTATCGAGAAAGTTAATTTATTCAAATAACTGAATAAAATTAATGAGTTACAGAAGATAGTGAAAGTGGCTTGTAATACACGGAGGAATAAAGAGCTTAAAATCCCGCGTCATTGGATCTCTTAGGGTAATTTTGAGGATGTTGCGACCGTGTTTGCCGACGTTCGCCTGCATTTCCAGCGGCAAAGATGAAATGAGAGAGATCACAAGTAAAGATCGCCTCTTGAATAAGGCGATGGCTTTAATTCACTTGCTGTTGCAGCAGTTGAAGAAATTCTTTTGCAGGCACCGCTTTACTAAAATAAAAGCCCTGATATTCGTCGCACTTAAAATCAGTCAGAATTGCCAGCTGCGTCTGCGCGTCGACACCTTCTGCAATAACTTTTAGTCCCAGGGTGTGCGCCATCGCGACGATGGCTAATACGATCGCGGTGTCATTCGGGTCATCCGGGATATCTTTAATAAATGAACGATCCACCTTCACACTATCAACAGGAAATCGTTTCAGATAAGCCAGGGAAGAATAACCGGTACCGAAATCATCGATGGAAAGGCTGAAACCCGCCGACCTGAAGCCATCCATCAACACTATCGCCTGCTCACGGTTATGCATCACCATACTTTCCGTGATCTCAAATTCAATAGCATCGGCAGGCACCCGCCAGAAATCGACGATACCTTTAATTTCATCTAAAAGCTGAGGGTCATTGAATTGCGAGCCTGATAAATTAATCGCAATCCGCCCAAAATCACTGTCCATCTGACGGAAGCTCAGCACATCGCGACAGGCAATATCGAGCACGAGCATGCCGAGCCGGCTAATTAAGCCCGTTTCTTCCGCCAATTCAATAAAATCTCCGGGATAAAGAATTCCACGCTCAGGATGATCCCAACGAACCAAGGCTTCGGCTCCGACGATCTTTCCGGTCTGCAGTGAAATCTTAGGCTGATAATACACAACAAATTCCAGTCTCTCTAAAGCCTTACGCAAACGAGCCTCAAAAGCCAACTGCTCGATTGTGTGCGTATTCATTTCAGATGCATAAAACTGGTAATTATCCTTACCCTTATTTTTGGCTCTGTACATCGCGATATCCGCATTTTTCAGCAGAGTTTGCGCATCGTGTCCATCCGCGGGGAAAGTGGCAATACCAATGCTAGCGCTGAGTTGACATTCCTGACCATGAATTTCAAATGGTTGCGATGCTTCGAATAACAGTTTGTCCGCGACGTCCCCTAAATCACGTGGGTCACTGAATTGATCAATCAGCAAAATAAACTCATCACCGCCAACTCTGGCAATGATGTCCGATTCCCTTAAGACCTGTCGGAAACGTTGAGAAATACTGCGCAAGACACGATCACCTTCATCATGACCAAAGGTGTCGTTAATATTCTTAAATCGATCCAGATCGAGAAAAAGCACCGCAAGCTGACAGCTGTTTCGCTCCGCCAGTGCCAAAGCTTTGGCGAGATGCTGATGATATAAAAACCGGTTGGGTAAACCAGTAAGCTCGTCATAATGCGCCAGTTGCAGTATTTTTTTCTCGGAGCGGCGGCCTTCAATCGCGATCGTAGCGATCTCGATCATGATGCCAATCAAACTCATATCGTCATCGCTTAATTCTTGCGATTCCGCCAGTAACACCGTGAAACTGCCTAATATGTGGCCATGCTTATCCATCAACGGCCATGCACTGCCAGCATTTATTTTACCCAACGCTTCCAGATCATTGACGAACTGCATCGATGGCGCTTGCTGAAAATTACTGAGCTGCACCGGGCAGGCGACTAATACAGCTTCGCTCCAGATCCCACTACCATGCGCAACCGGCATATCGACGATCTGTTTCGATAATATTTCAGGAAAACCGCGTCCAACACTTTGAATAAAAGTTCTCTGATCATCGGCTAGTAACTGAATTCCCACACACCAGAATGGCCGTAATTTTTCGACAAAATCACAGACTGAGCTCAGAATAAACAGCGGATCTTCATTCGCACCGATCAGTTGCAACAGATGATTCTGTGCCTCCAGCAATTGCTCTGAATATTTCTGGGCGCTAATGTCTCTCTCGGTACAAAACAACAGCCTCTCGCCATTTAACTCAACCAGGCTGAGAGTCACCTCGTTGTACAGGGTATTCCCCTCTCTCTCCATGATCGATTCAAAACGCTGAGGAATACCATCAAAAGCCCGTTCGATGAATTGATCAATCAAAGTATCACCGTCAGTTTGCGGCGTGCCCGGCATCGCTTGCAATATGGATGAAAACTCACCCGCTTTGTGACCGACGATATCGGCGACACTGCTAACGCCAAACAGCCTGACGGCAGCGGGATTGCAATCGACATAACGATGATCTTGATTAATCAGCAAAATCGCATCTTCTGCGCCGCTAAACAGCAACCGATATCGCTCCTCACTTGCCTCTATCCGGAGGCGGGAGTGATTTAACTGCTGCACCTGCCTTAACAAGAGCCAGATCAGAATCAGGATAAGAATAAGCGTCGCTGATGTGTACAGCATTTTATGCCTGACCCTGCTCTTCCAATCCGACAAAATATTTTCGACATTGCGTGCATATAACAGCGTCAGTGGAAATCCTGCGACTTTCCGATAGGTGTACAAAAATTCACCACTGCCATCCTGTAGTGCGCCACCATAAAGCGATCCCTCTCTGGAGCCATCGACGATCGCCGACAATAAAGCTGGCTGCTTAAGGCTACGATTAAAAATATAATTATCAGCTGGTGCCCCGGTCAGGACGATTCCGTTCAAATCATGAAGTGAGACCGACGCCACGCTGCCGCGTGCAACCAATTCATAAAACTCTTGTAGATAGTTGAGGCGCATTTGCACTTCAAGAATGCCAGCGCGCTGGCCATTCAGCCCCATCACGTTTCTAGCAACTGGCAATATCCACTGATCAGAACTTGTCAACTTGATTGCGGCCCCCACTCTTAATTGCGTATCGGTGGGATTACTGATGAGCGATGTCACATGCAACTGTGGCGATAACGCTGGTGTTGGCCGAAGCTGCTGAGATGAGCTATCGACAAAATCAGAAGCAAGATGCTGCCCCTGAGTATCAAACAGCGATACCGCACTCAATAACTGAGAATGGTGACGTTGGTTCGCTAAAATCTGTTCCGACGTGCTTTTCTGAGCATCTTTTTCAGGCGGGTAAGTAGCGACCTGTTCACTGATCGCATCCATCAACTGAACAACTTCACTTAATGCGCGATTGGCATGCTCTTCAAGAATACGGACGGTGAAGTAACTATCCTGCTGGGCGTCAGACAAGGTCAGATTTTTATCCTCGGCAATCGACCACCAGCTCTGCGCCACAATGACGGCAAGAATCAGACAAGTGCAAAAGGCAAATATCTTCAGGGGAATAATCCGTTCTTTATTTTTGCCTCGGTTTTCCATGAGTCTGGAATAATTTATCGTTAATAGGTATTCAGAACAGGCGTTTGCAATTATCAGACAGGATATTAGTCAGCAAGCTGCTGCATATAAACCGGATTGTATTGCGGCAAGTGAGTGTAACATCAGTTTTTTTGAATTAGTCCGATTTACAACAAACAGAAGCGCAATCGCGTAATGCTGCAAAAAATGAACATGGTGCGGTATCTGGAGTTGTGTCAGAGATGATTCTGAAAGATAGCGGTCGTCTGCGCCTGACAACGACCAATGGAAAAAGAAGTAAAGCAGGCCGGTAGGCCGGATTCTGTTACGGTCTTTCATATTGCTATGACCGACTATGACAATCATTCCTCTAGGCGACGGATTGCTCCGCCGCTCAAGCTTTCTACCCGCACGCTCCGCGAGCCACCTCAACGCGTGCCTATTTGAAATTGCTCCGGGTGGAGGTTACCGCGTTTCACCGTAACTTAATACGCTCGTCTCTGTGGCCCTATTCCTCGTCTTATACCTTGCGGCTTTCAACGTACGGCCGTTAGCCGTCACCCTGCTCTATGGAGTCCGGACCTTCCTCCCGTCACCATATTGCTATGGCAACCAGCGATTGTCTGGCCTGCTTCGGGCGCTATTTTACTCTACTCACCCGCAATTCGTTCGCAATTCGTCGTGACTCATCAATAGCGCTGCAAATTCGGCAAGCTTTCTGTTAGCGTATGGTTTTTCCTTTTTAGCTATTACTGTCATGTTGAAATCTCGCTCGGGTGGTCAGTTAATTGTCGATGCTTTGCAAATCCAAGGTGTCGATACTATTTTTGGTGTACCCGGCGAGAGTTACCTGCCGGTGCTGGATGCGCTGCATGACAGCGCGATACGCTTCATCATTAACCGCCAGGAAGGTGGTGCGGCATTTATGGCCGATGCCTATGGCAAGATGACAGGCAAGCCCGGCATCTGCTTTGTGACACGCGGGCCGGGTGCCACCAATGCCTCGATAGGCGTGCATACCGCGTATCAGGATTCGACGCCGATGATCCTTTTCATCGGTCAGGTCGGCAATGATTTTGTGGAGCGCGAAGCCTTCCAGGAAATCGATTACCGCCGCATGTTTGGCCCTATGGCGAAATGGGTGGCGCAAATCGACCGCGCCGACCGCGTACCCGAATACATTGCCCGTGCCTTTCAGGTCGCCACCAGCGGCCGGCCCGGCCCGGTGGTGCTGGCACTGCCGGAAGACATGCTGGCCCAAACGGTGGAAGTGGCGGATACCCTGCATTACACGCCGGTACAGGCTTATCCTTCGCCAGCACAACTGGGCCAGCTACGCAGCATGCTGGAGGCGGCTGAGCGTCCCGTGCTGATTCTGGGCGGCAGCGGCTGGGATCAGACCGCCTGCACGCAGCTGCGTGAATTCGCAGAACTGAATCATTTGCCGGTCGCCTGCGCTTTCCGCTTCCAGGACTTGCTGGACAATGCGCATCCTAACTACATCGGCGATGTCGGCATCGGCATCAACCCACAACTGGCAAAACGTATACAACAAGCCGATCTGGTGATCGCGATCGGCCCGCGTCTGGGTGAAATGACGACCGGTGGCTATACCCTGCTCGAAGCGCCGCTACCAAAACAAACTCTGATACATGTACACAGCGATGCGCTGGAACTGGGACGCGTGTATCAGGCACCGCTGATGATCAACAGCGGCATGAAAGAATTCGCGCATGCGCTGTCAGAACTGAGCAAGCAGGGCAAGTTAAAAAGCGCCACACTCTGGCAGCACAGCGTGGCGGAAGCCAAAGCAGAACTGCGCGCCTGGCAGCAGGAACCCGCCATTTTTGCCAAAGAAAATGCGCCGCTCAATCTGTGGCAAGTGGTGCAGGACATTATGCAGCTGGCACCGACGGACAGCATCATCACCAATGGCGCAGGCAATTACGCGACCTGGGCTCATCGCTACTTCCGTTATGCCGGACTGCGCACCCAACTGGCACCGACGTCAGGCGCGATGGGTTACAGCGTGCCTTCCGGCGTAGCGGCCAAACTCATCGCACCGGAACGTTGCGTAATCACATTTGCCGGTGACGGTGAATACATGATGAATGGTCAGGAGCTCGCCACGGCCGTACAGTACCGCGCCGGGGTCATCATCATTGTGTTTAATAATGGCATGTACGGCACCATACGCATGCATCAGGAACGTGAATTTCCGGGACGTGTGTCCGGCACGGAATTACACAATCCTGATTTTGCCGCACTGGCCCGCGCTTATGGTGCGAGTGGGGAAACCGTCCTGACGACAGCTGAATTCGGCTCGGCGCTGGAACGCGCTCTAAAGCATACGCACGATCACCAGTTACCGGCTCTGATCGAACTGCGTTACGACGGCAATCTGATCACCCCGGGCGCCACGCTGGAAACTCTGCGACAAACAGCACGTAATGCGGGAAAATGATCAGCACTGACCAGATCCGTTTCAGATAAATTAAATTCCTGCATTTATCACCATTGGCGCAGATGATTTTCGCTTAACACACATGACACGTCCCCAAATTCCCAGAAGTATCTGGATACTCGGTTTCGTCAGCATGCTGATGGATATTTCTTCAGAAATGATTCATAGCCTGCTGCCGATGTTTATGGTTGGAACCCTGGGGATCAGTGTGTTTGTGGTGGGCGTGATTGACGGTATCGCCGAATCAACGACCTTGCTGGTTAAAGTATTTTCCGGTGCACTCAGTGATCGTCTCGGAAAACGCAAAATGCTGGCGGTGTTTGGCTATGGGATCAGTGCCTTCTCCAAACCTCTGTTCGCACTTTCGCAGGGGATGGGGTTGCTATTAACCGCCCGCCTTCTCGACCGCGCCGGCAAAGGTATCCGTGGCGCTCCGCGCGATGCACTCATTACGGATATTACGCCGGCAGAAATCCGTGGCCAAGCCTTTGGTTTAAGACAGTCACTCGATACGATAGGTGCCGTCGCCGGACCACTGCTGGCCACGGCGCTGATGCTGTTATGGGCAAACGATTACCGCCATATTTTCTGGCTTGCAGTGATACCGGGGCTGGGGGCAATGCTACTGCTGTTTGTCGGCGTGCAAGAGCCGGATACCAGGCCGCAAACCAGCCTTGGCAATCCACTCAGCAAGCACAATCTGAAACGCATGGGGCGGGAATACTGGTGGGTCGTTTCTCTCGGATGTTTGTTTACGCTCGCCCGATTCAGCGAAGCATTTCTGATCTTACGGGCACAACAATTATCCGTTCCTGTCGCGCTGGTGCCACTTGTGATGGTCGCCATGAACCTCGTCTATGCGGCGACAGCTTATCCATTTGGTAAACTGTCAGACCGCATATCTCATCGCCATATGCTCGCTGGCGGATTAGTCATACTGATTGCCTCTGACCTGATACTCGGATACAGCCAGAGCTGGAGTGGATTGTTAGCTGGCATCACGCTCTGGGGCATACATATGGGAATGACGCAAGGCCTGCTGGCAAGTATGGTCGCCTCCAGTGCACCATCTGATTTACGCGGTACAGCATTTGGCTTTTTCAATCTGGTCAGCGGTATCGCTCTGTTGCTTGCCAGCGTGGTAGCGGGTCTTTTATGGGATCAGTTGGGATCAACTTTCACCTTTTATACCGGCGCGGCATTTGCCACCGTCAGCCTGATTGGTTTATTGGTGCATTCAGCTCGCAACGCGCCGTTACTGTCTGAAAAAAAATAAACGTAAACATCGGCTCCCCAAAAAAAATCAGTCGGTGTCATCCCCACCGGACCGACCGGATAACACACCATGCAGGCGTTGCTTGTACTTTCGCCGTTCTGCCCGCGCCGGTTGAGATGCGCCATGCGCCCCGCCTTTACGCTGTTTCACTAATACAGCCAAAGGATTGCGCGGTTTTGGCAATTTGACTCTGATCTTCATCGATGAACTTCCCTGAAAAATGATCGGTGTGTTAGTGGCATACGCCTCGCCAGCACACACCTTACGAATAGCGGCACCTGATTAAATAGTGAGCAAACCAATGTTCGGTAGTGCGACTCTACTGCACGGAAGCAAATAAATAAACACAACTGAGATTTGTTGCCGTTAAAATTCGTGTCGGAAATGTGCTGCTGCACTTTCTCTTCGCTTCACTCTCCCGCTTTGCTGATGGCCGCGTGGTTGTATGAGTTGCGGTTTTCAGTTCCTGTTTTTCTTTTGATTTTCGCGCATAAAATTCATGTTCAAAAAGTTTATTTTCGCGTTAGCGTTAGCGCTATCGTCGTCTGCCAGTTTTGCCGCCCCGCCATTTTCAGAATGTCGCCAATTTTTTTCCGGAGGACAGATTCCCGTTATCCCGCATGAAACCGAACTCAATGCACGGGCATTGTGCTATTCATCGTTCGCGATCCTTCATTCGGCCAAAAGCCACACACCGATTTATGTCGCAGAAAAACTCAACCGACAAACCATCATCGATGCGAAAGGAAACGAAAGAACGAATCGTTTTTTTGCCGATGCCCGTTTGCCTCGTGCTGAACGCGCAGAACTGAGCGATTACAAGAACTCCGGCTATGATCGAGGTCACATGGCGCCGGCAGGAAATATGGCAACACCGGAAGCAATGGCGCAGAGTTTTTCTCTTGCAAACATGGTTCCGCAAGCACCGGAAAACAATAGAAAGACCTGGGCATCGATAGAAAATGCGACACGTAAATACGCCATGCGTGCCCGTGGTGATGTCTATGTCCTGACTGGTCCGGTATTTGAAGCCAGACCAACAACGATAGGAGAGAATAAAGTCTGGGTACCCAAATATCTTTTCAAACTGGTCTATGACCCGTCAGAAAACAAGAGATGGGCTTACTGGGTCGAAAACATCGACAATACAAAAGCGGGAAAACCGATCACCTATGAAGAACTGGTCAAACGCACAGGCATACAGTTCTTTACTGAGAGAATGTAAGCAACAAAATAAAAAACCTGTTCATGCCAATGAACAGGTTTTTTCACCAGATAAACGATTGATTCCGCTATCAGTTGAACTGACTGAAATCCGGTTTGCGTTTCTGGAAAAAGGCCATGAATGCTTCTTTGGCTTCTGGGCCATTCAGCATCGCCGCAAAATGTTTATTCTCTTCCAGCATTTTTGCATTCACTTCGGCAGGCTGATTCGCTTTCATCAGACGTTTAGTGACGCGTATCGACGCTGCGGGTAAAGCCACAATTTTTGCAGCGACTTGCTGCGCATACGGTAACAACTCGTCCAGCGGCAATACTTTGTTGACAAATCCCATCTCCAGCGCTTCCTGTGCGCTAAACGGTTCACCCAGCATCAATTTCTCAGCGGCACGCTGATAGCCGACGATTTTCTGGAAAATCATACTGGAAGCAAATTCAGGGCATAAACCCAATTGCGTGAATGGCATGGATAACTTCGCATTATCGGCAAGATAAATCAGATCACAATGCATCAGCAAGGTCGTACCGATGCCGACGGCTGCACCGGAAACAGCAGCAATTACCGGCTTACCCGATTCATTCAATGCCTGCATGAACTGATAGACAGGAGGTACAACCTCTGGTGAAGCAAGTGAAGAGGCATTTTTCATGAAGTCTTCAAGATCATTACCGGCAGTAAAAATTTCTGGTTTACCGGTAATCAGAATCGCCCGCACGGCATTGTCGCTCTCGGCATCACGCAATGCGTCAGCCATCGCCTGATACATTGCGGCAGTAATCGCATTTTTCTTTTCAGGGCGATTGAAGCTAATCGTCAGAATGCCATTTTCTTTGTGAGTCAGGATATCCATTATTTTGTCTCTTCAAATCGATTATTTTTTTGGGGTGTTATGAGCAGTAATTGTAAAGCCTGCTGCCAACAGGTATGAAGTTTTTCGTCATCCATCGTGCACTGTCAGCAGCAACAATTTGTCTCGCCCGTATGAGAGCAGATTCCAGATCATTTCACATACCTTTAAAAAAAACGCGCAGAAAAATTATTCTGCGCGTTTTGATTGCGGCCAGGCTTAAGGCTTACATGCGTTCGAAGATACCTGCTGCACCCATGCCGGTACCAACGCACATCGTCACCATACCGTATTTCAGATTGTTACGATGCAATGCATGGATGGTGGTTGCGGAACGGATTGCACCGGTTGCACCCAGTGGATGACCCAATGCAATCGCGCCACCCATAGGGTTCACTTTCGCTGGGTCGAGGCCGAGGTCTTGCACCACGGCTAACGATTGAGCTGCAAACGCTTCGTTCAGTTCAAACCAGTCGATCTGATCTTGCGTGATACCAGCGGCGCGGCAAGCAGCCGGGATCGCTTCTTTCGGACCGATGCCCATGATTTCCGGTGGTACGCCACGCACGGCGAAAGACGCGAAACGTGCCAGCGGTGTCAGGTTGAATTGCTTCAGGATTTTTTCACTCACGATCAGCAAAGCACCTGCACCGTCGGAAGTCTGGGAACTGTTACCGGCAGTAACGCTGCCTTTGGCGGCGAACACGGCTTTCAGTTTTGCCAGACCTTCCAGCGATGTATCAGGACGTGCACCTTCATCGCGTGTCACGGTACGGGTTTTCAGTTCGATTTCGCCAGTCGCCAGATTCGGCACACGGTCGATGATATCCACAGAAGTGGTTTCCGCATCGAAGTAGCCCGCGTTTTGCGCAGCGATTGCACGTTGATGCGATTGCAAGGCAAATGCGTCTTGTGCTTCACGGGAAACTTTCCATTGCGCAGCAACTTTTTCCGCTGTCAGACCCATACCGTAAGCGATACCGGCATTTTCATCTTTCAGAATCGCCATATTCATCGATGGATTGTTACCCATCATCGGTACCATGGACATCGATTCGACACCGGCAGCGATCATCACGTCGGCCTGACCAACGCGGATGCGGTCAGCCGCCATTGCCACGGCGGTGATACCGGATGCGCAGTAACGGTTAATCGTGACGCCACCGATAGTGTTAGGCAAACCTGCCAGCAACACACCCATACGCGCCAGATTCAAGCCCTGAGCGCCTTCTGGAAACGAGCAGCCGACAATCGCGTCTTCGATCAGTTTCGGATCCAGATTAGGTACCTGTGCCACTGCCGATTGCAGTACGCGCACCAGCAGATCATCAGGACGGGTGTTACGGAACATACCGCGACCGGATTTGCCGATCGGGGTGCGTGTAGCAGAGACGATGTATGCGTCTTGAAGTTGTTTAGTCATTTTGAGTACTCCTTTTGAGTAAAGTCAATTTGTATCCGGAAGGAGAGCAAGGCGCGCTATCGAAGACAGTACTTTAATACGCCAAGATTGCGTAACGCAGCTATCGTTCCGGTGACAAATTGATTAATTGCGTACTGGTTTGCCGGTTTGCATCATGCCCATAATGCGCTCTTGCGTTTTCGGATGATTCAGCAATTCCATAAACGCCTTACGTTCCATGTCGAGCAACCATTGTTCGCTGACCAGACTGCCATTATCGATATCGCCGCCGCAAACAACTTCAGCAATCATCTTGCCGAGTTTGAAGTCATGCGCAGAAATGAAGCCGCCGTCACGCATATTGATCAATTGCGCGCCGATTGTTGCGATGCCATGACGACCAGTGACCGGCACCAGCTTTCTCATCGGTGCACGATAGCCAGCATCAAACATCGCACGTGCTTCTACCTTCGCTACATGCAGCAATTCATAAGGGTTGAACACGACGACATCGCTGTCAGACAGGTAACCCATTTTCTTCGCTTCCAGCGCAGATTTGGATACCGCTGCAGTCGCTGCATTGGTGAAGTAGTTTTTCAGGAATTGCAGCAAGTCTGTGCCTTTGGCATCAGCTGCCGCGCGCACTGCTGCTTCTTTCAGACCACCACCGCCAGGAACCAGACCAACGCCGACTTCAACCAAACCGATGTAGGATTCTATCGACGCCACGCGTTTTGCTGCGTGCATCATCAATTCGCAACCGCCACCAAGTGCCAGACCAGAAACGGCTGCCACCACAGGAATGTTTGCGTATTTCAATGCCTGATGCGCATTTTGCAGACGGGAAATCGCAGGCTCGATCGCTTTCACACCACCGGACATGAACAGCGGCAGCATCGCTTGCAAGTCAGCACCGGCGGAGAACGCGCCGCCATCAGCTGCATCAGCACTCCAGATCACCAGACCTTTGTAATTCTTCTCAGCTTCGGCGATCGCTTTTTCCATGCCTTCGATCACGCCAGGGCCAATCACGTGCATCTTGGTTTTCATCGACAGAATCAGCACATCATCATTCTGATGCCAGATACGGACGGAATCATCTTCGAAGAATGTTGTACCGGCTGTTGCACCAGTCGCTGCGCCAGTACCGAGTACAGGAGCACGGAATGCCTGACGGTCGTACACAGCGAGTTTGGAACGCGGAACATAAGTGCTGCTTGCTGGCGACCAGGAACCTTCAGCTGTGTGCACGCCGGTGCGGCCATCGAATACCCACGCTGGCAATGGAGCGTTACACAATGCTTTACCGGCGTCGATATCTTCTTTGACCCAGCCAGCTACTTCCTGCCAGCCTGATGCCTGCCATGTTTCAAACGGACCTACCTGCCAACCGAAACCCCAGCGCATCGCAAAGTCGATGTCGCGTGCATTGTCGGCAATCGTTGCGCCATGCACAGCGATGTAATGGAACGCATCACGGAAAATCGCCCACAGGAACTGCGCCTGTACATTGGTCGATTCACGCAAGGTCTTCATTTTTTTGACTGGATCTTTTTCTTTCAGCATGCGGGCAACCACGTCATCTGCTTTCGCGCCGCCAGTCACGTATTGTGCTGTCGCGAAGTCAAGACGCTGAATGTCTTTACCCACTTTTTTGTAGAAACCGGCACCGGTTTTAGAACCGAGAGCACCGGCTGCGACCAGCTTCGCCAATACTTCCGGTGTTTTATAGACCGCGAAGAAAGGATCATCGGCCAGATTGTCCTGCATGGTCTTGATTACATGACCCATGGTATCCAGACCAACCACGTCGGCAGTACGGAAAGTACCGGACGATGCACGACCGAGTTTTTTACCGGTCAGATCATCGACAACGTCAACGGTCAGACCAAATTTTTCTGCTTCATAAATCGTTGCCAGCATACCGAAAATACCGACGCGGTTAGCGATGAAGTTCGGCGAGTCTTTCGCACGAACGACGCCTTTACCCAGCGTTGTTGTCAGGAAGCCTTCGAGCTGGTCGATGATTTCAGGACGGGTAGCCACGGTAGGAATCAGTTCCACCAGATGCATGTAACGTGGCGGGTTGAAGAAGTGCACGCCGCAGAAACGCGCTTTCAGTTCTGCGTCAAAGCCTTCGGACAATGCTGTGATCGACAAGCCGGACGTATTCGAAGCGAAGATCGCAGTTGGCGCAATGTGTGGCGCAACTTTTTTGTACAGATCATGTTTCCAGTCCATACGTTCAGCAATCGCTTCGATGATCAGATCGCAGCCAGCCAACACGTCGAGATTGTCTTCGTAGTTAGCGACTTCGATCAGCGCAGCGTCGTCTTTATTGCCAAACGGTGCAGGATTGAGTTTTTTCAGGTTGTCGATCGCGCGCAGAACGATGCCGTTTTTCGGGCCTTCTTTGGCAGGCAGATCAAACAGAACGACAGGCACTTTTGCATTGACGCAATGTGCAGCAATTTGCGCACCCATAACGCCAGCGCCGAGAACGGCGACTTTTTTAACGATGAAATTGGTCATTTTTAACCTCGGTTAAATTCGTAAAACAACGAAAAGCAATTTTTTCAGATGACCCCTCTTAGCGAGAGGGTGGGAACGGGTGACAGATGAAGCAACTCCGGTTGGTATTCTGCTACCGAAGAGCTTCAATCTGATGACATCATTTCATCCGTTACCAATAACGCTCTCCGTTTGACGGGAGAGCGCATTTGCATCAGAACAGATCAGCTTCGAGAGACAACAGATTAGC
Source organism: Undibacterium sp. FT79W (assembly GCF_014284215.1). Taxonomy (NCBI): domain Bacteria; kingdom Pseudomonadati; phylum Pseudomonadota; class Betaproteobacteria; order Burkholderiales; family Oxalobacteraceae; genus Undibacterium; species Undibacterium sp. FT79W. The sequence goes on along the minus strand of NZ_JACOGB010000005.1, from coordinate 161,978 downwards.
GGAGCCGGAACGTGCCTGGCGGATCAGCATGGCTGTTTCAGGATACAGGCGGGCAAAGTAGAAACGTGCTGTAGCCAGTTTCGCTTTGTAGAAGGTATCGCCGGAATCTTGTTTCGCCAGAGCGATTTTTGCCATTTGTGCGAAGAAATAGCTGTACACCAGATGGCCGACCACACGCAGGTAAGGCACGGCAGCAGCGCCGACTTCATCTGGGTTCTGGAAGGCTTTCATGCCGATTTCCATCGTCAGCTTAGTCACTTTGTCACCGATTTCAGCCAGTGGCGTGATGAACTCTGCCATCGCTTCGTCTGTACCATTCGCTTCCACAAACGCCTGTACTTTCGCGCCGAATTTACGCAGTTTCGCGCCGTTGTCCATCAGGATTTTACGACCCAGCAAATCGAGTGACTGAACGGTGTTTGTACCTTCGTAAATCATGTTGATACGGGCATCACGCACGTATTGCTCCATGCCCCATTCAGCGATGAAACCGTGGCCGCCGTAGACTTGCAGACATTCAGATGTCGCAGTCCATGCGTTATCTGTCATGAAGGCTTTGATGACCGGTGTCAGCAACGCAACTTCATCAGCACAGTCTTTACGTACTTGCTCGTCAGGGTGATTCAGTTCTTTATCCAGTTGCAGCGCAACGTAGGAGCTGAATGCACGGCCAGCTTCTGCGTAGGCTTTTGCTGTGAACAGCATACGACGCACGTCAGCGTGAACGATAATCGGATCAGCGGCTTTGTCCGGTGCTTTCACGCCAGACAGACTACGCATCTGGATACGGTCTTTTGCATACACCAGCGCGTTTTGATACGCGACTTCGGTCAGACCCAGACCTTGCATACCAACGCCCAGACGCGCAGCGTTCATGAACACGAACATCGCATTCAGACCTTTGTGCGGGCCACCGATCAGCCAGCCGGTTGCACCGTCCAGATTCATCTGGCAAGTGGAGTTAGCATGGATACCCATTTTTTCTTCGATCGCGCCGCAGAAAATCGGGTTGCGCGCGCCCAGTGTGCTGTCTGCATTCGGCAAGAACTTCGGAACGATGAACAGAGAAATACCTTTCGAACCTTCTGGCGCATCTGGCAAACGTGCCAGCACCAGATGAACGATGTTTTCGGCAACATCATGTTCACCGGCAGAAATAAAGATTTTTGCGCCTGTGATTTTGTAAGAGCCGTCTGCCTGAGGTTCTGCTTTAGAACGCAGCAAACCCAGATCGGTACCGCAGTGTGGCTCTGTCAGACACATCGTACCTGTCCATTCACCGGAAACCAGCTTAGGCAGATACAACGCTTGCTGTTCTGGTGTGCCATGTTCATGGATACATTCGTAAGCACCGTGCGACAAGCCTGGGTACATCGTCCAGGCCTGGTTCGCAGAATTCATCATTTCATAGAAAGAATTGTTGATGACAACAGGCAAGCCCTGACCACCGAATTCTGGATCACAGGACAATGCTGGCCAACCAGCTTCCACGTACTGTTTGTACGCTTCTTTAAAGCCTTTTGGTGTCGTGACGGTGTGGTTTGTTTTGTCGTGGTGGCAGCCTTCGCGGTCACCGGAATGGTTCAGCGGGAAGATGACTTCAGAACTGAATTTGCCGCCTTCTTCCAGAATCTGATTGATGATGTCAGCATCGACTTCAGCATGCTTAGGCAGTTGCTTGAGTTCAGATTCAACATTCAATAATTCATGCAACACGAACTGCATATCACGCAATGGAGCGATATATTGACCCATGATTTTCTCCTGACGGCAAAGTTAGTACATTAGATTGAGAAACAAAATTTGGCTTGCAACAACAACGACAGCAGCCTCAGACTTTTGAAGCTGCTGGCGCGTAATATTCGATCATTCGTTCAAATCCGACCTGTGCCCTATCCACACTTCCCGGTTTGCGCAAGAAACGCGCATCGTGGTGCAGAGCGAGTATCAGTCCATACATTTCATACACGATCTGATCGGCATCCACATTGGCATTCAGATGACCAAGCTGGATGGCCTGACTTGCTGCGCGGTGCAATGCCCCTTGCCAGGCTTTCACCATGCCGACCAGTTCATCACGGATAGGTCCCTGCCGATCATCGTATTCGGCCGCGCCACTGATATAAATACAACCAGAGGCAATTTCAACCGTCACGCGTTTAATCCACAATGCAAACATCGACTGCAAACGCGGCAAGCCACGTTCTTCTTTCATGCTCGGGTAGAACACTTCCTGCTCAAAGTGATGGTGATATAACTTCAGCACTTCGATCTGCAAATCCTCGCGCGAGCCGAAATGAGCAAAAACGCCGGACTTGCTCATGTTCATCTTGTCGGCCAACAAACCTATCGTCAGACCTTCGATGCCATCACGACTGGCGGCGTCCAGTGCAACATCCAGAATGGCGGCGCGAGTCAATTCTCCCTTACGCATGAATTTCGATGTCATATTCATATTACATTGTTTTTATTGAAATGCTTCTTGCTTACATAAAACATGTAAACCAGTGAATTAATCGAACGCTCGTACTATTAAGCAGAGCGCATTAAAAGTCAAACCCGATTCCGTCTTTAGAGGAGAGTATCTACTTGTTTTGCTGGCCTGACGGCTGCCGTTTTTTTACTCCTTTTTTGCCGTATTTCTCTCTGAAATTCCAACCTCCACAACATTGCTGTCAAGCTGCCCCGTCGCGCTGCAATAGAGCTTTTCTTCAAATTAACCGCGGGTAAAATCGATTTGCCGCCGGTCACGCTTGGTCGGCCGCCCCTGCAGTTGAGCGGCAGGTTCGCGGAAATATTTTCTGTCTTCCGCTGCCTTACTGCGTTTTGCCAGACTCTCTGCCGTTTCTTCATACATCGTTTGCGCGACCGCTGCCGGTCCGCGCACATCAGAGACGCGCAGCACTTTGATCTGCCAGATTTGTTCGCCGTGCTGGACTTCGATCAGATCGCCAGCTTTCACACTATGCGCTGGCTTGATACGCTGTTCGTTCTGCAAAACCCGGCCCAGCTCGACGGCATGCGTGGCGAGGCTGCGGGTTTTAAAAAACCGCGCGGCCCATAGCCATTTATCGATACGGATCGTGTCGTTCTTCTCGTTCTTGTCGCTCATGTCTATCATTTTGTTCTGACGGCCGGCAGACCTGTGCCAGGTGTGACTGGCGACTAAAAAGGCGCCGCTGCCAAATCCGTACGTGCATTCTATTTTGAAGCAATGTATTGCAGCCCGACGGCAAATACAAGGCATTTATCTTGCCAGCACGGGAACAGCGGCGGATTCCGTTGCTTATGTTGCGGCGCGCATAGACAAGAATTCGCACGACCGTACAATTCACGACACCTTACTGTTGGCATAGACGTTTGCACCTTGGGATCTGTGATGAGCTCAGTTGATGATTTGAACGGAAAAAAGCGTGCCATTCTGATCGCTGCCGAAAAATGCTTTGCAGCGCAAAGCTACGAGGGCGTATCGATTCGCGACATTGCGCATGAAGCCGCAGTTCCCGTCGCGCTGGTGGGGTATTACTTCGGAGCCAAAAATGAGTTGTACCACGCGATCTTTGAATATCACAGCAGTTATCTGGCCGAGCGCCTGGAAAAATTACGTCATGCGCGCCAGCAGGCAAGGAACGACAGCATGCTCGATGCCGTCATTGCCGCCTTCATTTTGCCTACCCTGCAACTGAATCAACACCCGGAAGGCAAGTATTTCTGCCGCATGGTCATGCGCGGCGCCATCGACCAACACGAAGCCAGCGAACGTATTTATCAGGATTTTTACGAACCGATGGCGAAAGAATTTATTGCCGCCCTGCGAGACGCGCTGCCCTACGCCAGCGCCGACAGCATTTGCTGGAGTTATCAATTCACGCTGGGAGCGCTGCTACACCATGTCGTCGATACCAGTCTGCCGCGTCTGGCGGGTACGCCGTACGCTGACAAGCTGAATCTGAACGCCGCACCCTATTTGCTGAAATTCATCAGCAGCGGCATACGCGCCACCACCGATACGGGTGTCACAGAGGAAAATTAAGGATACTCCCCCCTGTTTTTATTAAAAACGCCTTCATCTCCTTGAGAATAAAGGGCTTTAAAACATACTGGGGGGAGTATATTTAGCATCAAAAACCGCTGAATTTGCACTTTACGGCGTCAACGCCGGATATTCGTTCAACGCTGGCTGACATCAGCCACAAATCCGGCATTTGCCAGACCTGATTCAGGCACCGACGATCCAGCCTTCGAGTGCATCAAACTCCGGCAAACCATAATTCTGTTCCCGCCGTTGCCACGCCCATGCGGCGAGCATCAGACAGAGCACGGCGTCGAGCAGATCGGCGCTGCCATCGTCGATCAGCGCATCGCGGAACTGTCCGGCATCCAGCCGAATCTGCCACGGGGTCGCGCCCTGCTCCAGCGCACCCAGGATGCGCTCACGCGCAAGGCGGCGTTCTTGTGTCTGCTTCGCCTTATCGTCGCTCTTGTACGAAGCGCTGGTAATACTGCGCGCCACCATGCCCGGATAAGCTTCCAGCGCGATCCGTTGCGGATCACCGGCAACCATGCCGGGAATGCTGACCTCGGCGGCCAGCAAGCGCGGCGCACCCGCGTGCAACATATACGCGACCGGAGGATTCACCCATTTCATCGAGGGCGACGAGCCTGCTGGAATATCGGTCGCCCGGTGCGCGAACTTGCCACCTACGGGGCGGGCATCGCAAAAAGCCTTAAATTGCAATCGCATCTCTGCGCGCGTGACAGTCGTCAAATGACGCATCAGGGCTGGCCATTCCTGCGGCCAATGCAGATGCGTCAGCAATTCGCGTGGCAAAGAAAAAGGTAAATCAAACCCAGCCAGCCACGGCCCGTCGTGTCTTAACCATGCGTCAAACGCCGCAAAACTCGTCAGCGATTGCAAACTGTCGAGACATAAAACGCCGGATCTCTGCACGCCGCTGGCGATGGTGATCGCCTTGCGTTTCGTCGGTGCAGAAGTGAAATCAACGCCGTACAGCCTCATCCGTAGCCACCCAGCGTGACAATGCGCATCAGACCGCGATACAGCAAATACACGCTGCCATACCAGGCACGCCGGTACCATGCGCGGCTGACATAGTCTTCCAGTAATACCTCAACGCCATCGTCAATGCCTTGTTGCAACTCGGTCGTCAGGCGCTGGTTAAAATGTTTGTCACGAATCACGATATTGGCCTCATGATTAACAAACAAGCTCAGCCCATCAAAGTTACTGGAACCAACTGTCGCCCAATCATTGTCGATCACAGCCACTTTCGCATGCAATTGTGTTTTCCTGTATTCAACAATGCGCACGCCTTTACTGAGTAACTTTGGATAGTAGGAATGCGCAACGGCGTCTTGCAAAACGAATTGATTCACGCCGATCAGCAGCGTTACATTCACGCCGCGTGACGCCGCAGAAATCAGAGCACTCCGGAATTTTCTGCCGGGCGCAAAATAAGGTGTTACCAGCACCGCACTCTGGCGTGCGTTGCCCAGCGCATGTAAATAAGCTTTTTGTATGGTGGCGCGGTTACGCAAATTATCGCGGACAACCAGCGCCGCCCGGCTGAGGTGCCGAAGCTGGCTGCGCGAGACTTTTGCATCGGTGCGCAAATCACGCATCAGACCAATACGCGACAGCAAATCGAGCCTGCCTGTGCGCCGCCATTGGGCATCAGCTTCCAGATGGATATGCGTGACCAGCGGGCCACTGATCGCGACCGCAAAATCCCAGCGTGGAAACGGTAAGGTATCCGCCCAGCCATCATCGGAAATGTCGTCGCTGATAATATTAAAGCCGCCCAGAAACGCACGCTGCCGGTCGATCACGCAAATCTTTCTGTGGGTGCGCGCCCATCCGCGCCGGAACCACGGATTAAAGCAACGGCACTCAACACCCCCGGCCACCAGCAAGGCAGTCAGTTGCAAAGCCTGATCGCGCCCGCTGCCCAGCCAGTCGATCACCACGCGCACCACGACACCGCGTTGCGCGGCCGCGATCAGCGCATCACGCACCTGCGTTGCCGTTACGTCGCTCGCAAAAATATAGGTTTCCAGACAGATTTCTTGTTGCGCCTGCGCTATCGCCGCCAGCAAGACAGAAAAATATTCGCCGCCAGAATGCAATAGCCGGACATCATTACCGTCGATGTAATGAAGCTTCTTCATGCCTCAAACATCAGCGAAGCTGGCGCAATTCAAGATGCGCCATGATGGGAACATGATCTGACAATTTGCGCCACGGGTCGCCGGTCATCACATTCGCTGCGGCAATGTGAAAGCCACGCAGATAGACGCGATCCAGACAAAGCCACGGAAAGCCCGCCGGAAATGTGCGGGCATGAGCAGAGGCGGACTGCGAAAATAAATGCGCCAGACCTTTGCGCTGGAATTTATCAGTACCATGCTGACCATCCACATCAAAGGCTTCCACTACGCCTAGCTGTTCATATAAAGCAGAACTGAGGCGTTGATTCCAGTCATTGAAATCCCCTGCGATGATCAGTGGCGCATCGGCTGGCGTATCTCTTTGGATGGTATCAATCAGCGCTTGAATCTGGCGTCGGCGACTGGCGGCAAATAAGCCCAAATGAATCACAAAACAATGAATATCGACCTGATCTGCGCGTACCACGGCATGCAAAATACCGCGTTGTTCATACGCGTGATCCGAGACATCATGATTCACCTGAGTGGTAATCGGAAAACGGCTGAGCAAGGCGTTGCCGTGATGCCCGTGTTCGTACACCGCATTCATACCGTACGCGACGTGATGCGATGCCCCCGCCAGAAATTCATGCTGCCCTTCTTGCGGCCAACTGAGATGTTTTCTGGCGTGCATATCATGCTGCCCCTGCACTTCCTGCAAAAACACCATATCGGCATCCAGCGCAGCAATCGCGTCTTTAATGCTGTGTATGCGCTCATGCCGGCCAAAAGCACTGACGCCTTTGTGGATGTTGTAGGTCGCAATGCGTAGCTTCATGATTTCAGTTCTGATTAAATTCTGGCAGCAGCAATATCGCTTCTGCATTCGATGCTGAAAAACAGCGGTCTGCAGCGGCTTGCCAAGGCAACCACTGATATTGCACGTGTTCACGCGGAGCAAGGCGCACCGTCACATCCGGGCTGACACATAAGCCAAATACGTGTTCCGTATTGTGTGTCACACCCGGCGCATAGCGATGACGCCAGACCGGATAAATTTCATACACATTCGATAATTGCCAGTCGCGCAGCGCAAATTGCGTGGCGTCGATGCCAGTTTCTTCTGCCACTTCACGTATGGCGGTGGTAAGCAACGCTTCGTCCGGCGTATCTTTAGAGCCAGTGACCGATTGCCAGAAACCGGTTTTATCAGCGCGTTCAATTAAGAGTACATCGAGTGCAGGGGTGTAAATCACAACCAACACAGATTCAGGAATTTTATACGGGGACATTATGCTCGTGGGTGCTTATGCTTATACATACATGTGTCGTCAACCACTCCATTCTAGCGCCTTTAGCTACCGTTTTTTTCTTTCGCTGAAAGTAAAACGCTGCTCCGGAACAAACTTTCACGGAACAGCGTTTTACTTTTGTCAGATCAGTACCCGCGTTTTGCTGCAGGCATTTTTCGAAGCAGATTATTTGGCAACGTAAGTGCCGACACACACGATGGTATCACCCGCACCACGTTCGCAATACGAACGTTTCAGATCATACGATTTGGTCGCCGGATTATTGAATTTATACGGACCGTACCAGCCTTTTGACGACGCTTTGACGGTATCGATCATACCTTTGATAAATGCATTGCCATCGACGTCTTTCATCGACAACAGGTTTTTACCAACCATCTTGGCATTCGCCCCCTGTGCCAGACAGTTGCCTTCAAAGTCGTACACGAAGACATACAGATCTTTATGGTTAAACGTTGCATCAGGATGCTCAGTGAATGCTTTATAGGCTTTTTCCGGACCGGCTGATTTCACCAGCGCTACCGCTTTTTTTACCATCTCTTGTGCTTCCGCTTCAGTCCCATGATCCGTCGCATACGCAACCGACGACAATGCAACACTTGCCAACATGGCGACCGGCATGATTTTTTTTACAAAACTGCTCATTTTCCACTCCCTGAAATTAATTATTGTTCTGACCAGATACCAATATTTCCTGTAACTACAGGATAGTTATAGCAGTTTTTTATTGCTTAATTGCATCTGGAAACAAGAATTCACATTGTCGTATCGATGTCGTTGTGACGGTATGTAGCACCAACGCTAAGCGTGACAAAATGCGTTCCCGGCTTCGTGCAGCAACATTTTTCAGTTTGCTCATGGGTATCGAGGCTGCGCCTGTAAAGCTGAATGCGGCGGATCAATTCAGCAGCAAACGAGGTTCGCGGGAATGTTCATTTCAGGAAAATCAACATGCAACAGCGCCCACAATGTAAAAGGGTTCGCCATGCGAACCCTGAACGAACTTTTTATCACCCGAAAAAAATATATGCTATTTCTTCAGCGGCACAGCAGGTGGTAATTCTTTACTCTGCAACTGCCTGATCTGCGGCACCAGTTTATTGTGTGCATCAAGAAAGGCGGCAACAATCACTTTGGCTTCGTTGGTATTGCTCCATCCAGCCCCTAAGCCGCCTATGCCACCACCAAAACTGAGTCCACCGATACCAAGATCAGTCGTCTTCGCAGCGCCCGTTGACGCCGCGATTTGTTCGGTTGTCTCATTATCAGTTAACAATAGTGCGACCTGCGCTTCTTTAAAACTGACCTTTTCTGCATATCCGGTATAGTTTTTCAGGAAAGGAACCATGCCCATAATGACGCCAAGTACGCCGCCAGCTTTGCTTTCAGAAAATGTCAGGCTCGGCGTCATGGTGTATTGCGCTTCATAGCCTTTGCCTTTTTGCACGGTCGTATTCTTGCGAATGATGCCCTGCGCCTGTAAATCCTGCTCTTGTATCACGGCCTTCAAACCTGACGCCCGGTCAACGACGCGGAAACATCCGCTTTGCTGCGCCAGCAAACGAATCAGCGGTACAGGCGAAGTCGGCAAATTGTAGGAACTTTGCAGCGTATAGCCATTCGGATTTTCCACCAGCGCCAGCGTGGCGACAGGTGCATCACACTTCACCAGCGATTTGTTTGCTCCCATTGCACCGACTGGACCCGCAGCACCGGTGATTTCCGACGAACCTTGTCCCAGCTCGGTCTTTTTTTCACCACAGGCACTCAATACGAATGCAGAAAGCCCGAGCACAACACAGACACCGCAACGAGATGCAGACAGACGATATTTCATCACTACGAACCCAATCTTCCAAAAAATGAACCCGCCGAATTTACACGAAATTGCACTCCGCAACGCCAAACCTGATATGTAAAATTCGTAACAATTTATGTTTCAGGCCGATGACGATAGCGCTCCGCGTCTCTGCACTGGTTCTTATGCTGTGTCTTGTGTTTGTAACATAATCCAGTTTTTATGCCGGGTCTCTCCTAAGTCAAAAAAGATCTCGCCACATTGCTGGTATTGATGTTTCTGATAAAACTGCATCGCTTTGCTATTTTCCGCATTGACACTCAACCACAAGCGGCTGCCTTGTGCCGCAGCCAGTTGTCCTGCACGTTGCAACAATGCTGTACCAAGACCATTGCCAGCAAAATGTGCCTGCACATATAAAGTCTTCAATTCGACATGGCTAGCGTCACACGTCGGACATGCACTATCAGTATCCACCAATGCCAGCGCGAGCAAATGTTGCTGATGTTCCGCCACCAACAAATGCTGCGATGCCTGTTGCATACATTGCAGAAAATAAGCAGGCGTCAGATTCTTCAGGACGTAGCTGGCAATCTCGTCGTTAATTCCCTGCTTCGCATAGGTATGCGTCCAGACCTGCACTGCCAGCACGGCCAGACGCGGTGCATCTGCCGGAGTGGCAAGGCGAATCTGCGTGGTCAAATTCAGCATAGTTCAATTTTTCAAAAAAGATGGCGAAAAAAAAAGCGCGGAATCCGCGCTTTTTTTAATCTGAAATAATTCAGGCTTTGATTGCTGGCTCTGTCGCACGCAGACGGATGTGCAATTCGCGCAATTGCTTTTCGTCGACTTCCGATGGTGCTTGCGTCAACAGACATTGTGCACGCTGAGTTTTCGGGAAAGCGATCACATCGCGAATCGATTCTGCACCAGTCATCATCGTGACGATACGATCCAGACCAAACGCCAGACCACCATGCGGAGGCGCACCGTATTGCAATGCGTCCAGCAGGAAGCCGAATTTCAATTGCGCTTCGGCATCGTCGATCTTCAATGCACGGAACACTTTGCTTTGTACATCTGCACGGTGAATACGAACCGAGCCACCGCCGAGTTCCCAACCATTCAGCACCATGTCGTAAGCCTTGGCGATACACTTGCCCGGATCACTTTCCATCAAGTCTTCATGACCATCTTTCGGAGCAGTGAACGGATGATGCGTTGCTGTCCAGCGATCATTTTCTTCATCATGTTCAAACATCGGGAAATCAATCACCCACAATGGTTTCCAGACATCTTCAAACAAGCCATTGGCTTTGCCGAATTCGCTGTGGCCAATCTTGACGCGCAGCGCACCGATCGCATCGTTAACAACTTTGGCTTTGTCTGCACCAAAGAAAATCAGATCGCCGTCTTTGGCACCAGTGCGCGCCAGGATTTCTGTCAATGCAGCGTCATGAATATTTTTGACGATAGGCGACTGCAGACCGTCACGGCCTTTTGCCAGTTCGTTGACCTTGATGTAGGCCAGACCTTTTGCGCCATAAATCGCAACGAATTGCGTGTACGCATCGATCTCGGAACGCGGCATGTTCGCGCCACCCGGCACCAGCAAACCAACCACGCGGCCATTGTTCATGTTGGCGGCGCCAGAGAACACTTTGAAATCCACGTCCTTCATCACATCCGTCAATTCAGTGAATTGCAGCTTGACGCGCATATCCGGTTTGTCGGAACCATACAGGCCCATCGCTTCGGCAAAGTCCATCACTGGGAATGGATTCGGCAGGTCGATATCCAGCGTGTTTTTGAAGACCAGACGGATCATGCCTTCAAACATGTCGCGGATTTCCTGCTCATTCATGAACGATGTTTCGCAATCGATCTGAGTAAATTCTGGCTGACGATCAGCGCGCAGATCTTCATCACGGAAGCATTTGGTGATCTGGTAGTAACGGTCAAAGTTAGCCACCATCAACAATTGTTTGAACAACTGCGGCGACTGTGGCAACGCAAAGAAGTTACCCGCATTCACGCGAGACGGCACCAGATAATCACGTGCGCCTTCCGGTGTGGATTTGGTCAGCATCGGTGTTTCGATATCGATGAAGCCATTTGCGTCGAGGAATTTACGCACTTCCATCGCCACTTTGTAACGCAGACGCAGATTGTTTTGCATTTGCGGACGACGCAGATCGAGTACACGGTGGGTCAGGCGTGTAGTTTCAGACAGATTGTCGTCATCCAGTTGGAATGGTGGCGTAACGGAAGGATTCAGCACTTCAACGTTGTGTGCCAGCACTTCGATCTTGCCGGATTTCAGATTCGCGTTACCGGTTCCCTCAGGGCGGCTGCGTACAACACCGGTGATACGCAGACAGAATTCATTACGCACGGATTCTGCAGCAGCAAAAACATCTGCACGATCAGGATCGCAGACCACCTGCACCAGACCTTCGCGGTCGCGCAGATCAATAAAAATCACACCGCCGTGATCACGACGACGATGAACCCAGCCGCACAGGCTGACGGTTTGGCCGAGTAATTCCTCAGTAGTGAGGCCGCAGTAATGGGTACGCATGGACATAATTTCTTACCTGTCTGTATTCAAAATTTAAAATGAGTTGATCAAGCGGCAGCTTGTGGCTGCAAGATCTTTATTTCTTCTCGGTGGGGAGATGCTCGGGAGCCACCACGCCCATGGAAACAATATATTTGAGCGCCGCATCGACACTCATATCCAACTCTATCGCATCCGCCTTCGGCACCATCAGGAAAAAACCTGAGGTCGGGTTCGGCGTTGTCGGCACATACACGCTGACAAAATCACCTTGCAGATGATTGACCACATCGCCGCCCGGCACACCGGTCAGAAAACCGATGCTCCAGCAATCACGGCGCGGATATTCAATCAACACGGCTTTACGGAAAGCATTGCCGGATGACGAAAACAAGGTATCGGAAACCTGTTTAACGCTGGAGTAAATCGAATTCACAATCGGAATCCGGTTTAGCAAGCCTTCCCAGATACGCACAACATAATTGCCGATGAAATTTCGTGTCAGCAAGCCTGTCACAAAAACAATCAACACTGTCAGTAAGGCACCGAGACCGGGCACCTTGGTACCAAACACCACTTCAGGCCGCCATTGCTCCGGCAGCAGCAGCAAAGACTGATCCATGGTCGTGATAATGGCGTGCAGCACCCAGAAGGTGATACCCAGAGGAACCAGAATCAGCAAACCGGTAATAAAGTATTTACGCATAGTGTTCAGTCAAGCTCAGTCTAAGTAGTGTTTCATGTGCATCGTTGACAACGCTCAGGTCGATGTCTTGTCGCTGGCCGCAGCCGGTGCTGCTGGTGTGGCCGATGATTCTGTCGCCGTTGGGGCGCTTCCTGCGGCACTACCGCCATCTGTCGGCACAGCCGGTGCTGAGATTCCTGCCGAACCGCCGGAACCGCCACGGAAATCCGTGACATACCAGCCCGAACCTTTAAGCTGAAAGCCAGCGGCAGTGACTTGTTTCTTAAATGATGCTTTGCCACAAGAAGGGCAATCTGTCAGCGGTGCATCGGAAATCTTTTGCAATACATCTTTGGCAAAACCACACTCTTCACAACGGTAAGCGTAAATCGGCATACTCTCGCCCTAAAAAAACTGATAAAACCCTGAATTATAAAGGTTTTCAACTGAAATTTGCGCATTGCATCAACAAGCGGTGTGCTCGGTAGCGCTGAGCCGGCCCAACGTCACTGGCTGGCGACATCGCTGAGGCGGACAAAAAGTGCCGCCACAAGCTGGGAATCAGCGTAACGACGTTTTCACCCCGCCCTTGTATTGCGGTAATAGCGAACCGACGATCATTCCCGCCATGCTCATCAACACGCCGACCAGTTGCGGCGGCCAGAAACCTTCCGGTGCGGTCAGTTCCAGCGCAACCCAGCAAGTAATGCCGAAAATAATCGATACCAGCCCGCCCTGCGCCGTTGCCCGTTTCCAGTACAAACCGAACGCCAGCGGTACAAACGCAGCCACCAGCGTCACTTTATAAGCATTTTCCACCATCTTATAAATGCTGGACTCGGTATTCATTGCAAAGATGGTCACGATTGCGGTAAATACCAGTACCACGACCCGCATCATCAACAGGAACTGTTTATCTGACTGTTTCGGGAAAAATGGTTTCAGTATATTTTCTGAAAAAGTAACCGATGGTGCCAGTAAGGTCGCACTGGCGCAGCTCTTGATCGCCGACAACAAAGCGCCGAAAAACATCACCTGCGCCAGCATCGGCACTTTATTCATGATCAGCGTCGGTAAGATCAACTGCGAATCTTTATCGATCAGACTATTCACCATGCCAGGGTCGATCAGCGTGGCGGAATACGCGAGAAACATAGGAATAAACGCAAAGCAAAAATACAAAACGCCGCCGAGTATCGACGCGTTCCCTGCAATTTTTTCGTTTTTCGATGAGGCAACGCGCTGGAAAACGTCCTGCTGCGGTATGGACCCCAGCATCATCGTGATCCAGGCAGCAAAGAACCACAGCATTTCTCTTGCTGTCGGCGACGGCCAGAATTCAAATTTACCCGCCGCCGCCGCATGTTCGATCACGACGCCTGCACCGCCCACCATGCCGGAAACTTCCCAGCCTATGTAGACCATGCCGACCACGATAATGATCATTTGCAGAAAATCGGTAATCGCCACCGACCACATACCGCCCATCAGCGTATAAATCAGCACGCTGGCTGCACCAATGATCATGCCGGTTTCCATGGTTATGTAACCACCGGAGACCACGTTAAACACCAGCCCCAGCGCCTTGATCTGCGCCGCAACCCAGCCTAGGTACGAAATCACGATACACAAAGTGACCAGAATTTCGACTGTGCGCCCAAATTTATTCCGGTAATAGTCGCCTATCGTCAGCAGATTCATGCGGTACAGCGGTTTGGCGAAAAACAACCCGACCAGTACCAGACACAAAGAGGAACCAAACGGATCTGCCACCACGCCTTTCAAGCCTTCTTTGACGAAAGTGGAGGAGATACCCAGCACCGCCTCTGACCCGAACCAGGTCGCGAATACGGTGGCAGTCACCACGTACATCGGCAAAGAGCGTCCGGCAACAGCAAAGTCCTTAGAGTTATTCACATAGCGCGCCGCATACAGGCCTATGCCAACCGAGATAACCCAATACAGGATAACGAACCAGATAAGTGTATTCATGAAGTTGCGTGTGTCAGGAAACCAATAAAAAAACCCGCGAATTTTGAGCGGGCATTATAAAGACATAGGAGATGAGAATATACAGCGAATAATCACTATTTATATAGAGAAAATCATCAGTTTCCGGCATCACCGTAATGATCTGTGCGTATCTTCAAGCTTTGCAACAGCATGCGTGCATACAGTTCGAATCACAACTGTCATACCCACGTAACACTCTGCATATATAGTGCGCGTCAGACATGTGAACGTCTCCCCTCGGATTAACCATCCATTCGGCAGCCTGATAAGGCTGCTTTTTTTTGCTGTTTTCGACAGAAAACGCCACCCGTAGACAGACTATGACTGCGAACAGCGTCGCCATCACAACGGCAACAGTTCGACAATCTCGCAGAAATCGTTATAAAACAACATTTGCCACACCAAATAGTTTGATGGGGCCAATCGCTCATTGTTGTTATATTTAAATTACAAATTTGTCACATTGACGTCATATCCTGACGGTAACTTTCTGAAGTCGCCACACTGGCGATAAATCCGGCGCATTCATGTCTCAGCGATGCGTTTTCACTTCACTGGCATCTCAGTGTATTTCGCTTTAAAAACAAATAAACACTAACCTCAGGGAAAATCTATGTTGTCTAAACTTATCAAGGCGTCAGTCGCTATATGTGTTTCTATACTGGTCAGCGTTGCGGCACAAGCGCAATCGTATGACTTCGTTTTACTTGCGGCATCCTGGCAGCCTGGCTTTTGCGTCACCCACAGCAGCAAACCAGAATGCCAGAATCTGAAAGGCACTTACGCTGCCACACATCTGTCTCTGCATGGCTTGTGGCCAAATGCCTACGATGGCAACCATCCACAATATTGCAATGTTCCGCAAAAGGATATCGATCTGGATGCGAGCAGCGCCTGGTGCAGCATGGATTCTTACGGCGCCAGCAGTTCCACCTTGTCGGTGCTGAGCACTTATATGCCAGGCGTGCAATCCTGCCTCGACAAACATGAATGGTTCAAACACGGCAGCTGCAGCACCAAAACAGCCGACAACTACTGGGGCGATGCCAGCAGCCTGAGCAATCGTCTGGGACAAACCGCGCTGAACACGCTGATCGCAAATAACATCGGCAAAACTTTGTCGCGCTCGCAATTGCTGGCAGCCGCGAATACATCATTCGGCAGCAGCGGCTCATCCGCAGTGTCGCTGAAATGTACCAAAACCAATGGCGTCAGCTATCTGACTGAAGTCTGGGTCAATCTGAATAAAAATAATCTGAGCCAATTCCCGGCATCGACATCGCTGGTCACGAATGCGAATGTTGCCGGCACCTGCCCAAGCACCAATATTTTTATCGCTAAACCATAATGCCGAGAGAGTTGCGTTGCTGACGACATTCGTCACGGTCGAATTGTCGTAGATTGAAAAATTTACGGTGACGGTGACGCAGTGTGCAACGCAGGTAAAAAATGAAAATGGCTATCCGCTTGCATGACGGATAGCCGCTTCACAGAACACCAATCAAAACATCAATACAACATCAATCCGCCATCGACAGTCATTTCATGTCCCACAAACAATTGCTGGCATTCTCTTTATTTCTCAGCAGCGTCGTGCTGGTGCTGGTATTCGCCACGCAAAATTCTGGCGACAGCGATCATGCGCCGATCAGATTAATCATGCACGGCAGTTCATCGGCACCAAGTGGCGACAACAGCACCAACGACACACAAGCGACTGAAACACTAACCACCAACACTGCCATTGCCGACCCGCTGGAACAAAGCAAAGATTTACGCGCGATTTTTGAACAAAACAAAAATGCGCAGGATGCCGCACGCCAGCAACTGGCTTATCGCGCCTGGCGCACCTGTCTGCCAAATTTTGCAGGCACCGGTGGCGATACCCTGCGCCAACAGATGCAATTGCTAGCGGATAACACGCCACAAAAAATCGCATATAAGCAATTGACAGAACGTTGCAAAAATTTCGATCAACTCTCTGCGGATGAGATACGGCAACAGCAACAGATACAGCAAGCCCATTGGTCCGATGGCATGGTCAGAACAGCGGGTGAACGCGCAAGCCAATTGCTGCAGCAAGAGCAGTACGCTGCCGCGATGCAAGCGGCCAACGCCGCATTAGCGACGCGTAATCCGCAGGCGCTGGAATCCTTGCGCGGCTTTGTCAACACCTATCTGCGCAGCAATAGCCTCGATGAAGAACAACAAGCCGCGCTCAGCATACGCGCGCAGGCATTCACGCTGGCGGCGTGTCAGCTCGGTTATCCATGTGCTGCAGACAGCCTCCAGGCGACCGAGCAATGCGCGTACAGCGGTGTCTGCGAAGGAAATATCCCTGAACGATTGCTGGCGGCATTTCCGCATGATGCTGGCGGCGACAGACAACGCCAGCAATTATTAAGCGACAGCGCCCGCATCCTCAAAGAGTTGCAAACACCGCACCCGGATCTGCAAACGCTGCTGAATCCCTGAATAAATATGCGCCTTTCCAGCTATTTCTGGCCTGTGAAGCGCATAAAATATAGGGCATTCATCGTCAGGTCTTCTGCCATCTCATCCGCCATTTTGCAGACAGCTCTGGTAAAGTCATCGCTATACATTTAAACGCACAGCGATGTCCGCCGCGCTTCGGAAAGCCACCGCAACATGGCAACCCAGGCAGATTGACATCGCACCGCTACCGCATTAAAAGGCTTCCCTTGCGCATCATTCATACTTCCGACTGGCATCTCGGCCAGACTCTGCACCAGTTTGACCGCAGTGTTGAACATCAGGCTTTTCTCGACTGGCTGAGCGACACGCTGGTCAGCGAGCAAACCGATGCCTTGCTGATTTGCGGCGATATTTTCGATACTGCGAATCCGTCTGCCGCCGCCCAGAAACAGTTCTACCGTTTTCTGCAGCAAAGCAAAACCCGCCTGCCGCAATTACAGATCATCATCATTGCGGGCAACCATGATTCGCCGGGACGTCTTGAAGCACCGGCCCCTTTACTTGATAGTCTCGGTGTGACTGTCATCGGTTTCGTGCCGCGTCTAGCCGATGGCAGCATCGACATCGCATCGTTGCTGCTACCGCTGAAAAATGCGCACGGTGATATTGCCGCATGGTGTATGGCCATTCCGTTCCTGCGTCCGGGTGATGTGCCGCGCATAGAACAGGCCAATGATCCGTATATGGAAGGTATCGCGCTTTTGTATCGTCAGGTCTTGCAACATGCCATCGACATACGCGAGCCGCAGCAAGCCATCATCGCGCTGGGTCATTGCCATATGGTGGGCGGTGAAATTTCTGAAGAATCCGAACGCCGCATTGTCATCGGTGGCACCGAAGCTTTATCGGCGACTATTTTCGACAGCAATGTCGCTTACGCAGCGCTCGGGCATTTGCATCTGGCACAAAAAATCGGCAAGCAGGAACACTTGCGTTATTGCGGCAGCCCGCTGCCCTTGTCGTTCGCCGAAGTGGATTATCGCCATCAGGTATTACGCGTCGATCTGCAGGAAAATCAGGTCAGCGCGATCACGCCGCTGTATGTGCCGCGTGCCGTCGCCTTATTGCGCGTGCCGGAAAAACCGGCACCGCTGGCGCAAGTGCTGGTGGCATTGACCGCGCTGGATATCCCGCACGATACTCCCGCCGAACGTATGCCGTTTCTGGAAGTACGCGTGCGGCTGAACGCACCGGAACCCGGTTTGCGCGCAGCGATAGAACAGGCGATCGAAGGCAAACCTGTGCGTCTCGCTAAAATCGACACCAGTTTTGCGCAAAGAGAAGCCAGTGCAACATCCGATGTTGCACTAGCCGAACTGGAACGCCTGCATCCGGATCAAATTTTTGATCGTCTGTATCAAAGCAAATTCGGTGATGACAACCAGAGCGGAACACCGCCGGAAATCAGTGCTGCCTTTGCTGAATTATTGCTGGCAACGCCGGAGGTGCAGGCATGAAAATTCTGGCACTCCGCGGTAAAAATCTGGCCTCACTGGCGGGGGAGTTTGTCGTCGATTTTGAACAGGAACCCTTGCGTTCCGCAGGCTTATTCGCCATCAGCGGCGCCACTGGCGCAGGTAAGAGCACGCTGCTCGATGCGCTCTGCATGGCCTTGTATGAAAACACGCCGCGTCTGGTAAAAGCCGGTGGCAATAAAACCCTGCCGGATGGCAAAGAACTGATCTCGCAACAAGACACCGGCAACCTGCTGCGCCGAGGCACTGGCGAAGGCTACGCCGAAGTGGACTTCACCGGCAACGATAGCATCAATTACCGTGCGCGCTGGAGCGTGCGCCGCTCGCGCAACAAGGCGAATGGCAGCTTGCAACCAACCACGATGACGCTGCATCAATTGCCAGAAATGCTGGCGATCGGCGGAAAAAAAACGGAAGTCAAAGATGAAATCGTCAAACGCATAGGACTCAAATTTGAACAATTCACGCGTGCTGTTCTGCTCGCTCAAAATGAATTTTCCAGCTTCCTGAAAGCCGACGATAACGAGCGTGGTGAATTACTCGAAACACTCACCGGCAGCGACATTTATTCTGCACTGTCGATAAGTGCATTCAAGCGCGCCAAAGGCGAACGCGAAGCACTGGAACGTTTTCAAAGTCGCCTGGCCGACAATCAGCCATTGAGCGATGAAGCACGCGCGTCGCTGGAACAGCAGATCGCTGCCGCACTGACGACACTGGAAAAACTGGATGCCCACAGCGCCGCGATTGAACTGCATCTGCGCTGGCATCAGGATGCTGAAAAATTTGCACAAAGCGAGCAAGCCGCGCTATCCGATTTGCAGGAAAGCGAGCAGGAGTCTGCCACCAGCATCCCGCGCCAGCGCTTGCTGGAACAACTTGATCAGGTGCAAAGCGCCCGCCCTTTGTTCGCCGACATCACCCGCCTGCAACGCGAGATCGTGCAAGATCAGGCGACGATAGAAGCTGCGCAGCATCAACTGCTGCAAGCACAACAGGCGCAACAACAAGCGCAGGCAGCGTTCCTTCTCGCGCAAAGCGAATTGCAAAACAGAGAACAGGAACAAGCTGCCGCTGCCGTCTTGCTCGATCAGGCAAAAGCACTGGATGCCAGCATAGAAATCATGCTGCCTGCGCATCAGGCTTTACAGCAAAGTAAAGAGCAAGCCGATCTCGCATGCAGTGACGCCAACACGGCATGTCTAAGCAGGCAAAACGAACTCGGCGAGTTGCAAAAGCGTCTGGCACACTCGGCGCAATGGTTGCAACAACACGCTGCGCTGCGTGTGCTCGCTGAACATTGGGATAAATGGGATACCTTGTTATCTCAAGCCGCCGTTGCCCGCGCCGACCACGAACGCTATCAGGCCAATATCCTCGCACTGGATGGAAAACAAGTAACGCAGCAAACGCAAGTGGCACAGCACGCAACCAGCCTGCACACTGCAGAAGAAGCACTGGTTGCAGCCGATCAGCAGCGCCAGCAAACCGCGCAGGCATTCGCCCTGATAGATATCGATGTACTCCGTCGCGACAAACAAAGCGCTGAAGAAAAACGCGAACTGCTCAGCAGCGGCATGCAATTATTGGGACAGTTGCAGGAACGCCATGCGCGTCTGCAAAACGTGCAGACACAAGCAGAGCAGGCGCAACTGGCGGTCACTGCCGCACAAGCTACGCGCGTGCAAGCGAGCACGACATTACCTGCATTAAGCGCCGCTTTGCAGCAAGCGGAACGCGCACTCAGAAGCGCGGAAGCAGCCTGTGCCGACAATGTAGAAAGTCTGCGTGCGCAATTACAGGATGAAGCGCCCTGCCCTGTGTGCGGCGCAACGGCGCATCCGTATGCTCAGGCCGACAGCAATCCGCAATTGCATGCGTTGCTCACGCAACTGCAAGCGCAGGTGCAGGATTGCCGTCAACAAGAACAGCTCGCCCGCGAACAAGCCAGCCACCACCACACACTGGCCACACAACACGGCCAGCAGCTTGCACAACTTCAGCAGGAACTCAGTACCCTGCACGAGCAGATCGCACACCAGCAGGCGCAGTGGCAACAACACGCCATGTTTGCGTTCGCCGCATCTGATGAATTACCTTATCTGCAAACATGGCAATCACTGGAACAACAGCAGCAAGCGCTTCACATCCATATCGCAGAAATACAAAAAAGCGAGGCCGTTTATTATCAAGCTCTGCAGGCCAAAGATGCCGCACAAGCCGCATGGGATAAGGGACATCAGTTATATCTCGGATTAAAAGAAGCACACAGCATTGCGTTGAACGCGCTGGCGAACACCGTCGCAGAGCGCGCGAGTAACGCGGAACAGGCAATACACAGCCGCACCCGCCTTGACGACATATTGTATGAACTCGATGCCGCTTTCGCCGTCACGGATATCATCAGCGATGATAGCAACGATGCACAAGTATCCTGGCGCGACCACTGGCAAGCGTCTGCCATCGCCTTCCAGCAGCAGTGCAAACAAAATGCCCTCGCCTGGCAACAGCAGCAGCAAACGCATCAGCAAGCTGAACTTGGCATTGCAACTCTGAATATCAGTCTGGAAAGCAGCCGCATTCAGCAGCAAAAGGCAAACGATGATCAGCAAGGTATTGCGCTGGCACTCAGCAACAGCGAGCGCGCGCTCAACGATAAACAACAGCAACGCCGAACGCTGTTTCAGGGTGAAGCCGTGGCTGTCATCAGCGCGCGTTTTGCCAACGCTATACAAGTGGCGAAAGACCAGTTGGCGCAACATACGATCGCCACCAGCGCCAGCCAGCAACAGCTAAGCCGCAACACCGAAGCACTCGCGCAGGCACAGACGCGGCACAATCAGCATCAACAGGAAGCCATCAACGCGCACACGCAACTGACTGCTTGGTTAGCGCACTACAATGCTCAGGCTGCCAATGCTAAACACAGCGAGGTTGAAAGTGATCATGGCGATGAGGATACTGCATCGATTGGCAGCAGCATCCTCACCGAAGCGCAGTTGCGCACGCTGCTGGAGCACGACAATGCATGGATCAGCGCCGAACGCAGCGCACTGCAAGCGATTGCCAATGCACGCCAGCAGGCGGCGACGGTATTGCAGGAACGCCGCCAGCAAAGCAGTGCCCATCAATTACAGCGTCCGGCAGCATTGCCGCTACCAGATGTTGCTGACGCCGAAGATAGCGACAACACCACAGCAACCAGCAACAACGGTGACGACAGCGCACCGTTGGCAGAACAAGCCTCAAAAGAAGATAACAGCAATGCGGCACACATCGCCCATTTGCAACAATGTCTGCAGACCCTGCATAGCGAACGTCAGCAAGCGCAACAGTATCTGGGGCAACATCAGCTTGCCAAAGCACAGGACGATGCGCGTCGCCAGCAGTCCGCCGATCTGCTGCAGGAAATGCAGCAGCAACAACACCGCCAGCGCATCTGGGCGCAGCTCAACGACCTGATCGGTTCGCAGGACGGCAAGAAATTCCGCAATTATGCGCAGCAATACACACTCGATGTGCTGCTCGCTTATGCCAACCAACATCTGCATCAGCTGGCGCGGCGTTACCGTCTGCAACGCATACGCGACAGCCTGGGTCTGATGGTGATTGATCAGGATATGGGCGACGAAAACCGCTCTGTGCATTCGCTGTCCGGCGGCGAATCTTTCCTCGTTTCACTCGCCCTCGCACTCGGCCTGGCCTCACTTTCCAGCAATCGCGTGAAAGTCGAATCGCTGTTCATCGACGAAGGCTTCGGCAGCCTTGACGCCGATACTCTCAGAGTCGCCATGGATGCCTTAGATAGCCTGCAAGCCCAAGGCCGCAAAGTCGGCGTCATCTCACATGTACAGGAAATGACCGAACGCATTGCAACGAAAATCATGGTGCAAAGAACGGCGGGAGGAAGGAGTTTGGTGGGAGTTTTATAGAGATCAGATTTTTTATTCGAAATCAGATGAAATTGGAAATGCACCCGGGATGACTTTAGAATGCTGTCATTTGCTCATCCGCCGACATCGACAACCACGATTCTTTTGGTCACCATTTTATTTATTGAAAGAAGCCTCATGCAATTCAGTGAAGTCTTAGCCACCCTACCCAGCATTGAGCATATCGCCGCGCTGGAATTATCTGATGATGGTGTGCTCATCGCCAGACTGGAAAACAAGCCTGGCACGGCAGGCAGTGTGCGTGTCTATCATGCGTTGGCGCAGGAGTTTGGCGAGATCAATACCGCAGCGGCAGAAAAAGGGCTGCGTTTGTATGCAGAGCACACCACCGATGCCAAAGCGTTTCCGGGTAAGCATCCGAATATCGACCGCTTGCTGACATTGATCAGCAACGCTGCCGACCATACTGGTACGCAGTCTTTTGCAGTCAAACTGATTGCACAATAAGACACAGTGAGTGGCAATGCGCGGTGCTGATGTGCCGCAGGCTATACCCTAATAAAAATGCGCCTCGCCAGCCATTAATGACTTGCGAGGCGCATTTTTATTAGGGGTTTTATTTTACTTTCGATTTTCTTGATAGAACAAAATCCCGTGAGTAAAACGCAGTGAGTATTAATTTCAGCGAATGTCAGGCAAATCTGATCAACTGAGAAATCGTGACATTCGCGGGTCTGGTCTCAGCCGTGTCTCCCACCGCAGAAATATTGGCAACATCTGCCTGAGGAATATGAAATTGTCCGTCACTGCCACCAAATCGATAACCGATCACGGCAAATAAAACGGGATACTGCGCAACGTTCAGCGTTCTGCCATCGCATACCATCCAGCCTGATGATTCAATCGTATTTTTTGTCGCATCCCCTGCAAATGCCACGATACTGCCGACAGGTGGTTCAGTACGGATAAATTCTGGAATTCCAGACGTATTGGATATCATAGTGCCTGGTGTTTTCATGGTGACCTCTTTCAAATATTACTGACAGTTCGGGAAGAAATTGGGAGATGGTACTCTGAGCCAGAAGCATTTCACCCTGTTTAAAACAGAGCAAGGGTGCTCGCTTAAGCTAACAAAGAATCCGTCATCATCGACGCGCTTTTCGGGCTGCGCAACAGATCGGTCAGCACCTGCCAGCGCAATGCCTGATTCTCGGCTCCTGCACGTTTTTCTATGTATGCCTGCACCACATCCTGACCCAGATTATAGTTAATGACATACGAACGTAAATGCTCGATAAAACGTAGCCGCTGCGCTGAACGGTCTGCATCTGAGAGGCTGTATTTCATCAGCATAGCGAGCGCAGCATCTTTATCTATCATGCCATCCAGATACTGTTGCGCCACCATATTGCCGGCATATGACAGCTTTTGTAATACAGCTTGTATCTGGTAATAGCGTTCGGCTTTGGCGGGATCAATACCGGCCAATGGGAACAAAACTTCCTGTTCAAACTGCATGCGTTCTGCATGCGGAAAGGCGACCTCGATACCGTAATTCGCACTGCCTTCCGCCAGAAACGACATCGGTGAATACAGTGGATAAATCGCGTATTCGATCCAGCCTTTTTCTTTCACTAATTCATTTTCGATCAGCACATTAAAGACATGGTGACCGGGATAGGCTTCGTGGCTGGCGAGATCAATTGCGCGGCTGATGAACATAGGAAAATCGGTGTTGACTTCGATCAGGCTGTGACTGTTTCCCTTGTACCAGTTATACGCACTCCAGACTTTGTCAGTCACATAGGCAACCTGAAAACTTTCATGCTCAGGCAAGGCGACATAGCGTCTGGTGCGGGCGCGCGCTTCATTAATCGCGGCAGTGAAAACGGCATCGAGTTTATCGCGCGGAATTTCAAATGCTTTGTTATAAGCAGACAATCTCGCATTCAGATCGCTGCCCTGAATTTCCAAAGGTAAAAGTGTCGCCAGTTCTGCCAACGTGATATCGAGGTCCGCTGTGGTCAATTCCGGGGATACCGCATCGTATAAGGCTTTCGATTCCGCATCGAATGGCAATTTGCTGCCATTCAGTTGCGCGATAAAAGCTTTTACTGCATGTAACTGTAGACGTAAAAATTCCTGACGTTCAAGCTGATCTTGTGGCGGCGCCGGCAAAGCATCTGCCTGCTGCAATAAAGCGTCAGCTTGCGTCAATAATTCTGACAATGGAGTCGCCGGTAATTGTTGCGCTTCGTTTTGCCAGGATGACGGGCCGATATAGGCATCAACATAACCGGCGTCATGCTGACCTACAGCAAGGACGAGTTTGACGTAGTGTTCCGCAATCTGATTCAGAGTCATGGCGTTTAAGAAAAAAGTAAGTGTGGAAGGCAGAGCTGAGACGATATCACGCCAGCGTCGTTGTGCAGGCTTGAAGTATAAGCATTTTACTTTTGATATTCACAATTCGCACCAGCCACGTATGCATGTGATGGATGAGTCGCTTATTTGCTTTATTCCCGCATCCGGCGTTTAATTCGTTTCGCACGGAAAAGAGACTGACAAAAAATTGACGAGACAAAATGTGGCGGCAAAGATAATGCAAATAGCCGCGATGCAATCCGAAAGATAGGCAGCAGCTTCTCATAATGAATCCTCTGGTGTAACAGACCAGACTGAATAAAAAAAGAGAAAACGATGATAGATGGATTAATCGCCGGGCGCATGTACGGCAGCGCCGAAGAACGTAGCGGGCAAGCGGGTTCAGCATATGTGACTTGTAAGGTGCGTGCTGCGACAGATGACGGTGACACAATCATGTGTAATGTGATCGCCTTTAATGACAAGGTACGGCAGACCTTACTTGCGCTGAACGATGGCGACAGTGTCTCGTTGTCCGGCGCTTTAACACCAAAAGTCTGGGTTGATAAGCAAGGAAAACCCAGACCCGCCATTGATCTGATTGCGCATCAGATTCTGACGGCCTATCCATCAATGACATCTGCCTGAGTAAGCAGATGCGCCATCCTTCGCGGCGTAATTGATCTGCTGAAAGGCAGATCAGCTATCCCAACAACCGCGCGTCGCGCTGGTCTTGCCCCGCATCCGCGCAGCGATAAGTAACTCCGCATATTCAAAACCTGCGTGCTTCTGACCGGCACCAGGAATCTCATGCGTCCGTGACATTTGAGACATGCATCCTTCAAATTTGATTTCAGAAAAACATCTGCTGCTCGTCCGGATACCCGATGGGGAAACGATCACTCTATTTAACTTGCTATTCCATCAATTCCGGCTACACTGAAAATATTACATAAAAAGTAAGATAAAAAAGCAACATCCCCGCTGGCACTATTATTCAACGTTCCACGCTATCGGGTTCCGTTTCAAGCCTCAGATCAACCTTACGTCGTTCGCAGTAACATCACAGGGAGAAGGTATGAAAACGCATCTGAAATTCGATCATTCCAATAAGACCAAGCTTCGGCAGATACGCATTTTCTGCTCAGCAACGATGGTCGCTGGCTTGTTGAGCAGTCAAACGCTACAGGCACAAACGATGCCTGCGGATAGCGGCAAATCCAATGTCATTGTCAGCTCTTTTAAGCCAGTTCCACTACCAGATCCTAAAATCCCCGGTTATACCTACCCGGTCGCGGCAGACACGATTACTGCCTGGACAAAATCTCCGAAAGGACAAATTGAAATACAAAAACATGCATGGGGTATCTGGACGGCACTGACACTCAACTCAGGCGAGACCTATCAGGGGCAGCCTTTGCGCGTCTTTGAAACCTGGGAAACGCCAGACGATATTATGACCGCCAGTTCGCAAGCATTAATGAATAAGCCACGTGTTCCCAACGTACTCACACCATTTCATCAATTGAACCACGCCGGCTTATTGAAGACCACCCAGGGAAAAGAAACGGTGCTCGGCTTTGTCAAATATGATCCGATTGCCGCAGCGCATATCCGCGCGAATAATCTGTTTTCCATCGCTGCGTTAAACAAAATGCTGGCGGCGAATGAGACCAGCATTCCGGCTTTTCCTGCGCCATCCCTCTCGCTGAAACCAGTATTTCAGACTTTAAAAAGTAAGAATCTGGTTCAGGCAAGATATTTTCAATTATCGGTCTGGCCCGGTCCGCCAAAAACTCCGGTTCCATTTCCATCTTCCGACTGGAAAACATGTGTTTGGATAGATACTCAGGATACTGGCACAGAGAAATTATCCGGTGGTGTTGATAACAAATGTGCGGCCGATGGTTCGTCACGTACAGCGGCAAACACCTATGGTCTGAAAAATTTTATTCACTTTAAAGTGGATGCCGCCAATGCAGAATTGCTGAACAAATCGACTGAGAATTTCAAAGGTATCGCAGCCGGTGATTATTCAGTGCTCGTCGCTATGCATGTCGGTAGCCGTGAAATTACAGAATGGACCTGGCAAAGTTTCTGGTGGACGCCAGCCCCCGATTTACCGCCAGCACCTAGTTCAGCAGCGATAGCAAAACTGCGCCCTGCCGCACTGCAAGGTGCACCGCGCCATTACGCGCATTGTGCGGCCTATCAGACCCTGTCTCCACCACAACCTGAAACTGGCGGCAAAAATGTCGGGGAATCAGTCTACTGCTACAACCCGTATCTGGAAGCAGGATTTGGCCCAAGTGATTTGCCCGACTCCATTCCGGGTAAATATAAGGGACAAACCGTTGCCAATAATGTCGGTGTTCAAACTAACTGTATGAGCTGTCACGCAGCCGCAAATTTCAATCCTAAAAACCTTACGACTGCACCAAATTATTCCGGTGATCGTTACCTTGGTTTAAACGATCCGCGCTTTAAGGGAACTCTGCAAGTAGATTTCTTATGGTCAATTCCTGGTAATGCTAAATAAAAAAGCTTAAGCCCGCGCCAGCCTGTGTAGCGGTAGCATCAGTTTTGATGCCGGAACGCAGGTTGGTGCCGTTGCAGACAGTATCTGAGTTCTCTGTCGCCACAGTTTCGTGACAAACGGCGTGGCATTCTCCCCACATTTTCTTTCCAGGTTGCATTACACATCAGAATCAGCCAACATTAAATCGTGAAGACGATGCCACTGGTGCGACATCGTTGACTTTATTTAGCACGGTGATAAGGGCTGACATGAGGTTTTTCCAGATATATGTATTGCTAAGTTGTCTGCTGACGAGCTGGGAAGCGCAAGCACTGGAACTCTTGTTTCATGTTTCAGCGTTACCACCGTATGTCAAAGACGATCCCCGTCGGGGTCTGGTGCCGGAAATTGTTACCCGCGCCTTTGCCACGCAAGGCATACAGTGCAGATTTATCCGCTCGAATAACAAACGTATGGAAACTGAGGTGGAAGCGGGAACTGCAGATGCGGGGTTTGCCGGAATTCCGGTGAATAACGCGAAAATCTTTTTCTCTGACCCTGTCATCGAATTTGAGAATGTGGCTGTCACTCTGCGTGATAAACACTTACAGATCAATTCCTTATCTGATCTGTCAGACAAAAAAATCGTGGCGTTCAGCAACGCGCAAAAAGTGCTTGGCCCAGAATTTACGATGGCAGTTAAAAACCATCGATCATATTCAGAAGTAGGCGATCAGGCTTCTCAGGTACCGATGCTGGATGCCGGCCGGGGGGATGTTATCTTGCTGGATTTACGGGCTTTCCTGTATTTTGCGAGGTTATTGCATGGCAAAACAGAGGCAGCGAACCGTTATACGGTACATCATTTATTTAAGCCGACTCCACGCTTGCTTGGTTTCCACAAAAGTGAACATCGCGATCACTTCAATAAAGGACTGAAAGCAATACGGCAAAGTGGCGAATATGCCGCAATTCTGAATAATTACCGTAACGACTAAAACAAAATCAAGGTGACCGAAAGCACAAGGTCACCAATTTCATAGGTATCCGCAGCTTATCGTTCTTGCTGCTCTTCTTCACGCATGTGCGATAAGAAATAGCGAATAAAAAATATCCCCATGCAAATCATAAAAATGATTCCGGCAATACTCATCAGGCCGTAGTCAGTAGAAAACAAGTCGATTAACAGTTTCATTTCCGTTCTCCTTTAAAGTTTTTACTGCAGGAAGTATGGAGTGCTTACTCTCGTCCGCTGTTGATTTGTATCAAGGGACGACCGTGACAGATTCAGAACACTTTATGTGTACGAAAAATAAGACAATATGGTGACCAGAGAAATCTACACCGCCAATCCCAAATTAGCCTATTGATACTCGCCATTCTCCCTTGCAAAAAGATAACTTTTATGGGATAAGTTACTTGTTTCAGTTTGTAACGTACTCTATCAAACAGGCAAACAGATAAAGTTAAATCAAAGCAATATTTTAGTTTCTGTGAGCTCGCCACATTTATCTTCGATGCACAACCTCAAACAAATCATCATCACCAAAGAAAAAGATTTCGAAGCTCTTGCAACAGCATGGCGAGCTTTAGAGACGAAAGTCAACTATCTGCTCCCGTTCCAAACCTACGACTGGAATTGTGCGTGGTGGAAAGTTTTCTCTGGCAAATCCTTCTTTCATCAACATGAACTGGCTATTTGTGCCGTGTACGATAACGATCAGTTGGTTGCAGTGATGCCGCTGATGAACACGCATGTAGGATTGCATCGTTTTTTCCTGTATCGCTATGTACGGCCTTTCGGCGGCGACCCCAATCTGACCGAATTACGTGTTCCCCTCACATTACCGGAATATGCTGAGAAAGTTCTGCAACTCTGGGAAAATTTAACTCGGTGCGAGACCTTCGGACTCACTGAGTTTCAGATCATCGGAGCAAAAGCGCCCGCAGATCATTTCATCCAGAATAATAAGTCGCTCTTCCCTCTGACTGACCGCACTATTCCTAACTTCGTACTGACGCTGGGTGAAGACTGGGATAGCTTTAAATCCGGATTAAAGCGCAACATTAAAGAATCCCTGCGTCGCTGTTACAACTCGCCCAAACGAGACGGCCTGGACATGAGTTTCCGCGTTCTCCAAGGGAGTACCGCTATCGTTCAACAATTACCGATGTTTTATGCGCTGCATGGTGCACGTGCGTCAGCGAAAGAGACGATAGAACATCCTGATTATTTTTCTCACCCACAACACAAGGCACTGCTGGAAAATCTGCTTGATACGCCTTTTGCTGATCGCATGTGTTTGTTTTGTCTCGAGTTGAATGGCAAAGTCGTCGCGATGCGACTGGCATTCAATATGGGTGATGAACTCTATTTATATTATTCAGGCTACGATCTGGATTATGCGCAATACAGCGTCATGACGACCTTAGTAGCAGAAGCAATCCAATGGGCAATCGGACAAAAAATTCAACGCCTGAACCTGTCAATTGGCGAGGATGTATCCAAAACCCGCTGGGGCCCCGCTGTGATTAACTATGTTGAATATCAATGCGTCAAAAACAGTGCGTGGCGCAGGTTTGTCGGAAAGCAGATTTTCCGCTTGAGAAAAATCAGAAATAATCAGAGATCTCAACTCAGCTCTGCCAACGACGACAAGCCAGGCTGATGGCGGTAAAAAAGAATCATTGTGACGATGTGTTACATTCACAGTGATTACCTGAAATCCTCTGGCTCTGGCTGTGTAAACGGTTTACATTGGCAATATGTGTACACACATTTTGTTGTTCACTGCAATTTGCCAACAATTTGCTGCTGATGATGATCATGTCCCACATTGACTGTCGCCCACTGATCACTACCCGCTGTCGCACATTCGTAGCGATATGCCTGTTATTTTTCTGTTCTTTTTCTGATGCACAAGAGTTACAGATCCTGACTGAAAACTGGCCTCCGATTTCTTTCGGCAATGATACGAAAGCAGAAGGTATGGCGGTAGAAGTCGTCAAGGCAATACAAGCAAAAACAGGGAATACACAAGCTATTCAGGTAGTGCCATTTGCGCGAGGATACAAAGCCTTACTGGATGAGTCTAACGTTTTACTTTTCACGGTAGGACGTTCGGAAGAGCGCGAAAAACTCATGCATCTGGTGGGCCCGGTTGCGATCTCTTACATCACGCTGTATACCCGTAAAGGAAATGCGGCAAATTTGCTGCGTCAGGGAGACGCTATCCGCAAACTGAAAGTCGGTGCTTATCGCTCCAGTATTTTTGCCGACACTGCACGTAAAAAAGGGTTTTTCAATCTGGAACTGGCAGTATCACCTCTGGTCATCGCAAATATGCTGATGGCCAAACGTTTTGACTTATGGGTGGAAGGCAGTATTGTTGTCCCCTCGATTCTGAAAGACATAGGCTATTCCAGCGATGATGTTGAGCCTGTCATGGTGCTTGATGCACTGGAGCTATATCTGGCGTTTTCCGCTAAGACGCCAGCCTCGACTATTAAGATATGGGAAGATGCATTACGCGCCATCAAGAAAGACGGTAGCTTCGCAAAAATCTATCATAAATGGTTGCCTGACGAAGTCCCGCCCATGCAAGTCATTCATACCTCGCCGCCAACACAACCTTAACTTCTACAGCACTCGATAAGCCAAGCGATCCAGTCTGATGGTACTCAGGCGTGTCAGTAATTTCCGGACTGGTTCCGGATAATCTTTTACCTTCTCCAAAGAACGATAATCGCTGATCAGCGTCGTATGCTCAACGATGCTCGCCAGTTCTGCATTTCTTTGTGCCAGTAACTCTTGTCGCGGATCATGGATTAACAGCGCATTTTCCAGATCAAGACGGAATGCCCTGGGATTCAGATTATTTCCGGTCATCAACGCGTAACACTGATCTATCCACAATCCTTTCAGATGATAGGTATTCTCCCCGTCTTTCCATAGGCGTAATCTGAGCCGATTTTTTTGGATATCAAGCTGATGCGCTTTGGCGAAACGCCTGAGGTTGACCTCATAAAGATAAGGGAGAGCCGAAATGACTTTAAAAGGCTGCTCCGGTGGAATAAAAAAATCATTCGCAACTTTATCGCCGACGATGATATCAACGCTCACTCCGCGTTTCAGCGCGCGATTCACTTCTCTGGTCACAGCACGGGGAAAATTGAAATAAGGGGTACAGATGGTAATCTGCGTCTTACTCGCCGCAAGCAACTGACATATCGCTTTATTCAGTGGATTATTTTTACCGACACCAACCAATGGCGTCACACTCAGCGCAGGTGGCGTCTCTGAATATTGTCCTACAAATTTTTCATTGAACTGATAGCGTGCCTTTTTTAACTGCTCGCGAAAGCGGCGAATGTCATTACGAATGCTACGTGTGGCAGGAATTTCCGCCTTATCGAGGCGATGTACCGCTGAGGCCAACAGCAAGTGCTGACGTATAAAATCGACCATCGTGGTCGCCAATACAGAATTCTGGATCAGTAAATAACGGTCGTGCCGGTATTTATCCTGCTTATGCAGATACACGTTATTAATACTGGCGCCGCTGTAGATCACCACATCATCAATCACAAAACCTTTAAGGTGCAAAACACCAAACAACTCGCTGGTCTGTACCGGAATGCCATACACTGGTACGCCTGCAGCATGCGCCAGACTTAGTTTTTGATACCAGGCGGCATTTCCGGTTTGTTGCCCTGCCTGCCTGCGCTCGCCGATCAAGCCGCGTTGCGCGCGATGCCAGTCCACCAATACCGCAATGTCCAATGATGGGCGTGCAGCTTTGGCAGCATACAAAGCCTCCATGACTTCGGCACCAGCCTCATCATTTTGCACATATAAACTGCACAGATAAATTCTGTGTTTTGCACTGGCAATCTGTTTCAGCAATTCGACCCGGTATTCAGCAGCACCAAATAAGGTTCTGACCGCCTCCGCCTGCAATGGAATTGCGGGTAACTGCTCAGTGCTCAAACGGGGATTCAGATAGCGCATAAGTGGGTATCACAAATAAGACACGTGCTGATAGTAGCACCGAAGATCATCGCTAAAAAAGGATTACTGGCCATTCGTCGCGTGACGCCGCTGCCATATCTGCCAACGCTCGCGGTCTTCGAATACGGCGATCGAGTCGTTCACAGCCCGATCTGTCAATAACGTGAAATGAGGCGCCATTAACTCTTGCCAGACCTGATCCGATATAGAAAAAGGTGGGCCTTTCTTGCTCGCGTCAGCAGTCGTATCAAAGAAAAAATATCCTGCCAGCAAAGCACCGGGAGGCAGAAGTTCAGCCCAGCGCTGGACGATATCCTGTCGCCGCTCCGGCGGTAAGGCACAGAAGAATGCGCGCTCGTAAATCAACTCCGGCGCCTGTGCGGGTTGATATTCAAAAAAATCCGCTTCAACGACATGGCGGGACCATTCCCCTATCGCCATCTGCGCACTTTTCACTCCGGCCGGTGAGAAATCGATTGCAGTCACGTCCCAGCCAGCCTGCGCCAGAAAAGCCGCTTCATAACCGTTACCGCACCCTGGTATCAGCGTTCGCATTTTGCCAGTGGCTGTCAGCACAAAATCGCGTAAGTCCTGAGGAACCGCCCCTTTATCCCAAGGCGTAAAATTTTTGCTGAAACGCTCGTCCCAAAAACATGAATTATTCGGATCTCTGCTGACAAAATCTGCCATGACTCAGCCAATAAAATAAAAATGAAGTAATAGCTGCGCCGCGATAACGCCGGCGAACAAACCACCACCGAAGTAAATAATAACTTTCAGCAAGGTATTGGTGCTACGCTGCTCCGACAATAATGCAGCAAGCATTTCATTACTATTATTTTGTTCGCCAGCCCGGCTCAGAGCCTGATGCGCAAGCCGCGGTAATTGCGGGAAGATGTGACTGTAACGTGGCGCTTCCGCTTTCAATTTATCAATCAACCCGCGCCAGCCCACTTGCTCATTCATCCAACGCTCAAGATACGGTTTAGCAGTTTTCCATAAGTCCAGCTCAGGATCGAGTTGACGTCCGAGACCTTCAATATTCAACAAAGTCTTTTGCAATAAAACAAGCTGAGGCTGGACTTCAACATTGAAACGGCGCGATGTTTGAAACAGACGCAACAACACCTGACCAAAGGAAATATCTTTCAGCGGCCTATCAAAAATCGGCTCACAACAGGCGCGGACGGCCGCTTCCAGCTCATCTACCCGCGTATCCTTAGGCGCCCAGCCGGATTCGATATGCGCTTCGGCTACACGTTTGTAGTCACGCTGGAAAAATGCCAGAAAATTTTGCGAAAGATAGTCTTTATCAAAATCATTCAAAGTGCCGACGATACCGAAATCGAGCGCAATATAGCGCCCGAAAGTGGCAGGATCAGTCGAAACCAGAATATTCCCCGGATGCATATCCGCATGGAAAAAACCGTCGCGGAAAATCTGTGTAAAGAAAATCGTGACGCCGTCGCGTGATAATTTCGCCAGATCGACACCCGCCGCCTGTAATTTATCGATTTGCGAAATCGGTATGCCATTCATGCGTTCCATGACGATCACGGATGAAGAGCAGTAATCCCAATACATTTCCGGTACCAGCAACAAATCAGAATTCTGAAAATTCCGCCGTAACTGGCTGCCGTTCGCGGCTTCCCGCATCAGATCGAGTTCATCATGCAAGTATTTGTCAAACTCACCGACCACTTCTTTTGCCTTGAGACGCTTGCCATCTGCCCATAAAGCTTCCAGCCATCCGGCGGCTACCTGCATCAGCGCAACATCTTTATCGATCGTGTCCTTCATGCCGGGACGCAGCACTTTCACGGCAACTTCACGACCATCTTTCAGCTTGGCGAAATGTACCTGAGCGATCGATGCCGATGCCACCGGAATGCGTTCAAAACTCGCAAACAATGTATCCGGATGTGCACCCAGAGACTTGGTAATTTGTGCCACTGCCAGATCAGAGTCAAACGACGGCACACGATCCTGCAACTTCGCCAGTTCATCCGCGATGTCAGGTGGCATCAAATCACGCCGGGTCGAAAGTACCTGCCCCAGTTTCACAAAAATCGGCCCCAGGTCTTCCAAAGCCTTACGTAAGCGTTCGCCACGGGGCGCCGATAAATCACGCCAGAACAGCAGCGTCTCTATCAGGCGTGCAGTACGCGGGACTTTAAGACCGGATATGGCGATTTCATCAATCCCGTAACGTAACGTCACGCGAATAATTTTAAAGAGCCGTAAAAACTTCAATATCATCTGCGCGTCCTTTCGAGTTTCTCGATGCGCTTGATGAGACGCTCGACATCATCACGAGTTTTATTCACTTCTGTAGCAAAGCCCTGCACTGCGACTGGACGAACCAGCAGTGGGTTTTCTTCGAGAAAATATTCCGCCAGATTTTCCTGAATTTTAAGATGCGTCTGCTGTGCGGTTTTGAACATCGATTTAGCGCCACCGACCATGCGAACCGCCGCAATATCACCAAATATTTTACTTAAATCGGCTTCGGCTTCCCATTTTAATTCCTGACTCAAATGGGAAATCGTATTTGCAAAATCAGCATCTCCTTCAATCTTGACATAGGAAAATGCGCGTTCACGATTCTGCGCCATCAATGGCAAATCGCTCAGTCTGGCACGGATAGTCACATCGGGAGACGCCTGCGCATCAGCAGATTCAAGGTATCCGTCAACACCGACTTTCAGGCGCAATTGAAATGCATGCAAATCAATACAGGCGATTTTGCCAGCATGTGGCAGGAGCTTATTTCTGGCCCAGGTTTCCTGTGCCAGCAAATGATTAATGAAGGGAGCAGTTGAAATCATATCGTTGAGAAAAGACTGACGCAGGTTTGTGCAATAAGCAGCTACTTTGTCGAAACAAGATCCCGGCGGATCAATCTGTGTCATTCTTAATAAAAAACCGCCCGACAAAATGACGGGCGGTCTTTAGTTTAACAGCTTATGCAGCCTGTTATGTTCGATCTGCATCAGGACTTATACGAATCAGGCTAAGTCCTGCTGACATCATAATTGCTGAATACCTGCCAGTACCCAACCGCCCTGACCATTCACAGGTTTAGACAAGTTCCAAACCTCGGCAAAAGCTTCTGCCGGCGCATTGGCGGCTTCTTTGATCATGCCTGTAAATTTAACGCTCGCCAGATGATCGCTACCGATATTTTCTATCCCCAGCAATTCAGCGTCAATCGATACGACATCAGTCACATTGGCAGTCGCACCACGCTCCTGGATTTCCAGTTTCAGCTCTGCATACATTTCAGGTGTCGTGAATTCACGCAAATCATTGATATCAGCTTTATCCCATGCAGCCTGCAAACGAATGAAATAAGTTTTCGCGCTACGCAGGAAAGCAGGCACATCAAAATCAGCAGGAATACCCCAGCTTGCCGCGGCTGGCGCTGCGGACGAGGAAGAGCCAGATTGATATGCCTGCGGCTCCAGACGTGAACCAATTTCTGGCGTCGCAGAGGAAGGCACACCCGCATAAGCTGGCGGAGCAAATGCCGAAGGTGCATTCGTGTTTGCTTTATTGCCACGGAACAAACGGATAACAAAGAAAATCGCAAAGGCGATCAGCGCAAATGTCAGCAAAGAACCTAACATGCTGGCCATCGCGCCACCCAGTCCGAAGTGCGACAACGCTGCACCCAACAATGCGCCACCGATCAGGCCGCCAACGATGCCTTTCCATGGGCTTGCTGGTTTAGGCGGAATCGCCGGAGCAGGCGCTGCGGCCGGAGCCTGTGCTGGCCGGGCCTGATTGGCATTATTGGTATTCGACGGTGGCGTCGCCTGACGCGAGACATTGCTTGACTGGCGACCGATAGAACCACCACTGCCCAGACGTTTGGCGTCGGCATCATGCATCGTCATTGCGAATGTGCTGGCAACCATCACCATGGCGAGTAAAAATTTCTTCATTGATGTCACTCCTTTTGCTTCGTCAGCGATTTAAAGTTTAATACCAGTGTGTAATGCGGCCACACCTGCCGTCAAATTAAAGTACTGCACTTTTTCAAGACCCGCCGTTTCCATCATACCTTTCAGCGTTTCCTGATCAGGGTGCATGCGTATCGATTCTGCCAGATACCTGTAACTGTCCGCATCACCCGCAATTTTTTGCCCCATCCACGGCAGAAAATTGAATGAATATAAATCGTAGGGCTTTTGTAAAATTTCCGGCACTTTAGAAAATTCCAGCACCAGCAATTTACCACCCGGCTTTAACACACGCTGCATCTCGGCTAAAGCCTGATCTTTATGTGTCATATTGCGCAAACCGAAAGCCACCGTGACGCGGTCAAAATAATTATCCGGAAATGGCAGCTTTTCTGCGTCACAGAGCAATGTTGGGGTGATCAGGCCTTTATTCAAGAGGCGATCCCGGCCAACCCGTAGCATGGATTCGTTGATATCCGTGTGCCAGACTTCACCTGTCTTGCCAGCTTGTTTGACAAATTCTTTCGTCAGATCGCCAGTGCCACCGGCAATATCCAGCACCTTGAATCCAGGACGTACACCTGCCTGTGCAATAGTGAACATTTTCCAGATACGGTGCAGACCGGCGGACATCACGTCATTCATGATGTCGTATTTCGCGGCCACCGAATGAAATACCTCGGCAACTTTATGCACCTTCTGGTCTTCTTCGACAGTGGTATAACCGAAATGGGTAGTATTACTCATGATCTCAAGGCTCCTATACGAAGTCGCATTATAGGGGAACTGAGACTGGCTTGGCAGCAGATTGGCTGAAAAAGGCTAGCCGGCCTGACCTTAGTCAGAAAGCGGAGAATGCAATCAAAACCAGCGGGCACGCTTAAACAAAGGCCTGATCCGCCTAGACTCAGGAATGCCAGCTTTTCCCGAAGGAATTTTTATCCGGCACGCTGCGGCAATGCAATGCTGCGGATCTGAAAGCGTCCATCATCGTTAAATAACCATGTTTCCGACACTTCAAGGCGCCCGCTGCGCAATAACTGCGGATGTGGTTTAGGGAATGGGGCACTATTTTTCAGACTCGCCAGAGCAGTCTTTTCCGTCTCATGGTCTTTGTTACTGCGCTGAATCTGGGCGTTGATCAAGCTGCCATCAGCATTGACTGAATAACGCACAACGACGACTGAACGTAATAATGGCTGAGGGTTTTCAGAATAAACCTGCTGCCGGTGCAGGTGACTGATACGGTGCGCCACTTCTGCCTTGTACGCTTCGACAGTACGAGACGCTGACGCGACCGGAATTAGTTCACTTCCCTTTGTTGTTTTGCCGGATTGCACGCCGCTCACAGTTTTACCCGCGCTGTTTCCGGTTTCATTTGTGGAGCAAGCGGCCAGCGCACAGACGGTGACCATGCTCAGTATGCGTATTTTCATGCTTATCGTTCCCAGCTTAATGATGATTCTGCGGTAAAAAGATGCCTGTTCGAGGAATCAGAGATGATGAATCACCTTACTGCCAGGCTCAGCAATAGCCAAATTTTTATCGTAAGCAAACGTAAAAAAATGCGTCACGAAGACGCATTTTTTTAATGATGGTGGCCGCAGGCACTGCCCGACTTTGCCGTCATCGGAGCATCCCTGCCGGTTTCTCCCGGATACCCGGCTTCCTGCAAGCGTCCAAGATATTCCTGCCAGAGCTGCGCCTGATTCTCGCCCAGCCAATATAAGTAATCCCACGAAAATATTCCTGAGCTATGTTCGTCAGAAAATACTGGTTTGACGGCGTAATTACCGACGGGTTCCAGCGCAACCAGGCTCACTTCTCGCTTACCGGTTTGCAGCGTTTCCTGTCCCGCGCCGTGCCCCCGCACCTCCGCTGATGGCGAATACACCCTTAACAGCTCAAACGGTAAAGAATATTCTTTACCGTCGTCGAAAGAAATTTCCAGCACCTTCGATTGGGTGCGCGCGTTCAGGGATGTTGGTTGTGGCTTACTGTTA
Source organism: Undibacterium sp. FT79W (assembly GCF_014284215.1). NCBI lineage: Bacteria > Pseudomonadati > Pseudomonadota > Betaproteobacteria > Burkholderiales > Oxalobacteraceae > Undibacterium > Undibacterium sp. FT79W. The sequence continues at coordinate 123,716 of NZ_JACOGB010000005.1, read as the reverse complement.
CTCATTATTTCTGCCTAATAAAAACGGGAAACAAGCGCTGTACGCAATGCCGGCAACAGCGCACGACGCGCATTCAATGCAGCCGCATCAACAGCGGTCTTTTTTTCTGATGCCCATATGGGATCAGGAAAATGCAGGTCATCGGTGTAACGCGGGATGACATGCCAATGCAAATGCGGAACCATATTCCCCAGACTTGCCAGATTGATTTTCTGTGGCGCCATGACATCGCGAATCGCCTGCTCGGTTTTGCATACCGCCTGCATGATGGCAGAACGATCCTCTATCGATAAATCGGTCATTTCTTTCGCATGAGCATTCCAGATCACGCGACAAAAACCCGGATAATTCGCATCATCCACTAAGACCACGCGCAACTTATCTGTTTTGACGATGAGTTCGCCACCATCCACCTCGCATAATTCACAAGGAGGGACATCACGGTTGATTAAGGTGCTCATCGTTTATACCAATACTCTCTCAATACCGCCGTTATTCGCTCTTGCGACGTATTCTGGCAGCCAGTTCTCACCCAACAAATGACGAGCCATCTCGACGACAATGTAATCGGCTGTCGTGTCAGCATCTTCGTTATAACGGGATAAACCTTGCAAACACGACGGACACGACGTAAGGATTTTCACATCGCCATGAAAACCGTCTGCCCGCAATTTATCTGCCCCCTTACGCATTTCCTCTTCTTTGCGGAAACGTACTTGCGTAGAGATATCCGGGCGGGCAATCGCCAGCGAACCAGACTCACCACAGCAACGCTCACTTTTTTCGATCTTGACATTACCCTCAGTCGTAATCAGCGTATTCACCGTTTTCACCGACTCCTGCAACTTCATCGGATTATGGCAAGGTTCGTGATACATATAACGCGTACCTGTGACGCCTTCAAGCCTGACGCCTTTTTCCATCAGATATTCATGAATATCAATGATGCGGCAACCCGGAAAGATTTTTTCAAACTCATAGGTTTCCAGCTGGTCATAACATGTCCCGCAAGACACAACGACGGTTTTGATATCCAGATAATTCAGTGTATTCGCCATGCGATGGAATAACACGCGGTTATCCGTCATCATCTTTTCTGCTTTATCAAACTGACCGCTGCCGCGCTGCGGATAGCCACAGCACAGATAACCCGGAGGCAATACCGTCTGCACACCGACATTCCACAACATCGCCTGCGTCGCCAGCCCTACCTGCGAAAACAAACGCTCGGAACCACAACCGGGGAAATAAAATACGGCTTCCGTATCTGAGGTCGTTGTCTGCGGATCGCGAATAATCGGGATGATTTTATCGTCTTCAATATCAAGCAAAGCACGCGCGGTTTTCTTCGGCAGATTGCCCGGCATCTTTTTATTGATGAAGTGAATCACCTGCTCTTTAATGGGCGCTTTGCCAACGGTCGCCGGCGGCATACGGGTTTGCTTTTTCGCAAATTTCTTCAACAAATCATGACCGAAACGCTGTGCTTTGTAACCCCAGCCTATCATGACCTGGCGCGTCGCATTGATCGTCGCCGGATCTGTCGCATTCAAAAAGAACATCGTTGCAGCCGAACCGGGATTAAAGGATTTTTTCCCCATCTTCCGCAACAGATTTCGCATGTTCATCGACACATCACCAAAGTCGATATCGACCGGACACGGGTTCACGCATTTATGGCAGACGGTGCAATGATCTGCAACGTCTTCAAACTCTTCCCAGTGTTTGATCGATACGCCGCGACGGGTTTGCTCTTCGTACAGAAAAGCCTCAACCAGCAAGGATGTCGCCAGAATTTTGTTACGTGGTGAATACAGCAGATTGGCACGCGGTACATGCGTTGCACAAACCGGTTTGCACTTACCGCAACGCAGACAGTCTTTCACGCTATTTGCAATCGCCCCGATGTCGCTTTGCTGCATGATCAGCGATTCATGCCCCATCAGACCAAACGAAGGCGTATAGGCATTACGTAAGTCAGCAGCAAAATCCGGCAGGTTCAGCAGCTTGCCTTTATTGAAGCGGCCTTCAGGATCAATCCGTAATTTGTAGGCGCGGAAATCTTTAATCTCATCTTCGGTCAGGAATTCCAGTTTGGTAATGCCGATACCGTGTTCGCCAGAGATCACGCCATTCAGCGAGCGCGCCAGCACCATGATGCGGGCAACCGCATGATGTGCGACCTGCAGCATTTCATAGTCGTCGGAATTCACCGGTAAATTGGTATGCACATTGCCATCACCGGCATGCATGTGCAAGGCGACGAACACGCGGCTACGCAATACTTTTTTATGCAAAGCAACGCACTCATCGAGGATGAGTTTGAATGCCGCGCCGCTGAAAATCTGGCGCAATTGCGCGCGTATTTCCGTCTTCCATGAAATACGGACTGTTCTGTCCTGCACGATAGAAAACACGGTGGCGTCAGGCTGACGCTGCAAACGCTCATCAAACACAAAAGCCAGTTTATCGAGACCCAGTGCTATCAATTCTGCTTTTGCGTCGATCAGCGGTTTGTCGAGATTATTCAGCACATAGGTCCAGCGGGCATGCGTTGCATCCAGCAAGGCTTCTGTCTGATGAACCCGATCTTCCAGCAATTCGGTCGCAGGAATATCGTTGCCATCAACGTCTTCACTTTTACCTAATGGCAGATTACCTTTTGCAAAAAAATCCTGCAGCGCGGCGACTAAGGCGAGTTTGTTTTGTATCGACAACTCGATATTGATACGCTCAATGCCATCTGTGTATTCGCCCATGCGATTGAGTGGAATGACCACGTCTTCATTGATTTTGAACGCATTCGTATGCTTGGAAATCGCCGCTGTTTTAGCACGATCCAGCCAGAATTTTTTACGTGCTTCGGGGCTGACCGCAACAAAGCCTTCACCAACCCGCGTATTCGCCATGCGCACGACTTCAGATGCCGCCTGTGCTACCGCATTTTCATCATCACCAACGATGTCGCCGAACAAGGCCATCTTAGGCAACACGCCGCGTTTCGATTTCGTGGTGTAACCCACCGCGCGCAGATAACGTTCATCCAGATGTTCAAGCCCGGCCAGGATAGCGCCGCCTTTTCTGGTTTCGCCATCGAGATAATCTTTGATCTCAACAATGCTGGGAATAGCGTCGCGTGCCTGACCGAAAAATTCCAGGCAGACAGTGCGCGCAAATTTCGGCATCTTGTGCAAGATCCAGCGTGCCGACGTGATCAGACCATCGCAGCCCTCTTTCTGCACGCCGGGCAAACCGGCCAAAAATTTATCGGTGACGTCTTTACCCAAACCTTCTTTGCGGAAGACGCGGCCTTTGATATCCAGCTGTTCGGTTTTGAACGGCTGCTTTTCACCGGGATGTCGCCATTCGAGCCGGAATTTCGCGACTTCGACATCATGAATTTTGCCGAGATTGTGTTCCAGACGTGTCACTTCCAGCCAGTCACCATTCGGGTCGACCATTTTCCATGACGCGAGATTGTCTAATGCCGTTCCCCACAACACCGCTTTCTTGCCCCCCGCATTCATCGCGACGTTACCACCAACGCAAGAAGCTTCGGCAGAAGTCGGGTCAACGGCAAAGACAAAGCCAGCTTTTTCAGCCGCATCCGACACACGCTTGGTGACAACACCGGCACCGGAATAGATCGTTGCATAGTCACGATCCACACCTGGCAAGCGCGTCATTTCGACCGCACCAAGCTGTTCCAGCTTTTCAGTATTAATCACCGCAGATAACGGTGTCAGCGGAATAGCGCCACCGGTATATCCTGTACCGCCGCCGCGTGGAATGATCGTCAATCCAAGCTCAATACAGCTTTTGACCAGCCCGGCCATTTCATCTTCAGTATCCGGTGTCAGTACCACAAACGGATATTCAACACGCCAGTCGGTCGCGTCAGTGACGTGGGAAACACGGCTCAGGCCATCAAACTTAATATTGTCTTTGGCGGTGTAGCGCGATAACAGCTTATTCGCCTTTTTACGTAAATCGTACGTATCGCGGAATTCCTGCGAAAAATCGGCGACGGCTTTGCGCGCCGCCAACACCAGTGTTTCGACACTGTTGCTGCGCTCCGCATCGTCATCGTTCGCGGTATTCAAACGGCGTTTTTCCACTTCGCCCAGACGATGGTTCAGTGCATCGATCAGATCCTGACGGCGCTTGGGATTATCCAGCATATCGTCTTGCAGATACGGATTACGCCGTACCACCCAGATATCGCCTAACACTTCGTACAGCATGCGGGCAGATCGCCCGGTCTGCCGTTTCCCACGCAATTTGTCGAGCAACTGCCAGGCGTCTTCACCGAGCAAGCGGATCACAATCTCACGATCAGAAAATGAGGTGTAGTTATAGGGAATTTCCCGGACACGGGTAGGCAAAGCGCCCTGCGGCGACTCGGCATGCAGGTGAGGTATCTGGACTGGAGCGTTCATGTATGGCGTGGTTTGGCGATGACAGACAACGCAATCAAACTGCCGGCAAACCACCGCCAGCTCAATGCCTTACATCCGTCTGAGGTTTCTCAAAGGCTTATTCTAACTTATTGCGATGCACCACGCGGCAACAGCCTTGAAGTTTGTACGGCTATGAGCCTGTTTTGTGGCTATTCACCAAAGTTTATTTCGTTGAAGGTTAAATTTCGAGAAAAATAAATGAAAATTTAATCGCCAGACCAAATTCACTGATGGAAAAATCTGATCATTTATGAGTGAGGATTCTTAATGAAGTAAAGGCACTGCAAGCTGTTCATTACTTTATCGCGGGGAGACATGAGACGTATCCTGCGCTCAATGTCACAGTTGAGTTAATTTTCATTGCTTATATCCTGACAGTCAGGATGAATAGCGCATTCTACATCTACTAACTCCGCGTCTAATTACCTTAAAATCAAATAGATCCTTGTGTTTTCTTGCGTGCGGTTCGAACCTCGCGCGCCTTCTCCAGCTTCTCAATTAGCTTTGATGGAAACACAACCAGTTCCGAGTCATCGAAAATCCATCTGAAGTAGTCCATTATCACGCCCACCAGTTCGTACATTAAAAAATGAAACGACTTCGTCTCAATAGAAAACTGGGGACCGAAAAAATACGAATACCATGAGCTTATTTCACGCTCACCCACGGCAACCTTGGCAGGCGCATTCAGCTCAAAATGTTTACTACCGTTTGCGATGTCCCGCATCACATCTTTGACTTCGATAAACTTCGAATTTGCCTCCTGAATTTTTTCTAGAGAATATTTGGGCTTATTCAGGGTATCTCCCTGCAACCAATCTTTGTATAGATGCCAAGCGGTAATGAAGAAATTGAACGCCTCAAATTCTTCCAAGCGACGCTCTTCTGCGCTCCGCTTTCGACGCCGTAACAGCAACTCGGAGTCGTACTTGAGCTTGTCGTACAAATCATAGGAAGTCCTGAGACCAAACTTTGCGATATTAGACATGATGTTTTGCTTTACTAGAAGGAATCTGAACTCTTAGCTCGATAAGCATGCCTTGTTATTTAGCTCACCGTCGGATGAATACTCTGGAGCCAGATTCTCTTAATTTTGCTTTTTCATCTAACCTGTCAGATATTGAACCGGCGAGGCCGATTATAAAACACTCAATATATACACAAAGCTAGCAGCCATCTTTGCGTTGCGGTCGTCTAGCCAGTACGGCATGTTAGCGTTCGCTTTTTAAGTAACTGCGGTTGACATCTTATTGTCAGCACATCAAAAAATCCCGGGAGCCGCATAGAGTACCCGGGATTTTTTACGTTCAGCCGGCAAACATCATTCGCTGAATCAGCCTAACAATGCTGCTGCAGTTTTGCCTAATTTTAAGGTGGTTTCGACTGGCAGCCAGTTGCCTGTCGATTCCTGACGCCCCTGCAATAAGAAGCGAGGATGCACTTCTTTCAATGCCTCAGCTGCAGCCTTCGATAATTCACCGATTTTGCCTTTTTTCAGGCGGTTGACGACCAGACCAATTTCGGTGTCCGGAAAGTCACGCAACATATCGTAATCGCCGTCGCTGTCGCCAGCAACAAACACCGGACCATAGCCTTTTTGCGCGACCAGCTCGCGCTTGATGACCGCAGTTTTACCCGGGCCCCAATTCAAAGGCCAGTCTTTGCGGTAGGCGTTTTTAAAAACGTCGCCGTTTTGTTCGAGACGCAAACCCAGGACATTCTCGCGTTTGACGTGATAACCGTACTTAGGATTGGTCGCAAATACAGCAACCACATCTTCCAGCGAAGCGGTACTAACATACACGTCGAAACCATGATGACGGAAGGTGTCCATCAGTGTCGCGATTTCTGTGCATAAGCGTATGCCGTGAAAATGGGCAGTCGTGATGACACCGGCCACACCGGGCAAAGATGCCGGGCTGGTGTATTTGGTCTTAGTCAGGCTCATGCCAAGATTGGCGTCATTCGATGCCTCGGTCAGTGCATTGACTTCAGATACGGTCATATTGGCAAAGAAGTAAATCACCCATGGATAACCGACATTCACGCCATGCGTATCATTGACCGCTTCGTACAGGAAATACAATTTGGCGCGGAAATCTTGGAATTGTGGCGTCTCTACGATCTCTTCCAACGTGCGACTACCGGCCATGCCTTTGTAATTCGCATGCAGGAATGCGTAATCGCTGTCGAGGTCAGCGCAGATACTTGCCAGATCCAACACTTTGCCTGACGCATTTTTATAGTCAGCCGCAAAGTTCCCGGCAGGAACATTCTGACGAATGATCGCAGAGAATTCTGTCGGGCTGAGTTTGAAGGCCAGATGGTTGATCTGGTACATAAGCAAAGCTTCTTCGCAGTCATTCATGATGCTGGTGTTATCCCAGTCAAACACTGCATAGGGCTTGCGTTTAGGGTTATAGGTCTTGCTGCTGACGCCATGCTTGGCGATCAGCGCTGTCACCATTTCACGGTTACGCGGTGCCCATTTCGCCGCATCCAGATACACATTTGCCACTGTCGTCGCTGGTTTTGCTATGGCTGGGGCAGCGAGAGCGGTACCCGCCGCCGTAGCGACCAATCCTTGCAAAAATCCCCGGCGTGGTTGCTTGCTTATCAGTTCTTCTCGGTCTTGCATTTCATTTCCTTGTGTTGAGCATGCCTATTCCGCAACGCCAGGCGAATAATCCTGACAACCCGTCAGCTAAAAAAAGCATTGATATGCTGAAGACTGACGATCATATTCGCCAATTGTGACAAGCCTGTAAAACGACGGCATTTTTCAGATAAAAATCTGCTCTTCTCAACGCTTCTCAGCGCTGTTCAAGCGTAGGAAAATTAAATTTGCATGAAATACGACAGATCAAAAAATGAACTTGGCAACACTGTGCCAGAAACCATCCGGCACACTGAGCAGTAAAGAACTGACCGTCAGGTAACGCAGGAATTTTCCCAGTGCCATGTAGGCGATGCTGGGCCAGAAAGGCAGCTTCAGCCACCCGGCCAGCGTACAGATAGGATCACCGATGACAGGAAGCCAGGAGAGCAACATAGTCTTCGCACCGAATTTCTGTAACCAAGCAAACCAGAAACTCTGACGTTCATGATGAAATGCCCGGTTCGCGGCATAGCCCATCGCATAATCAACAACGCCACCCAGCGTGTTACCCAGAGTCGCGACCAGCATCGCAGGCCAGAATAATTCAGGGTTGGCTTTAATCACCGCAAATACGGCGGGTTCCGAGCCCATAGGAATCAGCGTCGCAGAAATAAAACTGATAATAAATACGGAGCTGAGCCCTACTTTGGGTAGAGCTAATACGCTAAACAACCATTGCACACCTGCTTCTATCATGTCATTCCAAAGGTCAGCTGAAATGACATCCATTATAATAGGAGCCATGTTTCCCACCATCCCACTCACTTTCTCAAGCATATGAGCACTGATTATCTGAAAAAGATCCTGACTGCGCGCGTCTATGACGTTGCATTTGAAACTCCGCTGGAATTCGCTCCCAGCCTGTCAGCGCGGATGGATAATCGAATTATGTTCAAGCGTGAGGATATGCAAAGTGTCTTCAGCTTTAAATTGCGCGGCGCTTACAACAAGATCGCCCATCTGACACCGGCACAACTCAAACGCGGTGTCATCTGCGCTTCTGCCGGCAATCACGCGCAGGGGGTCGCCCTCAGTGCGAAACGCGTCGGTTGTAAAGCGGTGATCGTGATGCCGACCACTACGCCGCCAGTCAAGATTGATGCGGTTCGTGCGCATGGTGGTGAGAATGTCGAGATTGTGCTGTTTGGGGATTCGTATTCAGACGCGGCAGCCTATGCGTCTGAGCTGGAAAAGAAACGTAAATTGACGTTTGTGCATCCGTTTGACGATCCTGACGTGATCGCCGGACAAGGCACTATCGGCATGGAAATTTTGCGCCAGCACTCTGCACCTATCCATGCGATTTTTGTCGCTATTGGCGGTGGCGGTCTGATCTCTGGTGTAGCGGCGTATGTGAAAGCGATACGCCCGGAAATCAAAATTATCGGCGTGCAAACCGTCGATTCAGATGCAATGGCACGCAGCCTGAAAGCGGGCAAACGCGTAGCGTTGACCGATGTGGGCTTGTTTTCTGACGGCACCGCGGTCAAGCTGGTCGGCGAAGAAACCTTCAGACTGGCAAAAATGTACGTCGACGAGATCATCACTGTCGATACCGACGCCGTCTGTGCCGCGATCAAGGATGTATTTCAGGATACCCGCAGCATTCTTGAACCTGCCGGGGCATTGGCGGTCGCTGGTTGCAAGGCGTATATCGAACGCGCCAAAGCGAATAAAAAGCCACTGAAAAACGAAACACTGGTAACCATCGCCTGCGGCGCGAATATGAATTTCGACCGCCTGCGCTTCGTTGCTGAACGTGCCGAAGTCGGTGAAGCGCGCGAAGCCGTGTTTGCCGTTACTATTCCAGAGGAACGTGGTAGTTTCCGGCGTTTTTGCGAACTGGTCGGTGACCGTAACGTCACTGAGTTTAATTACCGCATCAACGACGAGAAAAACGCGCATATCTTCGTTGGCATACAAGTCAATGGTCGCGCCGAGTCTGGCAAAATCGCCAGAAATTTTGAAAAGCATGGTTTTCCGACGTTAGACCTGACCGATGACGAGCTGGCAAAAATGCACATCCGCCATCTGGTCGGCGGTAAAAGTGCACTGGCGGAAAACGAATTACTGTACCGCTTTGAGTTTCCAGAACGCCCTGGCGCACTGACCCGCTTCCTCAATAGCATGGCGCCGAACTGGAATATCAGCCTGTTCCACTACCGTAATCATGGTGCGGATTACGCGCGGATTCTGGTGGGATTGCAGGTACCGAAAAAAGAAATGCGTGCTTTCCGCGAATTTTTATCGACACTCGGCTATCAATACTGGGATGAAAGCAATAATCCTGTCTATCAATTATTTTTAGGCCAAAAGCCAAACTGACTTTGCAATGACTGAATCAACATCCGGTAATCTGCCCGAGCAATCTTTACTCGGGAAAGTCGCCACCTACAAAGCAGAATATGATCCCTCGCTGCTGTTTCCGATTCCCCGCTCGGGTAAACGCGAAGAGATAGGCGTCGGTAATACCTTGCCTTTCTTTGGCATCGATATCTGGAATGCCTACGAGGTGTCGTGGCTGAATTTACGCGGCAAACCGCAAGTCGCGATTGCCACGGTCACGGTGCCGGCAGATTCGCCAAACATCATCGAATCGAAGTCATTCAAGCTGTATCTGAATTCGTTTAATCAGACAAAACTGGCCGGCAGCGATGCATTAATCAGCTTGCTGCAAGCCGATTTATCTGCGGCAGCTGGTGCGCCTGTGCATGTGCAACTGACGCTGTCAGACAATTTTGGCTCGCTGACGATGGCAGAACTTGAAGGTACTCTGCTCGACAGACTTGATATCGAAGTCGATTCTTACACGCCTGCACCGGAATTGCTGCGTGCCAATCAGGCAGAAGCGATCGTTGAAGAAACGCTGATTTCTCATTTACTGAAATCCAACTGTTTGGTGACTGGTCAGCCAGACTGGGGCAGCGTACAGATTCACTATGTCGGCGCGCAGATTGATCAGGAAAGTCTGTTGCGCTATCTGATCGGTTTCCGTAATCACAACGAATTTCACGAACAGTGTGTCGAGCGTATTTTTGTTGATATCATGCGCCACTGCAAACCGCAGAAGTTATCAGTTTATGCACGCTATACCCGCCGCGGCGGACTTGATATCAATCCCTGGCGCAGTAATTTCTCGACCGGAAAAAAACCTGCAAATGACCGGAACGCGCGGCAATAAGAAGCAGTACAGGAAACTCTGCACATTTTTATATTTTTCTGAATTGATTATGTCTATTTCTAAAATCTCATTTTTACATCGTTTTTTTTGCATGTCAGGTTTGCTGATGGCATTAAGCGGCACTGTTCATGCGCAACAAAAAGAAGACGAAAGCTGGTGGGACAGCGGCAAAGCGAAAGCTGAAAATATTCTCGACAAAGGTGATTTGTCTTTACTGCTATCCGGTTACGCTCATCATGGCCGCAACACATACACCCGTGAGCGCCTCGCAGAATTGAATGAACGCGCATGGGGTTTAGGTTTTGCCAAAACGATACGGAATGAAAAAGACAATGAAGAATTGTTGTACGCAATGATTATTTCTGATTCTCATTTCAAACCGCAACCGATGGCAGGTTATGCCTATCAATGGATGAAGCCGCTGTCTGAAAAACTGGAAGTCGGCGTTGGTGCTACCGCCTTGTTAATCAGCCGCGCCGATTACTTCTCAGGCGTTCCGTTTCCGGCAGTATTACCGATTGCCTCCATCGGTACCCGCAAAAGTAAATTAATGGCATCCTATGTGCCGCGCATCTCGCAAAATAAAGGGAATGGCGACGTCTTGTTGTTATTTGTGCGTCTGGATTTGAACTAAACAATTGACGAAGCGACTAAGAGTTTGTCATTATTGATGGCGTACATTGCCATAGTGCAACAACCGAAGTTCGAACAGATTCCAGAATTGTTGTCGTGAAATTGCCTCCACCACTCCTGAGTAGCAACATTCCTGCGTACATCCTTGATGACGAATGGCATGCAACCTTGTTGGAACAGCATCCTGACGCCTTCTATGTCCTGATCGACAATCGCATCGCTTATGCAAATCCTGCCGGGCTGGCTTTAATAAAAGCCGCTGATCTGGTACAAGTGCTGGGCTTAAAGCCTGAGGCCTTCTTACTCGCCAGGCAACCCGGCGGGGGAATCATACCGACACCCGGCAATCACGACGATCTGCACTTTTATCAATGCATCGCACTCGATGGTCAACAACAAGAAATTGAAGTCCGCAGCGTTAGCTTTGACTATCAGGGGCAGCCGGCAATATTGCTAAGTGCCCGTGAAACGCACCGGCATGGTCTTCAGGTATTCAGCCGCAACGGGAATAACTCCCTAGACGCAAAAGCCAGCAGAATTCACGAAGCACTGCATCACGAGAAAGAGATTCTCGAGATGATAGCGCTGGACAAACCCTTGGTTCACATACTGGAAGATGTCTGTGACCGCATGGAACGCTTGCTGGACAACAACGCCCTTTGCGCAATCAGCCTGTTTGATCATTCCAGCAAGCAAATCACGATAGGTGCCGCGCCCTCTCTGCCGGAAACATTCACTTCCCTGCTCAACAATATTGAAGTTGGCACAGACAGCTGTACAGCCGCCGCCGCAGTCCATTACAACCGCCTGACCATCGTTCAGGACATCGCACATAGTCCGATGTGGGAAAAATTCAAAGCCAGCGCGCTGGAACATGGTTTGCAAGCATGCTGGTCGTATCCTATCAGTACCGCTTTTAACAGCGTGCTGGGAACGGTGGACGTCTATTACCGGCACCGGCACAGCCCGGGTGAGGATGAGCAGGCCATGATCATTGATGCCTGCGATCTGATCGGTTTGGCGATCGATAAAAAGAACATGGAGCAAACGCTGGAAGAAAGCGAAGAACGCTATCGCTCCGTTGTCACTAATCTGTCCGAAGGCATTATGGTGATTGCGCCAGGAGGACAAATCCTGACCAGTAACCCCAGCGCACTCAGAATTTTAAAGATAGACGATATTACTAAAATTAGTCGCCGCCACCGTTACTTCAAACGCCTGATGAGCGAGGATGGGAAAGATATCCGACTCGGTGACGATCCGGCTTCTACCGTTGTTCGCACCGGCAAACCGATATTGAATTTATCAACCAGCGTGGAATTAAGTGATGGTTCTATCGTCTGGTTACTGATCAATTGCTTCCCGATTTTTAAAAACCGCAGCACTTCCGTTTCTGCCGTTTTACTGTCGTTCACCGATACCACCCAAGTCAGGGAAACGCAGCAGCAGTTAAAGTTCATGGCATCGTTTGACGCGCTGACTGGCCTGCCGAACCGCCATCAACTGAATTTAAGACTGACCCGGGCGCTCACTGATTCGCAGCAAAAAAAGCAACGCGTGGCGATATTATTTCTGGATCTCGATCGTTTTAAATACGTCAACGACACGGCAGGACATGCCGCCGGAGACAGCTTGCTGCGCGATGTTGCAAAACGCCTGAGTTCATGCATACGCACCACCGATCTGCTCGCCCGCTTAGGTGGCGATGAATTTGTGATCGTTGCCGAAAATGTCGAAGATGTGCAATACCTGCGCGACCTCAGCGAACGCGTTCTGGCAAGAATGCGCGATCCTTTCATCATCGATGGCAATGAATATTATCTCGGCACTTCCATCGGTATCAGCATCTCGCCGCATGATGGATTGGATGCCTCTACGCTGATGCTGTGCGCGGATTCCGCGATGTATCACGCCAAAGAATCAGGCCGGAATAACTATCAGTTTTTTACAACGGAATTAAATACTCGCGCCCAGCATCGGTACACGCTGGAAACGAATCTGCGACGGGCGCTGACCGAGCAGGAATTCCTCGTTTATTATCAGCCTAAAATTTCTCTGCAAACATCGCGTATCGTCGGTGCTGAAGCCCTGATACGCTGGCAAATGCCCGGCCAGGGTTTAATTCCTCCGAATGAGTTCATACCAATTTCTGAAGAAATTGGACTGATTCTGCCGATAGGGCGCTGGGTACTGGAACAAGTCTGCCAGCAAACAAAATACTGGCGGGACAATCTGGTTCCCGATCTGGTGGTCAGCGTGAATATTTCTCCGCGTCAGTTTCAGGATGTGACGTTGTGCGATTTTATTGCTGCAACCCTGCAAAAATCCGGCTTACCGCCTTCGGCTTTACAACTGGAAATCACCGAAGGTTTGCTGATGGGTGAGATTGATCGCCTGTTGCCGATGTTTAACGCAATCAAAGCGCTGGGCGTGAGTATCTCGCTCGATGATTTTGGTACCGGCTTCTCCTCTTTATCGTATTTACAACGCTTCCCTATCGACAACCTGAAAATTGACCGCTCCTTTATCAGTAAAATTCCGGAAAATCAGGATTCTGTCGTCCTCACGCACGCGATTATTGCGATGGCCAACGCATTGGGTATGAGTATTACCGCCGAAGGTGTGGAAAATGCAGAGCAAATGTTTTTCCTGACCGACTCCGGATGTCAGGAAATGCAGGGCTATTATTTTAGTAAGCCCTTACCCGCTGAGCAGTTTGAAAAACTGTTGAAGAACAACAGACAGCAGTGAAGTTGCGCTAATTTGCCGCCCCCTCCAAAAGCAGCCTATAATTCGGTTCGCACCGGACTCGCCTTTGCACACCAAACCCTCTGCTGTAACCCGATCTTGCACTATGACGAATATCGCAAAAATTCTTCCCCTCGCCAACGTACTGCTGGACCTGGAAATTTCCAGTAAAAAACGTGCATTCGAGCAAGCAGGCCTGTTATTTGAAAATAATTGCGGCATCGCCCGTTCTACCGTCTCCGATAATCTGTTTGCGCGCGAACGCTTAGGTTCCACCGGACTGGGGCACGGCGTTGCCGTCCCGCACGGACGCATCAAGGGTTTGAAAACTCCGATCGCAGCATTAGTCAGACTGAAAGACGGCATTCCGTTTGAGTCACCGGATGGGCAGGCGGTCAAACTGCTGATTTTCCTGTTAATGCCAGACAATGTGACGCAACAACATCTGGAAATACTGTCAGAAATTGCCGAGATGTTGTCGAATGAAAGCTTCCGTGACGAATTAAACGCAGAAGCCAGCGCCAGCGTCGTGCACGAAAAAATTCTTGCCTGGCGTCCGGACGTTTCCGCCGTTTCCTGACACACCATTTTGTTGTCGTCTGATTTTTTTATTGCTTATCCATGCCCTTACTCACTGAATTAACGATACAAAAAATTTACGATGACAATCGCGACATCATGCAGCTCGGCTGGTTCGCCGGCTTTGCAGGTGCTGATAAACAAATCATCGGCGATGCAGCCTCCTCTGCGGATCAGGTTGGCCATTTAAATCTGATTCATCCGGGTCGCATTCAGGTACTTGGACCGCAGGAGTTAGCCTACTTTGAACGTTTATCCAGTGCATCCCGCGCCAACCTTTTCCGGGAACTGGTGGCCGGTGAGCCACCGGCACTGATCGTCGCACAGGGACTCGATTCTCCGCCGGAATTTCTGACTGCCTGTGACGATAACAACATCGCCCTGTTTTCTACGCCTTATCCTTCGGCGCAGGTGATCGATTATCTGCGCGTGTATCTGTCGAAAAAACTGGCACAGAAAATCACCATGCACGGCGTCTTCATGGACGTGCTGGGCGTAGGTGTACTGATTACCGGTGAATCTGGTTTAGGTAAAAGCGAGCTGGGTCTGGAATTGATTTCCCGTAGCCACGGTCTGGTGGCGGACGATGCGGTTGAGTTTTCCCGCATTGCACCGAACATGATAGAAGGCCGCTGCCCTGAGCTTTTACAAAATCTGCTGGAAGTCCGCGGTCTGGGTCTGCTCGATATCAAAACGATTTTCGGTGAAACAGCAGTGCGCCGCAAAATGCGGCTGAAACTGATAGTGCATCTGGTTCGCCGCAGCACACTCGAAGAAAATTACGAACGCCTGCCTATCGATTCACAAACCGAAGATGTGCTGGGACTACCGATACGCAAAGTCGTGATCCCGGTTGCGGCGGGTCGTAACATCGCCGTTTTGCTGGAAGCAGCGGTACGCAATACGATCTTGCAATTGCGCGGTATTAATACACTGGAAGATTTCATGGAACGCCAGCGCCGCGCGATGGAGGCGGGAGACTGACATGCAAATCCTGCTGATCTCCGGTATTTCCGGCTCAGGAAAATCGGTCGCGCTGAATGTACTGGAAGATGCAGGCTATTACTGCGTCGATAATTTACCGCCCAGCCTGTTGCCGGAATTAATCACAACTTTATCGAATGAACCGCAGGTCGCGGTTGCGATTGACTCGCGCAGCGCCAGCCAGCTGACCGGCGTCCTGCAGACCAAGCAGATTTTATCGAAGGCCGGACACGAAGTCAGAATGCTTTTTCTCACGGCCAGCACTGATTCGCTGGTCGCCCGTTTTTCAGAAACGCGGCGCAGCCATCCGCTGTCGCACCGGCTGATCCGGGAAGATGCTTGTGTCGAAAAATTAAGCCTGATTGAATGCATAGAAGAAGAGCGTGAAATTCTGGCCGAAATTCAGGCCTTAGCCCATGTCATCGACACGACAGACCTGAGCGCCAATCAGTTGCGTAGCTGGGTCAAGAACATGATCGACATGCCGCATGCGCCATTAACGCTGATGTTTGAATCATTTGCGTTTAAACGCGGCGTACCGCTCGATGCCGATTATGTTTTCGATGTCAGGATGCTGCCGAATCCTCACTACGATCTGGCACTGCGGCCACTGACCGGGCGCGATGCCCCTGTCATTGGCTATCTGGACAATCAGGCCATGGCGCAGGATATGTATGCAGATATTCTGGCTTTTCTGACGAAATGGATACCGTCGTTCAAAGACGACAATCGCAGTTACCTGACCATCGCCATCGGTTGTACCGGCGGCCAGCATCGCTCGGTCTACATGGTAGAAAAACTGAGCCGCCATTTTCAGCAGTCAGAGCAGGTGCTGGTCAGACACCGCAGGCTGCACTGAGCATTTTTAGAAAAAAATATACTCCCCCGGAGTATATAAAAACCCCGTTTATTCATAAGGACATCAACGGGGTTTTCTAAAAAAGAGGGGGGAGTATCGCTAAAATACGCGTTACACCATCACTACCTTGCGCATTTTCTGCGCAATATACATCAGACAAATCACGGTAATCAGAACGCAGGTGGCAAGCGCCATACCAACCGTCAGCGGGTGCAGCACCTCGCCTTTTAACACCTGATTCATCATCTGATTCTGCGCCAGCACCGGCACCCATTTGAACCACGCCGGTTCACGCCCCGGGAACAAAATCGGAATCAGGCTGACGAACGGAATGAACATGGTCACGATCTGATTGCGAACCTGCGCTTCTTTGTAGCTTTTACAATCGAGCGCAATCGCGATCTGTAACGCCGCCATGCTCGCCGCCAACGGCAACAGCACCATCAGAAAACCAATTGCATCCTTGATACCGAATTGAAACTCAGCGCGCAAAGTGTCATTTTTAATCAGCCACTGCGACGGAAAAAAGCTGAAGATCGTCAACACCACCACGCCCATTCCTACCGCCGCCACCGCGCCCCATTTGCCTATCGCCAGTTGCCAGCCGCTGACCGGATTCATCATCAGCGGTTCGAGCGAGCCGCGCTCACGTTCCCCCGCCGTGGTGTCAATCGCGGCATACATGCCACCGATGATAATCGCCATCAATACCATCATCGGCAGCATTTCCGTGATCGATGCTTTGCGTTCTTCCGGCTTTTGCAAACGCCGCTCGCGAACCTCAATCCGCTGCAATAATTCGGTGGAAATGCCGCGCATGGTCAAGCCCATCAGCGTGGTTTCCTGCGTGAAGGCTTCCAGCAAACGCTTGAGTGGTCGCAAGCCGAATTCGGCCTGACGATTATTGCTGTCATACGCAACTTCGAGAATGGCTTTATCGCCCGTCATCAGTTTCTTTTCAAAATCCTGCGGCACCAGTAACACCGGCTGATCCAGCTCTTTACTACGTGATTTGGCCTCATAATCCACCGGAGCAGCTTTGATCTGATATCCCTGCCGCAAAATGAAATTTTCCAGTTGCGGCGCATATTCGATACCAACCGCCAGCACTGTGCGTTTCTCTTCCTGTGACTCGACCTGCGATAATACAGTCGAGAAAATAAACAGCATCAGAGGAACGCCAAGCAGGGAACTCAGCAAGGCCGTCATCAAGGTGCGGCGGTCGCGCAAAGCATCTTTTATCTCTTTGCGAAAAATCGTTAACATCGCTTTCATCCGCGCGCTCCCATCGTCACATTATTCATCACGTTATTCGTCACATTAGCGGTCTGCAAAAATGCCAGCTTCACGAAGGCATCTTCAAAATTGTTCTCTTCCGCCTGTTGCAACAAGCCGGCAACGGTGCCGCGCGCAACATTTTTCCCCTGCGCCACGATGACGACATCGTCACACAGACGCTCCACTTCCTGCATGATGTGGGTGGAAAAAATAATGCATTTACCGCCACCTTCAGCAGAACGCAACCAGCGCAAAAATTCACGCAACGCGCGTGTCGCCACGACATCAAGACCATTGGTAGGTTCATCAAGAATGATGTTCTTAGGATCGTGCACCAATGCCCGCGCCAGTGCTGTTTTCATGCGTTCGCCCTGACTGAAACCATCGGTACGTCTGTCCAGTAACGCGCCCATTTCCAGCCAGTGCGACAGTTGCTCGGTGCGCTGTGCCGCCTGCTCTGCGGACATGCCATGCAACAAACCGTAGTAGTGAATATTCTCGCGAGCCGTCAGTCGCGGATACAAGCCGCGCGCATCGGATAACACGCCCATCTGCGATTGCGTCGATGAAATGCCCGCCTGCACCTTAATGCCATCGACCGTAATGTCACCGCGATCAGGATTCAGTAAGGCGGCGACCATGCGTAGTGTGGTCGTTTTACCGGCACCGTTTGCGCCAAGCAGGCCAGTAATCGCGCCGTCCTGCGCAGTAAAGCTGACACCGTTCACGGCATTCACTACTTCATTTTTTTTCTTCATCAGCCCCAGCATACGCGCAATATCGGTGATATTTTTTGTGCTGACTTTTCCTTGTCTGACGAAAGTCTTATGTAAATCGTTGACGATAATCATGGCTGCACTTCCTTTCCGGCTTGCAGAGCTTGCCACGCTAATGGGCGTGGAATCTGACGGACACAACTGCTATCAACTTTCAGCGCATCGGTATTTTCTTTGGCGTTCAGAAAACGATAAACCACATCCCGCACGCAGCCTTGCGCCAGCAAACCATGACCAGCGTTCTCTATCGTGATATGCACGGCCTGCGAACCCAGTGCTTTCGCAACGGCTGCACCATGACGTATAGGCGTGACCGGATCAATGCCACCGCTCAGCAACATGACTGGCGACTGTGCAGCAGGAATCGAGAAAAATTCCGCCGGAATACTGGCGCGCGGCCAGTTTTTGCAAGTGCGCTGATACATATCCGTCATCAGCTTTTCAAATTCATCTTTAGGAGGCGCTAAGGGGTGTGCAAATATCTCGGAACACCAGACCGAAAAATGCATGCCGTAATTAATTCCCGCTGGGCCGGGCAGATTCGTAGCACCACTCAAAGTAACCAGCGGCTGGTAGTTGCCCTGACCTGCCTGCGTCAGCGCATACGGCAAACCGGCGACCGTCGTCGGTGCATACAAGGTCTTATGCACCAGACTTAAAAGAACGTCATGCGTCATATTGAATTTCAATGGTGTCCCCAGGCGAGGATGCGTGACACTGACAGATTGCGGCATGCGCGTGCTTAAACTTTTCCATTGCTGTGCCAGCGCCGGATAAGCCGCATTGCACGATGCTTGCCGGGCGCAATCCTGAAACACGCCATCCAGTGCAGCCTGCGCATCAGCGGCCGGCAGACTCATATCCGGCGGCACCACGCCATCAAGTACCATGCGCTTCACTGAAAGGGGAAATTGTCTGGCAAATTCAAGACCTACGCGAGTGCCATACGAAGCACCGACCAGATTAATTCTGTCGTACGCCTGTTGCTTGCGCACCGCTTCAATATCCTGCACCGCGATACTGGTACTGTAAAAACGCAGATCACCGTGCGGCAAGGTTTTTAAACGCGCCAGACAAGCGTCTGATTGCTTTTGCATCTGCACGTCATCGGCAACATCTGGTGAATTTTCAAGTTCAGGACAAGCCAGCGAGGCGCTGCGCCCGGTACCACGCTGATCGACAAAGATCAGATCACGCCGCTTATTTAAACGGCTGAACATGGCCTGACCAAAGCTGGCGAGACTGATCGCACTCTGCCCCGGACCACCGGCAAGCAAGAACACGGCATCAGGCAGTTTATTTTTATCCTGCGAAGGCAATACAACGTAATGTACATCGATTTTTTTGCCGCCCGGCTCCGCCGGATTCAACGGCCGTTGAACTTTTCCGCATCGCAATTCCTGAGGAAATTCAGGTAAACGGCAGGGGCTGGTGACGGTATCAGCGGCGAACGACGCACCGGCTGAAAAAATACCAAAAACCGCAAGGAAAATATGCTTTCGCAAGGTGGTCTCCTGAATAAACAATATCGAGGAGCGTAGTGTAAAGCGAACAATATATAAAAAGTCCGTCTTGCGACAAAACAACGAAATCAGCGACGAAAACCACGGATAAGAGGATGAGTTCGCGATTGCCTCGCGTGGCAAAGAATCATCTCCGCAACAAAACCACGACAAACAATTAAAGCTGCAATTCCGCTTGCGCTAAGGAATTCAGCAAAGTTTTGATCGGCGCTGGCAAGCCCGCATCAGCCGCCTGCTTCAAATCCAGCCAGACATAATTGGCGTCAGCCACTTGTGGTGCATGTTGCGTCAGCTCGGCCACCACTGTATGAATATGCAACTTAAAATGTGTGAACACATGCTCAATCACCGGCAATTCACGACGGATTTCAACCTCGCCAAACCGCGCAGTCAGCGCCAGCAAGGCGGGCGTCATCACCTTGAATGTAACGGTAGCGTCGTCGGCATCATCCTCAGTCGCGATGTATTCCTGCATGCCGTCAACTTCGGGCAATGATAGTAAGCCGCCCCAGATGCCGCTGTCAGGGCGCCGCTCTAATAAAACCCGATTCTGATCCAGCAGCAATAGCATCACAGCGCGCTTTTCTTTTACTTGTTTCTTCGGCTTGCGGGTGGGCAATTCGGCAGTACGGCCTTCGGCAAAAGCAACACAGCGTGCCTGCAAAGGACAACGCCCGCAAGCAGGGCTGCTGCGGGTACACAAGGTGGCGCCGAAATCCATCAGACCTTGCGTATAGGATTCAATGCCCTCTTCCGGCAACAGCGCCAACGCACGTTGCCACATACTGTCTTCGATAACTCTGGTACCAGGATAACCGGCAATACCGAATACCCGCGCAAAAACACGTTTGACATTGCCATCGAGAATGGCCGCCACCGTGCCATACGAAAATGCCGTAATCGCGGCGGCAGTGGAACGACCTATGCCCGGCAATTGTTCGAGCAAGGCCTGATCCGCGGGAAACTGTCCCTGATATTTTTCCACAACTTGCTTTGCGCACTGATGCAGATTGCGGGCGCGGGTGTAATAGCCGAGTCCGCTCCAGTGCGCCATCACATCTTCAGCGGGTGCGGCGGCAAGATCAAAGACGGTAGGGAAACTTTGTAAGAATTTCTGGTAATACGGAATGACCGCGCTCACCTGCGTCTGCTGCAACATGATTTCGGATAACCAGACGCGGTAGGCTTCGCGGCTTTGCTGCCAGGGTAATCCATGTCTGCCATGCTGTTTCTGCCACCGTATCACCGTTGCAGAAAAATCGGGATCAACAAATTCAGGGTGAATAAAATTGGCGGCCGCAGCCGCCTGAATACGACGTTTCATTAATTCTCGACTTATGCCGCGACCTTCAGGTTTTTCAAGTCTGCGCTCAATGCTGCTTTCAAATTGTCCTGCATCTGTTGCAAACCCTGCTTCTGTGCATCCACCTCGGCTTGCAGCGCTTCGAATGAGGCAATTTTATCTTCCAGACTATCGGTCGCAACGTGTATCCGTTGTATCGACTGCATGCGGTTTTTCAGTTGATTTTTGTGTTCACGGATTTGCGCTTCTAACGGTGCCATCACCACTTTTTGCCAGGCTTCCACATCTTTATTTGCCTGTAAAAAGTTTTGCTTTACGCGCGCCGCAACAGAATCGAAAAACTTACGCATCAGGGCGACACGGGTGTTCGTCAACATGGTTGTCGCGTTAAATTGTTTTTGATATACGACTTCGATTGCGTCCAGTTCTTTGATGTATTTATCCAGAGAAAACGGCATCGGTGCTGATAAGGCCAGACCATGTTCGGTCGAGAATTTACGGTACATCACGACCATCATTTCTGATATTTCATCCGTCTTTTTATTGGACTCAATCAGATTCAGGCGCACCTGCGCAAAGAAGTGCTTGATTGACTCGCGCAAGCCCAGCGACAAATAACTTTTTTCCATCGCTTCACGGGTCTTGCGTATCTCTTCACGCAAAATATCCATGCCGAGATTGGTGTAGACCTCGGTCGACAGGCGAGTAAAGACGGAACGTGTTCCCTGCATACGGATCAGGCTCGCATCAAATTCTTTTTTCTCTGCGTCGACACGTTTCATCATGTGTTCGATCACATTCATGTTTTTGCCGCGCAAACCTTTGAGCTCCAGCATTTGCTCCACGACGTTCCGGCCGCGCGATGAAATGATGGCCTGTTGCGTAGCAGCGATTTCATGGATATCGGATTCCAATTGGGCGCGGATGATGTCTTGTTTAGCCGGAATCAACTCTTTCGATAACGCGTATTCCAATGCAGGCAAGCGGGTTTTCGCCAGTAAAGGCGCATCTTTGTTGATCTTGGCGACCAGCCCTTTTTGTGCTGACACAGGAAAAATCTGCTTTTCTTCAATCGCCAGCGTATGCGCAACGGTAGTCACCTGACGCGACAACTGCTTTTCAATTTCTTCCGGTGTGCGCAACTCGTCCCACATGCTGTCGATCTTGTTCAGTACGACCATGCGTCCTGGCCCACCACCGATATGGTTACGCCAGACATCAATATCACTCTTGGTCACACCGGTATCAGCTGCCAGAATAAACAAGACGGCATGCGCATTCGGAATCAGATTCAGTGTCAGTTCAGGCTCGGTACCGATCGCATTCAAGCCCGGCGTATCAACGATGATCAGGCCTTCCTTTAACAAAGGATGAGGGAAGTTCACGATGGCATGACGCCATTGAGAAATTTCCACCATGCCGTTTTCGTCAACTTCCAGCGCGGCATCCGGATCATCTTCATCAAACAAGCCATATTGCTTAGCCATCTCGATGCTGACTTTCTTTGTCAGACTGACTTGCTTGAATGCTTCCAGCATCCCATCACCGGAACTGATATTCAGCGGCAGCACTTTCCAGACGTGGCTCTGACCTTTGTATTCGCTGGTGGACTGTGCCTCTGCGCGGGTCTCTATCGGCAACAGGCGTATACATGGCGGAATCGTGTCGTCATACAGTAATTCTGTCGGACACATCGTCGTGCGCCCTGCTGAAGAAGGCAGAATGCGCTGACCGTAATCGGCAAAAAAAATCGCGTTAATCAATTCAGATTTACCGCGCGAAAACTCCGCCACAAAAGCGATCGACAATTTATCGTCAACCAGACGTTCCATCAGGCGCGCAAGTCGCTGATCTGTCGCCGTATCGGCCATATCCGATCCATTCGTCCAGGCGCGATACTGTTCAAGTGCACGTACAACTCCCTTGCGCCACTCACTGTATTCTTGGAATTTTTGGACCAGATTGCTCATGTTTCCCTCGGTTAATTTCTTATTCGTTCAAGTATATATGGATGGACGAAAAAATACCCGTAAATCCAGCTTTCACTCACAATTCGAAACACAAATGCCACAGGATTTACGCAAAGTTGTGCTAGCCAGGCTAAAAAATTTTTTTCTGCTTTGGGAAACATCGCTGGTAAGCAATGTCCGTTTCGCCAGCAGGCAACATCTTGCCTGAAACCCTGGCTACACCATGGCGATGAAGACCGTCGAATAGCACGACCACGATTCATAACGCCGCAGGGGCAGTATTGCGTCAGTCCTATGCAATTTATTTCTGACAATGCGGACAATAAAAGCTGCTGCGTTGCCCTTGCAATATTTTGCGCACAGTATGCCCGCAAAGTCGGCAATCTTCACCTGCGCGATCGTAGACGAAGTAATTTTGCTGAAAATAGCCGCTTTGTCCGTCAACTCCGACGAAATCTTTTAAGGTACTGCCGCCCTGCTCTATCGCTGCTGCCAGCGTTTCGCGTATCGCCACGACCAGCAAACGATAACGGGCAAGACTGATGCGTTTTGCCTGTGTTTTCGGATTAATTTTTGCTTTAAACAGACTTTCCGATGCGTAAATATTGCCAACGCCGACCACGATATCGCCTGCCAGCAATACCTGCTTGATCGCAGCACTGCGCTGCCGGGTCTGGCGAAACAGCAATTCTGCATTGAACTGATCTTCCAGCGGTTCAACACCCAGATTTTTCAGCAAGACATGATGATCGAGATCGCCATCCGCCAAGGCATGCCAGAGTACCGCGCCAAAACGACGCGGATCCGTCATCCGCAACGCCTGCCCGCCGACGATGATATCAATGTGATCGTGTTTTTCTGGCGGCGTTGTCGCTGGCAAAATACGCAAATGCCCCGACATTCCCAGATGAATCAGCACCGTGCCATGCTGAAAATGGAGCAACAGATATTTACCGCGCCGTCCTGTCGCAAGTATGGTGTGCCCCGTCAGCAAAGCAGGTAAATCTGCGGGAAAAGGCCAGCGTAAGCCAGCGCGCCGCATGATCACAGCGGTCACCCGCTGCCCGGTTAAATGGGGCGCAACGCCACGACGTGTCACTTCAACCTCAGGTAATTCGGGCATAGTCTGGAACTTTTATATCAATGAAGTTTCTAATTTTGCAGAGTTCAGAAAGTAAAGCGGCATTCATGTGCATGAACATGAGTCATCGCTATGTACAATTTGAAACAGGGTCAGGCGTGTCAGCTCCCACGCGTTGGCTACTTCGGCGTAAAATCAGCCATCCACAGTTCATTTCGGGTTCGTCTTGAAAACTATCTCTGCATTTGTCACCACATCTATTGTATCCGTACTTCGTCCGGCGGCTTACCTCAGTTGCGCCGCGCTACTGTCTGCCTGTGCCGGCATCGGCGGATTACATAATTTTAAATCCGAAGACACCCATCATGTCAGCGATGCAGCGAAAGCGGCTCTGTCTGCCGATCAGGATCTGAACGGCGCCAGCCCGACGATTGTCGAAAACAAAGATAAACTGCCGGCGGTCGCCCTGACAGACGAGTTGTTATACAAAATACTGACAGCAGAAATCGCGTACCAACGCGGTAACTGGCAGGCGGCGTATATCACTCTGATGAGCACCGCTCAGCAAACCAGCGACCCGCGTCTGGCAAAGCGTTCAGCGGAAATCGCCCTGAGTGCGAAACAACCCGGCGAAGCGCTGGCAGCGATCCGTCTGTGGCGCGAACTGGCACCAAACTCAAATGAAGCGACCCAGTATTATCTGGGCTTCATGGTCATGAATAATAATCTGGCCGAAATCCAGAAAGTTTTTTCAGAAAAGCTCCAAGAAGCTGACCCGAAACAATACGGCGTCATCATGTTGCAAACCCAGCGTCTGCTGGCACGCGGACGTGATAAAAATGCCGCATTTGACGTTCTGGAAGAAACCTTAGCGCCCTACAAAACCTTGCCGGAAGCCCATCTGGCGCTAGCGCAAGGCGCTTACAGCAAAGGCGACAACAAACGTGCCGTTGAAGAAGCACAACTGGTTCTGAAAACCAAAACCGATTCGCAACTGGCGATACTCACCATCGCGCAGGCATCCTCGCAAAAAGATGCAGCCAAAGCGATGGCGGCATTTCTTGCCAAAAACCCGGATGCGCGCGATGTCCGCCTGGCCTACGCCAGTATCCTGATCGATTTAAAACAACTGGACAAAGCCAGTGTCGAGTTTGAGCATATTTTGCGCGACAAACCCGATGATCTGAGCGCGATTTACACACTAGGTTTGCTGGCGATGGAGAAAAAACAGCCGCAACAAGCCGAAGAATATTTCATGCAGCATCTGAAAATCGTCGAAACCAAAGGTGAAGACCGCGACACAACACCAGTGTTGCTGAATCTGTCCAGAATCGCGTTCGAACGCAAGGACTACAAAGCCGCACAAGAATGGCTGAGCAAGGTTGAATCCTTTGATGGCCGCAATTCTGCGTGGTTTAACGTACAGATGCGTCGGGCAAACTTATATGCCCGTGATGGCAAGCTCGACAGTGCGCGACAATTACTGAAAGACCTCAAACCGGCAAATCCGTCTGAACAACTGCAGATCATACAAACCGAAGCGCAGATTCTGCGCGACAGCGGTCTGCCAGCAGAAGCCGATCAGGTTCTGCAAAACGCGATCAAAGCCCATCCGGATAATGCAGACCTGCTGTACGACTACGCAATGCTGCTCGAATCACAATCAAAGTATGCAGAAATGGAACAGGTTTTACGGCGTGTGATCAGCATTGAGCCAAAGAGCCCGCATGCCTACAATGCGCTCGGATACTCGTTTGCCGACAGAAATATCCGCCTTGATGAAGCGCTGACACTGATCACAAAGGCAAACGAATTGTCGCCGGATGATCCGTTCATTCTGGATAGTTTGGGCTGGGTGAAATTCCGCCTCGGGCAATTTGATGACGCAGAAAAAGCCTTGCGCCGCGCTTATGAATTGCGCTCCGATACCGATATTGCCGCCCATCTTGGCGAGCTGTTATGGACGCAAGGTCAGAAAGATGCGGCGCGCAAAATCTGGCGTGAAGGTCGCACCAAAGACCCGAAAAACACTTCCCTGAAAAACACGCTGGAACGCCTGAATGTGAAGCTGTAAGCGCTCAGTCAAGACCTTCAGATAATGCATATACTCCGGTGGGGTATATGCATTATTTTTAATATAGTCCAATAAAATAAAGGGCTCCAGAGCATCATGAACAGATACTCCCGCATTTTCATGCTTCTGACAGGCTTATCCGGCGCGCTTCTCAGCAGTGCCTGCAGCAGCCTTCCACAAGCAACAACAAACAGTGCAGAACGACTGCACAGCGTCAGCCGCAGCTATCAGGAAAGCATACACCTGAGCGGAAAAATCTCCGTTCGCTACGAACAAAACAACAAACAACAAAGCCTGCCAGGTGGAAGTTTTGAATGGGAGCAAACCAGCGACAACCTGCAAATCACCCTGTTCTCACCCATCGGCCAGCTCATCGCCAAAATCACCCAAAATGCGAACGGTGCGCTTCTTGAACGCGAAGGAAAAATGCCGCTGCAGGCAGATAATCTGGATCAGCTACTTGCCGATGCTCTGCGCTGGCCGCTGCCGGTGTCTGGCATGCGCGACTGGCTGCAAGGCTTTATCCGTCAGCCTGATGGCAGCAGAACCGCGCTGACAGCCAGCGATCAGACCATCAGTAGCGACGGCTGGAATATCCGCTACGCGAGTTGGCACGAATCGACAAATTCCCCCAAGCGCATTGATTTAAATCGCTACACCACGAGTGCCGGCGAAGTAACCCTGAACATTTTTATTGAAGCGCCACAGAACCCATGACGCAACGACTCCTTGCCTGCCCGGCACCCGCCAAACTGAATTTATTTTTGCATGTGACCGGTCGGCGCGCCGACGGCTACCACTTGCTGCAAACCGCATTTCAACTGATAGACCGTTGCGATACGCTGGACTTTGAAGTTCGCGACGATGGTCAGATCATCCGCTCCAACGATATTCCCGGTGTGCCGGCAGAAACCGATTTGATCGTGCGCGCCGCGCGTCTGCTACAAGAAAAAACCGGATGCCCACTCGGCGCCAATCTGACACTGCATAAAATTCTGCCTATGGGTGGCGGACTGGGCGGTGGCTCCTCCGATGCAGCCACCACACTGATGGCACTAAACCGTTTGTGGCACACAGGTCTGAGTAAAACTGAACTGATGTCGCTGGGCTTGCAGCTCGGTGCCGATGTACCGTTTTTTATCTTTGGCGAAAATGCTTTTGCGGAAGGCGTCGGTGAAGAGTTGCAGGCAATTCAGACACCGGAACGCTGGTTCGTCGTCATCGAACCCGGCGTGCAAGTGCCGACACCTGCAATTTTTTCGGCAAAGGAGTTGACAAGAGACAGTAAGATCGTCAGAATAGCGGACTTTTCCAGCAATGCAGAAATGTTCTGGAAAAACGATCTGCAAACAGTTGCCTGCGCAATGTTTCCCGAGGTTGACGAAGCGGTTAGATGGCTGTCACAATTCGGAAACGCGAAGATGACAGGATCAGGAGCTTGTGTTTTTTGTGCTTTTGCCGACGAATCGGCAGCAGACAAAGTGATAGCGCAAATGCCTGAACGCTGGACATCGTGGAAAGCAAAAGCACTGAATCGCCATCCTATGGATGAATGAAGCAGAAGTAAAAAAGATTTGGTCTGATGCCGATTTGACGCTAAAATAGCGGTCGATTCTGGACGACAGACAAACGGTTGAGTAGGGGAGTCGCCAAGCTGGTTAAGGCACCGGATTTTGATTCCGGCATGCGAAGGTTCGAATCCTTCTTCCCCTGCCATTAAAATTAAAGCCGCCGCATAGATTCTGCGGCGGCTTTTTTAGTTTTTACTTTTGATTTTTTTGCAAAAAGTCTATGCAAATAAATCAGGTCCTCAAAAAATTCAGCCAATAGGTCCCGCCATGGCAAACGCGCGCGCAAATGACAACATGATGGTCTTCACTGGCAATGCCAATCCGGCATTAGCAGCGGGAGTCGTCAAACAACTGGGCATTCCTCTAGGTAAAGCAGATGTTTCAAAATTCTCCGACGGTGAAGTAATGGTCGAGATTAATGAAAACGTCCGTGGGAAAGATGTCTTCGTTTTACAATCCACCTGTGCTCCAACCAACGACAACCTGATGGAAATCATGTTGATGGTCGATGCACTCAAACGTGCTTCCGCTGGTCGCATTACAGCAGCCATTCCTTACTTCGGTTACGCCCGTCAGGATCGCCGCCCACGCTCAGCGCGTGTCGCGATTTCTGCCAAAGTGGTCGCGAACATGCTGGAAGAAGCCGGCGTTGACCGCATCATGATCATGGATTTGCATGCGGATCAGATTCAGGGTTTCTTCGACATTCCGGTCGATAACATCTACGCGTCGCCAATTTTGCTGGGCGATCTGGTCTCGAAAAACTATGACAACCTGCTGGTTGTTTCCCCGGACGTCGGCGGTGTGGTACGTGCCCGCGCTCTGGCAAAACGCCTCGGCTGCGATCTGGCAATTATCGATAAACGCCGTCCGAAAGCCAACGTGTCAGAAGTCATGAACATCATTGGTGAAGTCGAAGGCCGTAACTGCGTGATCATGGATGACATGGTCGATACCGCAGGTACGCTGACCAAAGCAGCAGAAGTATTGAAAGAACGTGGCGCGAAGAAAGTGCTGGCGTATTGCACGCATCCGGTATTATCCGGTCCGGCCATCCAGCGCATTACACAATCACCGCTCGACGAGCTGGTGGTGACGGACACGATTCCATTATCCGAGGCAGCGCGCGCATGCCCGAAAATCCGTCAACTGTCTTGCGACAGCTTGCTGGCAGAAACTTTCCGCCGTATCACCAAAGGCGAATCAGTTATCTCCCTGTTCACGGATTAATTTGTACCAGTTTCGGCGCGGTCTTTTATTTGACGGCGCTTTTTTATGAATCCCTGGTCGCGGGGATTCTTTATCGCAAAACGACAAACCGTTTTGCATTTTTTGGAGTAACACCATGAAAGTTATCGCATTTGCACGCAAAGAACAGGGGACCGGAGCGAGCCGCCGCCTGCGCAATGCTGGCCAAACACCTGGCATCATCTACGGCGGCACCGAAGCACCAGTCGCTATCACTCTGGATCACAATGCGCTGTACCATGCATTGAAAAAAGAAGTATTCCATTCTTCTATTCTGGATCTGGAAGTTGACGGTAAAGTAGAAAAAGTTCTGTTGCGCGACTTCCAAGTCCACGCATACAAACAATTGGTATTGCACGCTGATTTCCAACGCGTTGATCCAAATAAAGAAATCCACGTTAAAGTGCCTCTGCACTTCGTGAACGCTGACGTATCCCCAGCAGTAAAAACTTCTGGCGCAGTCATCAGCCACGTAGCAGTTGAGCTGGATGTATCCTGCTTGCCAGCAAATCTGCCAGAATTCGTTGAAGTTGACCTGTCCAAACTGGAAGCTGGTCAATCTATCCACGCATCTGGTCTGAAACTGCCAAAAGGCGTAACAGCTGTTGTACACGGTGGTGATATCACTATCGCTATCGCAACTGTACCAGCAGGCGCAGTTTCTGCTGAAGCTGAAGCCGGTACTGAAGCGAAATAATTCTCGCGAATTCATTTCGTTTTACCGCTGAAAAGCCACCTTACGAGGTGGCTTTTTTATTTTGACGATAGCTCTGGACTGAGCTCCCCTACTCTCTTTACACATCCGCACAAGAGCGCCGCATCGCCCGTCAATCGCACACGCCCCACGTGCAAATCACCTATCGATATGCGATAGAAATATATTCGTCGCCTGACTAAGCAGATACACTGTCGGCTGCGCATTATGCAACGCACACCAGACATGACATCACGGAGAATTCGCGTGTTACTAAAGAAAAAATCGGGGCTGACGCCATTCATTGCAGCCAGCTTCACGGGTTTCAGCCTCGCTATCAGCGTCGCCATCAGTCTCACCATCAGCCCACTCCCGGCACAGGCGCAAATCGCGGCGAACATCCGTTACGATACCAATTTCCCCATCATCAGCCCGGTCAGCAGTCGTCACGGTATGGTCGCGACCGAACAGGCTTTGGCCAGTGAAGTCGGAGTAAAAATACTCGCGCAAGGTGGCAACGCTGTCGATGCGGCAGTCGCCACCGGATTCGCTCTCGCAGTTGTGCTGCCGAATGCCGGTAATATCGGCGGCGGCGGCTTCATGCTGATTCACGATAGTCGCTCCGGAAAACAGATCGCCCTCGATTTTCGTGAAAGCGCGCCGGAAAAAGCCCACAAAGACATGTATCTCGATGCCAGCGGCAACGTTATTCCCGGCAGTTCCACCCACAGCCATCTGGCGATCGGTGTGCCCGGCACCGTCGCCGGTCTGGAGCTCGCGCTCAGCAAATACGGCAGCATGAAACTGAAAGACGTCGTCGCACCCGCGATCCGTCTGGCGGAACAGGGATTCATCGTCACGCCTTATCTCGCTGCATTGTTGCAGGCCGAACGTGAGCATCTTGGAAAATGGCCGTCCAGCCGGGCGATTTTTTTCAAAGACGGACGACCATTGCAGGCCGGTGAAAAGCTGGTTCAAAAAGACCTTGCACATTCGCTGCGACTGATAGCGTCACAAGGTTCCAAAGCATTTTACGAAGGCGAGATTGCAAAGAAAATTGTCGCCGAAGTGCAGCAACATCAAGGCTTTATCAGCGCCAGCGATCTGAAGAATTACAAGGCGATAGAGCGCCAGCCAGTCAAAGGCAATTATCGCGGCTACGAGGTCGTTTCGATGCCGCCACCCAGCTCTGGCGGTGTGCATATCATCCAGATGCTGAATATGCTGGAACACTACCCGCTCAGACAGCAAGGTGCCAACAGCGCGCAGACCTTACATCAACTCAGTGAAGTCATGAAGCTCGCTTATGCCGACCGTTCCGAATATCTGGGCGACCCGGATTTCTACACCGTCCCCAAAAAAGGACTGACTGCGCGCAGCTACGCCGATGAACTCGTCAAAAAAATTAATCCTGAGCGCGCCACACCTTCGGCAGAAATCAAACCAGGCCAACCACAAGCCTATGAAAGCGACCAGACCACGCACTACAGCGTGGCCGACAAATTCGGCAACGTTGTCGCAACGACCTACACCCTGAATCTGAATTTCGGCAGCGGCATTGTCGCCAGCGGCACTGGCATCGTATTGAATGATGAGATGGATGATTTTTCCGTCAAAGCTGGCGTCCCGAATGCGTTCGGACTGATAGGCGGTGCCGCTAATGCGATACAGGCAGGTAAGCGCCCACTGAGCTCGATGTCACCGACGATAGTGTTGAAAGATGGCAAACCGTTTCTGGTCACAGGTAGCCCCGGTGGCAGCCGCATCATTACCACCACGCTGCAAACGATCTTAAATGTGATCGACCACGGCATGAACGTCGCCGAAGCAACGATCGCGCCACGCATCCACCAGCAATGGATGCCGGATCAGCTTTATTTTGAAAAAGGCATCAGCGCCGACACCTTAAAAATCCTGACAGACAAAGGCCAGAATCTGAAACAGGCACCGGTGATAGGAAAAACCCAGACCATACAAGTCAGCGATGGCGTGTTTTACGGCTTTTCCGATTCGCGCAATCCAGATGGCAAGGCGCTGGGGTTTTAAAGAACGACATTGCTGATCGCTTCGCGGGGCGTATCAATGCAGCTTATTGTTGCGCCCTTATCTTCCCTGTTTTGATATCGGATCAATACTCCCGTATCATAAAAAAACACCGTTTTTTAGCATACTCCCCCTCTTTTTTATCAAAATCACGCTCTTGTCGGCGAAAAATAAGGGGGTAAATTTATACTCCCCGGGAGTATATAAAGCACATAAAATGCCGAAATTACCTCTGTTGCACCAGTTGACTCAAGCCAGACATCCGGTTTCAGTCATGATCTGCGTCATAGGAATGTCGTGTTCACCCGGCGCAAAGTCGGCGCAGGCGCACTGGTAGGCGATGCCGAGGCTGACCGCATCTGGCAGGCCGGGCAGTGTTCTGTCGTAATAGCCGCCACCATAGCCAAGCCGATAGCGATCGGCGTTAAAACCAACGCAGGGAATCAGCAATGCAGCTGGCGTCACCAGATGATTACGTTGCGCCGGCAAAGGAATACCGTAATCATCCGTCAGCATCGCATCCCCTTCGCGCCAGGCGAGAAAGCGCAAAGGTGACTCTTTCGCTCTGACCCAGGGCAATGCGAGTTGTATGCCCATTCCAGCAATCGCGGCGTAGCAGGAACGCAAGTCCGGCTCGGCCTGTATCGGCCAGTAAACGGCCAGACTGGCGGGTTTTTCCTGACGGCACCACGCCAGTAAATGATCTGCGATTTGTGCGTCCCATTGCTGGCGCACAGCTGCGTCAAGCTGACGACGGCAATCTAATAAATATCGTCGCAAGGCGCTGCGATTCTGGTTAAGTTCTGCGAGGCTGGAGTGTCCGCTCAGAGGTGGCTGTGTCATACTGTCAGAAATAGATTTTGATAGCGATGCAAAGATGTCTGTGAAAAATAAATTAGCGCAATGTAGCCTCATGATCTTAGCAGGTTTGAGTGTTTTACCCAGTGCGTATGCGGCCTCTCCCAAAAAGAGTTTCATCAATGATGATGATCGCTTCATGGCCTTACGCGATGCAGGCTTGCATGAAGATGCGGCAAGTGCCGAGCAACATGCGCCGGCACTTGCGCAATATGAAATTCCATCGTATGTCGATTACTACCGCCTGCGCTCGCATCTGCAGCGCGCATCGAATACAGAATTCCGCGAATTTATCAGCAAATACGAAGGCAGCGCGATCGCAGACCGCTTGCGCAATGACTGGTTATCTTTGTTAGGCAAGCGCGGCGAATGGGATTTATTTGATCAGCAATATCCGCAGTTTGTGGTGGCTGACGATAATCAGTTGCGCTGTTACGCCCTGCTATCAAAAGCATATAAGCAGCAGAAAGTCGCCAACGACGCCAAAGCCTTGCTGAACGCGCCGCGTGATTATGGCGAGGGCTGTTACAGTCTGGTGAGCTATCTGGCGGCAAATGGCCAGCTCAGTCAGGCGGATTTGTGGACACAGATACGCATGGCAGCAGAATACGGTGCCGTACCACTGGCACAACGCCTGGGGAAATTACTGGATTTGCCGGAGAAAAAGCTGAGCGCGGCACTGGAAAAACCTGCGAGTCTGTTAAAAGCCGGGCCGGAAAATAACCGGATTTCCAAAGAGTTGTTCGTCATCGCGCTGGGTCGCGCAGCGAAATCAGACCCCGAAGACGCCGCAGAAAAATTATCCCGCTTCAGCGCCAAACTCAACGACAGCGAGCGCGCGAATGCGTGGGCGCAAATTGCCTTACAGTCGGCGCTGAAATTAGAACCGGAAGCGCTGGCTTACTGGGTACGCGCGGATGGCGCCACCTTGTCGCAGGAAGCCTACCAATGGCGGGTGCGTACTGCATTGCGTGAAGGCGACTGGAAAATCGTTAAGACAACAATCGCGCTGATGCCTGCCTCACTGAAAAATGAACCGGCCTGGATTTACTGGCTGGGACGCGCACTGAAAGCCGAAGGAAAAAACGAAGAAGCGCGGCAGTTATTTGCCAGCATCGCCGATCAGATTCATTTCTATGGCCAACTCGCGCTAGAAGAAAACGGTCAGAAAGTCGGCGTGCCTCTGACTTCCAGACCTGTCACTGCCGATGAACTGGCGGCGGTGGAGCGCAATCCGAATTTACAACGAGCGCTGAAATTTTATTCCATGAATCTGCGGCTCGAAGGCACGCGGGAATGGAACTGGGAATTACGCAAAATGACAGAGCGGCAGCATCTGGCAGCCGCAGAACTGGCGCGTAAAAACAATATGCTGGACCGCATGGTGAATACCTCTGACCGCACCCGGGGCGAATTCGATTTCAACCAGCGCTACCCTACGCCGTTCAACGACAGCATGTACAAAACCACACAGGCGCTCGGGCTCGATATGGCGTGGGTATATGGTCTGATCCGTCAGGAGTCGCGGTTCGTCATGCATGCGAAATCGCATGTCGGCGCATCGGGATTGATGCAAATCATGCCAGCGACGGCCCGCTACGTCGCCAAAAAAATTGGCCTGGGTAATTTCGTGCCGGAACAGGTCAATGATATCGATACGAATATCGCTCTCGGTACCAATTACCTCAATATGGTGCTGACCGATCTGGGTGGTTCACAGGCGCTGGCGTCCGCCGCCTATAACGCCGGACCCGGGCGTCCGCGCGCGTGGCGGGCAAAGCTGACGCGCCCAGTTGAAGGCGCCATTTTTGCGGAAACCATTCCGTTTGCGGAAACCCGTGGTTACGTCAAAAATGTCTTGTCCAATGCAACCTACTACGCGGCATTGTTCGAGAAAAAACCACAATCGCTGAAAGCCCGTCTCGGCATCGTCGTGCCCAAAGGCATGTCTGCCAATGATGCCGAAATACCTGAAGAGTCTACGAACAATGCAAGATACTGAAATGCTTCCCGCGCTGGCCGCGCTGATGGATGAACGCCGTTCCCGTATGGTGCTGGTGATAGGCAATAAGAATTACTCATCGTGGTCCATGCGCGCATGGGTAAGCATGAAAGCCTTTGGTATTCCATTTGAAGAGATACGCATACATCTGGATCAGCCGGATACCACAGCAAAAATTTCAGAATATTCGGCGGCCGGAAAAGTGCCGGTGCTGATCGCCAACGATATTACCGTCTGGGACTCGATGGCAATTTGCGAGTTTTTAGCCGAACAGTTTACGTTATTGAATTTATGGCCGGAAGACACGGCCGCGCGCGCGTTTGCACGCAGCATCTGCGCTGAAATGCATGCCGGATTTTCTTCGCTGCGTTTTGACATGCCGATGAATATCCGGGCTGATTTACATGGCCAGGGCCATACCCCTGGCGCGCAGGCAGATATAGGCCGGATTTGCGAAATCTGGGAAGATTGCCTCGCACGTTTTGGCGCGCATGAATTTTTATTTGGCGCATTCTCCGTCGCTGATGCTTATTTTGCCCCAGTCGTCACGCGCTTTAAAACCTACGGCGTTTCCTTAGCGCCAGCGCTGGAAGCATATGCAGACAGAGTCTGCGCACACCCGGCCGTAGCGCAATGGATACTGGAAGCCAGGGCCGAAACAGAATCTGCCCCCTGGCATGATGCCCGTCCACCCAAATGAGTACGAAGCAAATCTATATCGTCGGCGGTGCTGTCCGTGATTCACTGTTGGGACTGCCGGTGCAAGACAGGGATTATGTCGTCGTCGGCAGCACACCGGAAGAAATGATCCGGGATGGTTTTCAGGCCGTGGGTAAAGATTTTCCGGTTTTTCTGCATCCGAAAACGCATGAAGAATATGCGCTGGCACGTACCGAACGTAAAACCGCAGCCGGTTATAAAGGCTTTGTTTTTCATACCGATGCCAATGTCACACTGGAACAGGATTTAATCCGACGCGATCTGACGGTGAACGCGATGGCGCAAGACAGCAACGGCCAGATTACCGATCCGTTTTGTGGTCAGCAGGATTTGCAACGACGCGTATTACGACATGTCTCTGCCGCATTTGCGGAAGACCCAGTGCGCATACTGCGGGTTGCGCGCTTTGCTGCGCGCTTCGCCTTACCGCCGCACAACTTTACCGTTGCCGACGAAACCAATGCGCTGATGCAAGAAATGGTGGCAGCCGGGGAAGTCGATGCGCTGGTGCCAGAGCGCGTCTGGCAAGAGCTGGCGCGCGGTCTGATGGAGGTCAAACCATCGCGTATGTTTGAAGTCTTGCGCGCCTGCGGTGCTCTGAAACGATTACTGCCCGAACTGGATGCGCTGTGGGGCGTGCCGCAACCGGAAAAACATCATCCCGAAATTGATACCGGTGTGCATGTCATGCTGGTCGTCGATTATGCGGCGCAACAGGGATATTCGCTGCCGATCCGGTTCGCTGCCCTGATGCATGATCTCGGTAAAGGTACTACGCCGCCGGAACTCTGGCCAAAACACCACGGTCACGAGGAGCGTAGCGCAAAGCTGGTCGATATCGTCTGCCAACGCTTGAAAGTACCGTCAGATTGCCGCGATCTGGCATACATGGCCGCGCGTGATCATGGCAATGTTGGGCGCGCGTTTGAAATGCGCGCGTCGACTATCGTCGATTTTCTGTCCCGCAATGATGCATTCCGTAAACCACAACGTTTTAGCGACATGCTGCGGGCGGCCGAGTGTGATTGTTTTGGTCGTGCGGGCCTTGAAAACACAGAATTTCCACAAACTGCGTTTTTAGAACAGGCACTGAATGCAGCGCAGCAAGTGAATGGCGGTGAAATTGCACAGCTCTGTAAAGATCAGCCCAAACGCATCCCGGAAGCCATACGCGACGCCAGAATTGCTGCGGTGCAACAGATTAAAAAACAGACGCCACTCTCACATTGACAATGTTTTCTGGAATAATCAGAACAGATCGCCTACAATGCTTTGTGCACTGCACAAATTCTATTTGCAGTAAGGACATGTCATGAATCCTACCGATATTTTCCCCATTAATTTCAATGAACATTCCGGCAGCAACAAGCCTGCTGTTTACGTCAAAGAATTGTCTGAAAAAGACCGGCATCGCATACTCAAACATTTTCTGGCATTAGAAGAAAGTGATCGTTTACTGCGTTTTGGCACCTATCTGCCGGACCCCATGATAGAAAAATATGTTAATGGTCTGGACTTTTCCCGGGATAAAGTATTCGGTGTGCTGAGCCGTAACTTCCGGCTGGTCGGCGTCGGTCATCTCGCATTTGCGCCGCGCAGCGAAAAAGATGAGGCTACCGATAAAGATACGGTCGCTGAATTTGGTGTCTCGGTATCCAAATCAGCACGCGGTAAAGGCGTTGGCGCCAAGCTGTTCGAACGCGGCGCGATTCATTGTCGCAATGCCGATGTAGATACCTTGTACATGCATTGTCTGTCGTCAAATCAGACGATGATTCATATCGCTAAGAAAGCAGGCATGGAAATCCAGCGCGAATACGGCGAGGCTGATGCCTATCTGAAATTATTGCCAGCCGATGCAGTCAGCGTTCTGAAAGAAGCCGTGCAAGAACAGGTCGCCGCCATTGATTACTCGATCAAAGCGAATACCCGTGCTGCCGTCAAATGGCTCAGACACTTGCCGGGTATGGGCAACCATTCTGAAAAAAAATAATCACCCGGCGAATCAGACACTCGCGGATTCGCCGTCAAACCGTGCCTGACACTGGCATGGCCGTCGTCTCTTTGATCTGCTGTAATGCAAAGCTGGATTTCACATCCAGCACAGCCGGATGACGCAATAAGGTTTCCATCATGAAGCGCGAAAAATGATTCATGTCTTCGACATGCACGCGCAGTAAATAATCCATCTCTCCTGTCATTGCATAACACGCTACCACTTCTGGCCATTGCTCTACCGATGCAGAAAAATCGTCCCGTGGCGACCGCGAACCACTCTTCCCGGGCAAATCATTGTGTTTTTCCAGACGTACATTCACGTACGCCAGCAAACCCAGACCAATCTTGGCAGGCTCGAGCAAAGCCACATACTTGCGGATCACGCCACTCTCTTCCAATCGTTTAATACGGCGCAAGCAAGGTGAAGGTGACAGATTGACACGCTCCGCCACCTCCTGATTCGTCAACCGCCCGTCAGCCTGCAAGATCGCCAGAATTTTACGGTCAATTTTATCGAGAGGAATTTCAGCCATTATTTGCCAATATTAAAAATAAATAAGACATATTATTGCTCAAATAAGAAACCCTTTAGGTTATTTTGAAATTTAATGGCGCATTTGCCGGACTATACTGCTCGTTTGATCTACATCAAAACACGCGTAACGACGTGACGATGCAGACCCGGACGAATTAATACAGGAGACACGCATGACTTTCCAGACTTGGGAAAACCCTATGGGGACAGATGGTTTTGAGTTCATCGAATACGCAGCACCAGACCCAAAAGCACTCGGTGAATTATTTGTCACCATGGGCTTTACCGCCATCGCCAGACACCGCACAAAAGATGTCACACTGTTTCGCCAGGGTGACGTAAATTTCATCATCAATGCCGAAAAAGATTCGTTTGCACAGAAATTCGCCCGCAAGCATGGTCCGTCGGTATGCGCTTTCGCATTCCGCGTCAAAGATGCAAATGCCGCCTACAAACGCGCGCTGGAATTAGGTGCCTGGGGCTTTGACAATAAAACCGGCCCGATGGAATTAAACATTCCTGCGATCAAAGGCATCGGTGATTCATTGATTTACTTCGTGGATCGTTGGCACGGTAAAGATGGTGCACAACCCGGCGCGATCGGCAATATCAGCATCTATGATGCTGACTTCGTTGCGATTCCGGGCGTTGAATCCAACCCGGTTGGACTGGGTCTCACCTACATCGATCACCTGACCCACAACGTGCATCGCGGCCGCATGAAAGAATGGGCAGATTTCTACGAAACTCTGTTTAATTTCCGCGAAATCCGCTACTTCGATATCGCTGGCAAACACACTGGTCTCAAATCAAAAGCGATGACATCGCCTTGCGGGAAAATCCGTATTCCTATCAATGAATCTTCGGACGACAAATCACAAATTGCCGAATATCTCGACCTGTATCAGGGCGAAGGCGTGCAGCACATCGCCATGGGCACGGACGATGTGTATGCGACGGTCAGCGGCATGAAAGCAAGTGGCGTGGCGTTCCAGGACACGATAGACACTTACTACGATCTGGTTGATCGTCGTTTGCCCGGCCACGGCGAAAATCTGGAAGCCTTGCGCAAGTTACGGATTCTGATCGATGGCAAGAGCACGGAAACATCGCGTGAATTATTACTGCAGATTTTCACGACGACAGTGATCGGCCCTATTTTCTTTGAAATTATCCAGCGCAAGGGAGATCAGGGCTTCGGTGAAGGTAATTTCCGCGCCCTGTTTGAATCCATTGAACTCGATCAGATTCGTCGCGGTGTACTGAAAGACGACAAAGCGACAGCATAAAATTTCTGAACGGATGTGATGTGAATGACCTCAAAAGGCTGACCGGTTTCTGGTCAGCCTTTTGTCAAAGAGAGACAAACAATGGACAACATCAACACAAACAACATGACCGTCAGCAATGAAGAATTTCTGGCAACCGTGGCTGAAAAATCTCATGGTACAGCGCTGCGGGGTGCCTATGAACATGCTGATTCGCAATACGTCGTCAAACAACATTGGCAGGCTTATACAGAGGCAGAACACGATCTCTGGCGCGCCTTATATCAACGGCAGATGTCGCTGTTACCGGGACGCGCATGTGACGAATTTATTGATGCCTTACATAAAATGAATGCAGCCGATGGCATTCCTGAATTTGAAAAAACATCGCGTGAATTATTTGCAGCAACTGGCTGGACTATCGTCGCCGTTCCCGGCCTGATTCCTGAGCTGACCTTCTTTGAACACCTTGCCAATCGTCGCTTTCCGGTCACCGTCTGGCTGCGTAAGCCCGAAGAATTCAACTACATCGTCGAGCCCGATGTGTTCCACGATTTCTTCGGACATGTGCCTATGCTGTTCAATCCGGTATTTGCCGATTATATGCAGTTGTATGGCAAAGGCGGCTTAAAAGCCATGCAGCTGGGTGGCCTTGAGCAACTGGCACGCCTGTATTGGTACACCGTGGAATTTGGCCTGATCAACACACCGCAAGGTTTACGCATTTATGGTGCCGGCATTTTATCTTCAGGTGGCGAAGTCGAATATTGTCTGACGCCAGGCACCAGCTCGCGGCATATCCATCTAAACATACAACGTTGTCTGAATACGCTGTACAAAATCGATACCTATCAGGAAACCTACTTTGTCATTAACAGCTTCCAGGAATTATTTGATGGTACTGCGGCAGATTTTGCGCCGTACTATGAAAAACTGAAACAAGGTCAGGCGTTACCTGCCAATACCTTGTTGCCTGAAGAAACCGAGCTTTTAGTGTAAATCCTTAGTCTTTACAAAGCCTGCGAACCACGAACGCCGGAGAGTAATTCACCGGCGTTTTTTTGTGGGTAGCTGACTATTTACCAGTTTTCAAACCTGGATAAAATTTTTCAACACCTGTTGCAGTGATGACCAACGGGGCTGTCAATCAAACGTGGCTTGCGGTCAACTCCGCTATTGCGCAAAGCGACCAACACGGCTGGTTTGTAAACGTTGTAATGCCAGCGCTTGCCATGCAGGAGTGGCATACGCCAGCGTCAGGTTTCTTTGCAGACCGTGCCACAATCCCGCATCCAAATTCAGCTGCAGCGCTTCCAGATAATGCGTGCTGACCAGCATGAATTGCCGCCGGTATGGAAGCAAATAAAGATGCGGGTCAACCTGCAGTTGCTTGTCTGCGTCGGCGTAATTGGCATACCAGAGATTACTCAGACCAGCGACTTCCGGGCCATGCCAGAAATCCCCCATATCGTCACCTGCTTGTGCCTGACCAGACAGCACGTGGCGGGCATGTTCCCAATGAGAAAAGCCAATATCTGCCGCGGCCAGATTAAGACAATGGCGCAGTTGCCAGCCGTCAGGAATATCCCAGCGGTGCTGGCGACAAAGAACCTGCGCACGCTTGCGAGCATTGGCATTGTCACTTTGCAGCAGTGTTAACCACAGACGGGCGCGGGTTTTGAGTTCGTTGATTAAAACGTTCATGTCTGCGCTCCCTGAGTAAGGCAGACAATAAAAGGAAATAGTGCAGAAATATACAAGGTCAACATGATGAGCTCCGATTCGTTATCTGACGACCCGCTACGTCAAACGAATTTCGCTTATCACATCAAAAGATGGCAGCAACAGTATCGTCAGTAACGACATTAGTACTGTGGCTGCAAAGATAAAGGGTGAGAGCCTCTTGTGCGGGAAGGCGCCCCTTAGCACCTGTGCCGCGATTGTAAAAGTAAGCGCAACAAAGTGTCAACCGCTCAATACAAACTGGCTTCACCTTCCGGCCGGGTCTTAAAGCGTTTATGTGCCCAGAAATATTCTGCCGGTGCTTTCAGGATTTCCTGCTCAATGAAAGCATTCATCTGACGCGTAGCTGCGGTGATATCTGCACCGGGATAATTCTCCCACGGTGGATGAAACGTGACTTTCCATCCCCGATAATCTGGCAGCATCGTTGCAATGACCGGCACCACTTTTGCACCGGTCGATGCGGCAAGCCGTGGCAATGCGGTCAGCGTTGCGGCAGGTACGCCAAAGAATGGAACGAACTCTGCATTTTTTGCACCAAAATCCATATCTGGCAACATGAAATACGGCAGACCTTCATGCATCGCACGGATAATCGGTTTCACACCGTCCGCGCGTGAAAATAACTTTACCGGCCGAAACCGCGAACGGCCGCGACGCAAAGCGAGATCAAAAACTTTGTTTCTCTGCTCGGTGTAGATCGAGCACAATGATGATTCCAGCATCACAGCGACACCAGCCACATCCAGACAAACAAAATGTGGACACATCAGTATGGTCGGTTCCTGTTGAATAACATCCAATGGAACAGCTGGTTCGACCTGAATCAGACGCTTAAGACGAGGTTCTGATGCCCACCAGAGAATGCCGCGTTCCAGCACACTGCGTGCATACATTTGAAAATGCTGGCGGGCGATACGCACTCTTTCTGCCTCACTCAAATGCGGTAAACAGAGTCGCAAATTGGTCAGAGTAATATGGCGACGTTTGCGTATCAGGGAAAACAATATGCTACCGACGCCCGCCCCCAAACGCCCCAAAACTGGCAAAGGCAACCAATGCAACAACCACATCATCAGGAGCACAGCTCTCATGCCTGTCCCTCTGTAACATCAGTATCGGGACCACTGACACCATCCGGTTTTTTGTAGCGGTTATAACTCCAGAAATACTGTGCTGGTGAACGGGCAATCAATTTTTCCATACCGCGATTAATCGCTTCCGCCTGTTGTACAGGATCACTTCCTAACTCTTCCTCAAATGCGGCAAAACGTACCACGTAGCCACGTCCATGCGGCAATCGTTCCGCGTAAGTCAGAATAATCGGCGCACCGTTCATACTGTGCAACTTGGCAGACAAGGTCATCGTATACGCTGGCTTACCGAAAAATTTTGCCCAGACACCTTCGCCTTCCTGCGGTACCTGATCTGGCAATAAACCAATCGCCTCGCCTTTCTTCAGTGCCTTCGCCATAATGCGCACACCAGATAAATTCGCCGGTGCCAGCAACAGATTTTCCCGCGCACGCGCCCCTTCGATCAAGGGCTTCAGTGCGTCTTTACGGGGCGGTCTATACATCACCGTCAAACGCGTGCGTACCGCGATCGACTGCGCAACAATTTCAAAGCAGCCTAAATGCGGTGTCAGAAAAATCACGCCTTTTTTGGCATCCAGCGCCTGTTGCACTAAGTCCCAATTTTCCAGACTGGCGGTACGCAAAACACGATCAGGTTTCGCGCACCAGATAAAAGGTAACTCGAGTATATTTTTCCCGGCCTCTTTGACCGCATCGCTTAAATGTGCGGAAAATCCGGCACGTTCGAGATTTTCCCGCAAGCGCCGACGATAAGAGCCTGACAACAAATACACAATACGTCCTAATACTGCGCCAATCAGATGCAGTACAGAGAGCGGAAAAAACGACAGAAATCGGAATAGAATGACAAGCATGACGCTGCTCAAGAATAGGTAAAAAAAAGAGGGGTATTCGACAGAAATCGAATAGAGAGCGTAAAATATCACACATTGGCTAGCTGTTGAGGTTCTGACGGCAAGCTACCGCCGAGTTAACAGACAACTTGCGAGGCGGTTTATAAAATTCGCTAAAGCGTCGCAGGATCTCTTTCCGACTGCGGCACAATTTTTTACGGTCATTTTTACAGGAGCCTGCGATGGCAAATGATTTTCTTTTTACCTCAGAATCCGTTTCTGAAGGACATCCCGATAAAGTCGCGGATCAAATCTCCGATGCAATTCTCGACGCTATTCTCGAACAAGATCCCTACTCCCGTGTTGCGGCTGAAACGCTGACAAACACTGGTTTAGTTGTCCTTGCCGGTGAGATTACGACGCAAGCCAACATCGACTATATTCAGGTAGCACGCGATACCATCAAACGTATCGGCTATGACAATACTGAATATGGCATCGACTACAAAGGTTGTGCCGTCCTGGTCGCCTACGACAAGCAGAGTAACGACATTGCACAAGGTGTGGATCGCGCGAGCGACGACTATCTGAATATCGGTGCGGGTGATCAGGGTCTGATGTTCGGCTACGCTTGCGATGAAACACCTGAGCTGATGCCAGCACCGATTTATTACGCACATCGTCTGGTGGAACGTCAGGCGCAATTGCGTAAAGATGGCCGTCTGCCTTTCCTGCGTCCGGATGCCAAATCTCAGGTCACAATGCGTTATGTCGATGGCAAGCCACACAGCATCGACACTGTCGTGCTGTCAACCCAGCACAGCCCGGATCAAAGCGAAACACCAACCAAGATGAAGCAGTCGTTCATCGACGCGGTCATTGAAGAAATTATCAAACCCGTGCTGCCGAAAGAATGGCTGCAGGATACCAAATACCTGATCAACCCTACCGGTCGCTTTGTGATCGGCGGTCCGCAAGGCGATTGCGGCCTGACTGGTCGTAAAATTATCGTTGATACATACGGTGGTGCCTGCCCGCATGGTGGCGGCGCATTCTCCGGTAAAGATCCTACAAAAGTTGATCGTTCTGCTGCTTACGCTGCACGTTATGTTGCAAAAAATATCGTGGCGGCAGGTCTGGCTAAGCAATGTCAGATTCAGGTGGCATATGCGATCGGCGTGGCACGGCCTATGAATGTCACGGTTTATACCGAAGGCACCGGCGTGATTCCTGACGCGCAGATCGCAGCACTGGTTAATGAATATTTTGATCTGCGTCCAAAAGGTATTATCCAGATGCTGGATTTACTGCGCCCGATTTATTCAAAAACTGCGGCGTATGGTCACTTTGGTCGTGAAGAGCCAGAGTTCACTTGGGAACGCACAGATAAAGCAGCGATCTTGCGGGCGGCGGCAGGTTTGTAATTTTTGTAGCGGGAGTTGAAGTAACGATGCAGTGGTTTTTATTGAATGGTAAAAAAGTCATTGCATCGTCCTGCAAAAAAACAGCGCTGGCCTGCACGATGCTGATATCCGCCGTATCAGCATCCTCGACATTTGCCGTCCCCCTAATCAAGACAAAAACCGTCACTGATTGGTGCACTCCGCTTGCACTCAAATTACCGGGAGTCAATGTCAACGATTGCCTCAAAAGTAAGTTGATACCCGCAGGTACAAATTCACTGAATGGTTTTCCTCTGCTGTC
The DNA here is from genome assembly GCF_014284215.1 of Undibacterium sp. FT79W. Taxonomy (NCBI): domain Bacteria; kingdom Pseudomonadati; phylum Pseudomonadota; class Betaproteobacteria; order Burkholderiales; family Oxalobacteraceae; genus Undibacterium; species Undibacterium sp. FT79W. The sequence goes on along the minus strand of NZ_JACOGB010000005.1, from coordinate 79,294 downwards.
ACGTGACTGGCGTGCAGATGCACGACATCCGCATGCCATCAAAGTATTGCTGCTCGGTGGCATTCACGGTGACGAGCAAACGGCGTCGGCCATCGTATTTAAGTGGCTGGAAAATATCCAGAAAAATGACGTGGCCGAGTTTCATTGGAAAATCGCGCCGGTCGTGAATCCTGACGGCTTACTCGCGGCGAAACCGCGCCGGGTCAACGCCCGTGGCATTGATCTGAACCGCAACTTCCCCACACCGGAATGGGAAAAAGAAGCGCCCGCCTACTGGGCTCGCGTGACAAGAAAAGATCCGCGCCGCTATCCAGGTAAAGCACCAATTTCCGAGCCGGAAAGTCGCTGGGTGTATGACATCATCGAAAAATACAAACCAGATGTAATCATCTCGGTTCATGCACCATTTGGTGTGCTGGATTTTGATGGACCGAGTAAGCCGCCGAATCGTTTCGGCAGACTGGTCTATAACCGCGTCGGTGTTTATCCGGGCTCACTGGGAAACTATAGTGGCTTGCACAAGGATATTCCAGTCGTCACCATAGAGTTACCCAACGCAACTCAGATGCCACCTGAAGCTGAGGTGCAACGCATCTGGCAAGACATGCAAAAATGGATACGCCAGAATATCGCGGCACCGGTAAGAACTGCGCGCAACCCTTAAGTAAAAGTATTTTCAAAAAAATTTTAAAAAATAGAAAGAGGCATTTCTACGCACAAAATCTGGCATTCAGATAAGGTAGCATCCATCCCCCAAAGAACGGTTGCAGCTACTTAACTCGATGCAGAAAAATAAATTGATTATTTTTCTAAATAAAGGGAATTTTTTTCGATACGGCGAATCTTAGCTCTGACTGATCAGAATCAATACGCCAGTCTTCAGAATAAGTTATTTAATCACAATAGTTTTTCTGTCAAGCCCATCTATCGTCTTCCATTACTTATTACATAATAATTAGTAAAAATATTTTTAACTATTTGTTATGTAATATCCCTGTTTGCTTCGTACATCCCGTGTTTCGATGAAGCAAGTTCAATATTTACTAATTGAAAAGAAATTTTCTTCTGTTGGTAAAAAATTTACTTTTTTAAGTAATTAAAAATACGCAACACTGTCATTTTCCCTTAACAAATTATCTGATTAACTATTTATCGCTATCAGGGCAATCGCTTGTCGGGTAGCGAGCATGTATCGCAGTGTTTTCGCTGGGCGATAAGCCATTTGTTTCAGGCTTTCCCGCTTTGATCTGGTTTGTTTAAGTTCTACTCTTAACTTGCTGCCATAAGCTGCAAGTTCAATAACATTAACAACAATTTAGGGATAAACAAAAATGACACGTACTTCTAATACCAGCTTAGTGTTCCGGCCAACCATGATGGCAGCGTTGCTTGCCTGTGCATGGAGTGCCTCAGCAGCAGACAAAATCAATTTGGAGCAATTGACGCCTTCGGCGACAGCGCAATCTGCGGCAAGCAGATCATCGTCGGTCACAGGTAAAGCGAGCTCGGGGGCTCCCGGCATCCACAGCACTTTGGGTTTAACAAGCAGTGAACTGCAAGCCGCACGCAGCCAGACTTACGCTAACGGTCGCGTAGTAACGCGCTTCCAACAATTTCATCAAGGCGTGCCAGTCTGGGGTGAGGCCATTGTTGAGCACGCCAATGCTGGCGCAGCGCAATCGACCCTGTCAGGCTATCTGATCAGCAATCTGGCCAAAGATGTACCAAATGCCAAACCGTTCTATTCAACAACACAGGCAGTTACACTGGCAAAAACTCAGGCTCGCGCATCCAGCAGCGAAAATGAACAGGCAAAACTGTTTGTGAAACTGGACGAGAATAACGTCGGCAAACTAGTCTATCTGGTGTCATTTCTTGACACTACAAATCCGGCAAAACCCAGCCGTCCGCATTTCATCATCGATGCCAATACTGGTGTCGTTGTCGAGAAATGGGAAGGTCTGACTCACGCAACGACAGGCACAGGGCCTGGCGGCAATGCGAAAACTGGTCAGTATGAATATGGTACAACAGCCGGATACGGCTTCCTCGATGTGACTGTCAGTGGTTCTACTTGTACGCTCAACAGCACCAATGTTGCCACCTACAACATGAACAGCGCAACCTCGGGTTCAGGGACGTTGCATTCATTTACCTGCCCGAGAAATACCGTCAAAACCATCAACGGTGGTTACTCACCGATGAATGATGCACATTACTTCGGTAACCAGGTCTTCAACATGTACCAGACCTATCTCGGCGTACGGCCTATCAGCCAGAAGTTGGTCATGAAAGTACATTATGGCTCCAGCTACGAAAATGCATTCTGGGATGGCAGCTCGATGAATTTCGGCGATGGTGCCTCCACTTTCTATCCGTTGACAGCACTGGATGTAACCGGACATGAGGTCAGCCACGGCTTCACCGAACAAAACTCCGGTCTGGTGTATTCGGGTATGTCGGGTGGTATGAACGAAGCGTTCTCCGATATGGCTGGTGAAGCAGTTGAGTACTATGTCAAAGGGACGAATGATTTCAAAGTCGGTACCGATATTTTCAAAGCCACAGGTGCATTACGTTATATGTACAACCCACCGCTGGATGGCGGCTCCATTGCAAATGCGAGCAACTACACCAGCAGCCTCGATGTTCACTATTCGAGCGGTGTGTATAACAAAGCTTTTTACCTGTTAGCAACAACAGCAGGCTGGAATACACGCAAGGCATTTGAAGTGATGGCAGATGCGAATCGCCTCTACTGGACATCCAGCAGCACATTTAACCAAGGTGCCTGCGGTGTTGAAAAAGCAGCGACTAACCGTGGCTACGCCGTTGCCGATGTGACTGCGGCCTTCGCCAGCGTTGGTGTCAGCTGCACCACAACAACACCGACCGCCACCCCACTGACAAAAGGCGTAACAGCCAGCGGCATCACACTGGCGAAAGGTGCAACGAAACTGTATTCCATCGTTGTTCCTGCTGGTGCGACCAATCTGACATTTAAATTGTCTGGCGGTACAGGTGACGGTGATATTTATGTTAAAGCATCGACAGCACCGACAACGACATCGTACACAGCCAAATCAACCGGTTCCACCAATACCGAAACCGTGACTATTGCTTCGCCGTCAGCTGCAACATACTATGTTCTGGTCAGTGCATACGCGGCAGTCAGCAGCACAACGCTGGTCGCGAACTACCAATAAACGTAATACAAAGCAGTCGCTCATTCGTAACGAATGAGAAAAAAATCCCGCTCCTTCTGCTATGCAGTTGAGCGGGATTTTTAATGTACAGAAGTGCCGCAAAAATGTGTGATCTGCACAAGCTGTCTGAATCTGCCCGTCAATTCAGATCTGCATAACAAATCAACTTTCTTACGGGGTGCAATATCAGAAGCAGGAAATATATGCTTACATGGAACTAGTCAGTTAATTCTGTGTCGATGTATAGCTACAATGGCGCAGATAAACAATACGGCACCAGCCACAAAACAAGTAACAAAATCACACAGCGGAGAACTCTTAAAAAATGAAACCACAGTTATCACTGCTCACCACCCTCTGCATGTTCGGCGTAACCAGCATCGCGGCGGCACAAACCACGGATTCTCAACAATGGCTGGAAGACGTCACCGGAGAGAAAGCGCTGAATTGGGTCAAGGCACAAAACCAGGTCACCCGTAACAAACTTGATAACGACGCTGGTTTCAAACAATTACGCAGTGATTTGCAAGTCATTCTGAATTCCAAAGACCGCATCCCCGGCATACGAAAAATGGGCGATGCCGTCTATAACTTCTGGACCGACGCTGAACACCCGCGCGGTGTCTGGCGCAAAACTTCACTCGAAGAATATCGCAAGACCCAACCGAAATGGGAAACTGTGCTCGACATCGGCGCGCTGGCGGCAGCAGAAAATGAAAACTGGGTATTCAAAAACAGTAATTGCCGCGAACCTGCGTTTGACCGTTGCCTGATTGAGCTCTCGCGTGGCGGCGCGGATGCGGTCACCATGCGTGAATTCGATCTGAACACCAAAACCTTTGTGAAAGACGGCTTCTCGCTGCCTGAAGCAAAAATGTCGCTGGACTGGCGCGATAAAGACACCTTGTTTGTCGCCACCGACTTTGGTGCCGGATCACTCACCGATTCAGGTTATGCCCGCATCGTCAAAGTATGGAAGCGTGGTACTCCGATCAGCGCGGCCAAAACTATTCTGGAAGGTAAAAAAACCGACATGGCTGTTTCAGCGCAAAGTACGCAGCATGGCGGAATTCAACACAATCTGGTTCATCGTCAGATCACTTTTTATACCGCAGAAAATTTTTTACTTGATGGCGATCAATTGCAGAAGCTCGATATTCCGGAAAAATCCGGCGTCGCCTTTTTCAGCACACAGATGATCGTGACACCACGAGAAACCTGGAAAATTGGTGAAAAAAACTATGCCAGTGGCAGCGTTCTCGCGATTGATTTCGAAGCCTTTCAACATGGTGATCGCCAATTCACCACTCTGTTTGAGCCAACCGACAGTACGTCTTTCACGGGCTTAACTGCAACTAAGAACTACCTATTAGTACAGTCACTCAACAATGTTAAAAGTCATTTGCAGGAATGGAAATTTGCAGATGGAAAGTGGGTATCCCGCCAGGTGCAGTTGCCGACCATGGGCGCAGTGGGCATCAGTGCCGTTGACACTGAAGGCAATGATAATTACTTCCTGAGTTATTCTGATTATCTGACTCCAAGCGTCTATTTGCTCGCACATGCTGGCAACGATACGCGCGAACAATTGAAATCAGCGCCAGCATTTTTTGATGCATCTCCTTACGAAACAGTTCAGCAATTTGCAACTTCGGCTGACGGCACGAAAGTTCCTTACTTCGTCGTCAAACGGAAAGATGTCAAATACGATGGCAACAATCCTACCTTGCTTTACGGTTACGGCGGTTTCCAGATTTCTATGACACCATCCTATTCTGGCGCCTTAGGTAAAACCTGGCTGGAAAAAGGCGGCGTCTATGTTGTTGCGAATATTCGTGGCGGCGGTGAATTCGGCCCACGCTGGCATCAGGCCGCACTGAAAGAAAACCGTCAGCGTGCGTATGATGACTTTGCTGCCGTCGCAAACAGTCTGATCTCCAGCAAAATAACCAGCCCGCGTCATCTTGGTGCCATGGGTGGCAGTAACGGCGGCCTGCTGGCAGGCGTTGCCCTGACCCAGCATCCGGAACTGTTCAATGCCGTTGTCAGCCAGGTACCACTGCTGGATATGCAGCGCTACAATCAACTGCTGGCGGGTGCGTCCTGGATGGGCGAATATGGTAACCCTGATGTGCCGCAAGAATGGGCATACATCCAGCGTTACTCGCCTTACCACAACGTCAAAGCAGGCGTTCGCTATCCTAATGTTCTGTTTATTACCTCAACCCGTGATGATCGCGTACACCCCGGCCATGCCCGTAAAATGGCTGCGAAAATGCTGGATCAGGGTCACAAGAATGTCTGGTACTACGAAAACATCGAAGGCGGACATGGCGGTGCGGCAAATAATGAACAAAGAGCCGATATGAGCGCAATAACCTACAGCTTCTTGTGGAATATGTTAAAACGCGACAACGAAGCAAATGCGATTCACTGATTGCGACAAACTGCCACAAATTGGAGCGACGCTGATTCGACGATGATAGTCGAATCAGTCTGCGATCCAATCACAATCCGTTTATTCCGTTTACAATCCGTTATCTTGTTGTGGGATAACGGATTTTTTATTTAACAGGGCTAACGCAAAATTGACCCGGCAAGACTAAAAAGCTTTTTTCTGCTTTGGGAAACATCGCTGGTAAGCGATGTCCGTTTCGCCAGCAGGCAACATGTTGCCTGAAACCCTGGCTACACCATGGCAACGAAGATAGTACGAATAGGTCGGCTAAGAGCCATCACGCCACAGAGGCGGTTTTGCGGAAGTCCTACTTAAGAATTTGCATGACACTGTTCCAACTACTGAAAACATTTATCCGCCGCCATTGGCAGCGCTATTGCGCAGCAGCCAGTATGCTGTTCGCCGTCGCCCTGATGACCGTATTGATACCACGTCGCGTTGGCGCCGTGATTGATGGACTGGTCAGTGGGCAGCTTGATCAACGCGGTATGCTGACCGAACTCGCATGGCTGTTATTGATGGGCATTGCCATTTATTTCCTGCGTGTCGGCTGGCGCATGCAGCTGTTCACGGCATCGTATCAGCTCGGCGTTGAACTTCGCACTCGTTTATATCAGCGCCTGAGTTTGCAGGGACAGAATTTTTTTCAGCAACAACGTACCGGCGACCTGATGGCACTCGGCACCAATGATGCCGATGCGATAGAACTTGCGGCCGGTGAAGCGGCACTGGCAGGTTTTGATGGATCGATGACATTTGCATTAGTCATCGGCATGATGTTACTTGGCGTCGATTGGCGTCTTGCGGTGGCGGCGTTATTGCCGTTTCCTCTGATGGCCTGGGCGTTCCGGCATATCACACATCAGGTGCATGAAGCCTCGCGCGATTCGCTGGAACGCTTCAGCAAACTCAACGATCAGGTGCAGGAAACCCTCGCTGGCGTGCGCACTCTGCGCGCTTTAGGTCTGGAACAACGCAGTGCCGCGCAGTTTGCTGAACTCGCTGAAGACGCTGCCAGCGCCAGCCTCTCGGCGCAAAGCTGGGAAGCGGCCTATGAGCCTGCGGTCGGCATCACGCTGACGGCAGCCGGTGCACTGACATTGGCGGTCGGCGGCTATCTGGTGTGGCACGAAGAAATGACGATAGGCGCGCTCACCAGCTTTACTATGTATCTAGGACAACTGATCTGGCCCATGTTTGCTGCGGGCTGGGTATTGTCTCTGATGGAGCGTGGCAAAGCAGCCTGGGGCAGACTGGAACCTGTTCTGTCGCAAGAACTGTCGATTCAGGACGAAGGCACGCTGAGCAGCCCGCTATCTGGCACGATTCATTTCGACCACATCAGTTTTTCGTATCCCGGCCAAAGCAGAAATGCGCTGACCGATATTTCAGTGTCAATCGCGCCTGGACAAACGCTGGGCATCGTCGGACCAACTGGAGCAGGAAAATCTAGCATCATTAAATTGCTGTTGCGGCAAATAGAAACTGCACATGGACAGGTGCGGTGGGGTGAACATGCCATCGCAGAATATCCATTGCACAGCTTACGAACGGCCATTAACTGGGTAGCACAGGAACCTTTTTTATTTTCGGCGTCAGTGGCAGAAAATATTGCGCTGTCGAATCCCTATGCCAGTCGTGAGCAGGTAATCCGTGCCGCGACCTTAGCGGCAGTACATGATGACATTCTGCGTTTTCCACAAGGCTATGACACACCCGTCGGTGAACGTGGTGTCACACTGTCAGGTGGCCAGCGTCAACGCGTTGCGATTGCCCGCGCACTGCTGACATCCAGTCCGCTATTGATACTGGACGATGCGCTTTCCGCCGTCGATACGGATACCGAAACCCGCATCCTTCAGCATCTTGCCGAATTACGCAAAAAACAAAACGAACGCAGTGCGATCATCATCAGTCACCGCCTGAGTGCGGTGGTCGATGCCGATCACATCCTTGTTTTGCGGGATGGAAAAATCACAGAACAAGGAACGCATCAACAACTGCTGGACGCCAATCAATGGTACGCATCGCAATGGCGCTATCAGCAACTGGAGGCAAGCTTACATGCCGCGTGATATGAGTACGACAGAAAATACCACTCCGAAATCTGAAAAAAAATTAGCCGTACAGTTATTGGTGCAAGCAGCCCAGCCGGAAAAAAAGCACGTGATCTGGGGCGTATTTTTTTTGCTGATTGCGGCGGGACTGGAAGCGCTCGGCCCTTTGCTAGGCAAAGCGTTTATCGACCGCTATCTGCTGCCACGCAGCATGGACTGGCCCGCTGTTATCGCCTTACTGGTGGCGTATGTCGTAACAGGCTGGGGTGCGACCTGGTTACGCTACATGCAGTTAACCCGGCTTGCAGGCGTTGCAATGCGCTCCGTGCGGCGCTTACGCGAACAGGTGTATGGGCATGTCCTGCGTTTGCCTATGGCCTTCTTCGATAAGGCGATTACCGGTCAGCTCGTCAGCCGCGTCACCAACGATACCGAGTCAGTCAAAAATCTGTATGTGCAGGTGCTGTTTGTGATGCTGGACAGTTCCATCGTTGTGCTCGGTGCACTGGTGGCAATGGCATGGCTGGACTGGCGGCTGATGCTGATCGTCATCACCTTAATTCCGGCTGTCGTGATTATTGTCTGGTTTTACCAGCGCTGGAGCGCTCCGGCGGTCAGCCGTGCACGCCAGTTACGCAGCGACATCAATGCGCAGGTTGCAGAGAGCATCAGCGGCATGAGCGCACTGCAGGCCAGCAATGCCGAACAACGTTTCGGCCAACGCTTTGCCAACACCAACCAATTGCATTACGTCGCCCGCCTTGATGAATTGCGCGCGAATGCGTGGTTACTGCGACCAGCACTGGATTTACTCAATTCCGTGCTGCTGGTGGTCGTGATTTACAGCTTTGGGCAACGCAGTTTTTCAGGTGTTGAAGTCGGGATTCTGTATGCGTTTGTCAGCTATATCGCACGTGTTGTTGATCCGCTGATTCAGATTACGCTGCAATTCGGACAAATTCAGCAAGCCGTCGTCTCAGCTGCGCGGGTCAATACCTTGTTACACGAACAGCAGGCAACGAACACCAGTACCGATGTACAAATGCTGTCAGGCGACGTGAACATCGAGCATCTGAGCTTTGCATACAGCGCCGGACATCCGGTATTGCAGGACGTAAATTTACACGTGCCGGCAGGGAGTTTTTTTGGTGTGGTCGGTCATACCGGCAGCGGAAAATCGACGCTGATGAGCTTGCTGCTGCGTTTTTATTCCGCGCAATCCGGCAGCATCAGAATTGACGGTCATGACATTGCCACTTTCTCAGATGAGCATTTCCGTGCCAGCGTCGGCCTCGTACCGCAAGAACCTTTTTTGCTTGCCGCCAGCGCGCGTGAAAATATTGCGATGGGACGCAGCATCAGCGAGGCTGACATCATCACGGCAGCGAAAGCAGCGCACGTGCATGAGTTTATTCTGCAACTGGAACAGGGCTATGACACGCCACTCGGCGAAGGTGGAGCCAGACTATCCACCGGGCAAAAACAACTGATCGCCATTGCCCGCGCGCTCGCCGGTCGGCCACGCATCCTGTTTCTGGACGAAGCGACCTCCCATATTGATAGCGAAACCGAACAGATCGTGCAGATTGCGCTGAACGAATTACGTGGCAAAGTCACCATCATCGCCATTGCGCATCGCCTTTCCACCATCAGGGATGCGGACAGCATCATCGTTCTGAATCACGGCAAAATCGCAGAACAAGGTCAGCATCAGGAATTAATGCAGATAGATCAGGGTATTTATCAAAAACTGTATCTACTGCAAACTTTAGAGGATTAAACCGACATGAAATGGATTGCTGCCATAGTGGCATCGCTGGGCATCATCGCTGCGGGCGTGCTGGCCTACGTGTTTCTGGTACTTGCACCAAACCTGCCGCCACTCGACGCGGTAACCGATTACCGTCCCAAGATACCGCTGCGTATCTACACAGCAGATAACGCGCTGATCGGTGAATTTGGCGAAGAACACCGCGAATTTGTACCAATCAAAGAGATTCCAGAAAAACTGAAAACAGCCTTGCTGTCGACCGAGGATGCACGCTTTTACGAACATAGCGGAATCGACTTTATCGGTGCCGGTCGCGCCGTGCTGGCAGATTTGCGCGGTGGTTTTCATCAAGGCGCCTCGACCATCACGATGCAGGTCGCCAGAAATTTTTTCCTGTCACAGGAAAAAACCGTGAATCGCAAGCTCAAAGAATTACTACTCACCACCCGTATCGAAGCCGCACTCAGTAAAGACCAGATTCTGGAGTTGTACATGAACCAGATTTATCTGGGTCAGCGTACCCATGGCTTTGCCGGTGCGGCGCGTACTTATTTCAATAAATCGCTGAATGAACTGAGTCTGGCGGAAGCCGCAATGCTGGTCGGGATACCAAAAAATCCGGTGCGGCATAATCCGGTCAGCAATTTCCAAAAGGCCAAGCAAAGGCAGGAAGTGGTGCTCAAACTCATGCTCAATCGTGGCGTGATTACCGAAGCGCAATACGATCAGGCCATACATGAAAGAATCACCGTCACCGGCAAACAAATTTATGACACTCATGCCGACTATGTTGCTGAAATGGTGCGCCAGAAAATCGTCGACGAATACAAAGAACAAGCCTACACCAGTGGTATCAAAGTCTATACCACGCTGCTGAAAGCTGATCAGGAAGCTGCTTATGAAGCAGTGCGTAACAACGTCATGGCATACGACCAGCGTCACGGCTATCGCGGCCCCGAAGCCTTTATTCAGTTACCTGCTGATGAAGATGAACGTGACGATGCAATTGATGAGGTGCTGCGAAAACATCCCTCCAGCGATAAATTACAGGCAGCGGTCGTAACCGAAGTCAGCAGCAAAATCATCAAGGCGGAACTAGCCAACGGTGACACCGCAGTGGTTGATGGCGACGGCTTAAAATTTGCTGCAAACGCCTTACAAGCGAAAGCGAAATCCAGTCTCAAAATCGTTCCGGGCGCGGTGATCCGCGTGATACAGGATACGAAGAAACGCTGGAGCATCAGCCAGTTACCTGAAGTCGAAGGTGCCTACGTTGCCCTGAATGCTGAGACCGGTGCTTACCGTGCACTGATAGGCGGATTCGATTTCAATCGCAAAAAATTCAACCATGTCACCAGCGCCTGGCGTCAGCCTGGTTCCAGCATCAAACCCTTCATTTATTCTGCTGCGCTGGAAAAAGGCTTTTCTCCGGCAACGCTGATCAATGATGTACAACTCTCCGCCACAACAGGCACCCTGCTGCGCTGGGACCCACGCAATGATGATGGCAAATATGATGGCCCTATCAGCATGCGTACGGCGTTGGCACAATCGAAAAACGTCGTCTCTGTGCGCATACTCAAAGCCATCGGTGTCGATGCTGCACATAACTGGTTGCCGCGTTTTGGCTTTAACAAAGAAAAGCATCCGGATGATCTGACCATGGCGCTCGGCACTGGGGCAGTCACACCTGCGCAACTAGCGGCAGGGTATGCCGTATTTGCGAATGGTGGTTATCAGATCACGCCGTGGCTGATCAGCAAGGTCGTTGATGCCAAAGGCAAGGTGCTGAGTGAAAATAAAGTACCGGCGATTGCCCAAGAAGATGCTCGTGTGATTGATGGCAGGAATGCCTTTGTGATGCATAGCCTGTTAAGTGAAGTCACCCGCAGCGGTACCGGCGCCTCAGCAAGCGCGCGCTTAGGGCGCCATGATCTGGCCGGTAAAACAGGGACGACCAGCGATGCGGTTGACGGCTGGTTTGCAGGTTACGCAGCGAATGTCGTCGCGGTTGCATGGATGGGCTATGACGATCCTAAATCCTTAGGCGGCAGAGAATTTGGCTCCACGCTCGCCTTACCTATCTGGATAGACAGCATGCGTGCGAGTCTTGCTGGTAAAGCCGAGAGCCAGAGAAGCGCACCGGACGGCGTCAGCAATGCCGAAGGCGACTGGATGTACATGGAATTTCTGAATGGCGGCGGCGTAAAAACATTGGATATGGATGAGGCAGTCAGCCCACCACCATAACTCACCACCCAAAAAAAACCCGCAGAAAAATCTGCGGGTGAATATCCTGACCTTTGGAGGTAAAGCAGTAGGACGCTGGCATCTTAAACAACGCGAATGACACGTTGATGACAACACCGGCGAACGCCACGAACTGCATTCACTGGATTAAAAATTTATGCTGCTCTGGCGATAGTACCTGGTTCTCGTAATGCAAAAAATCCAGCGTCCAGATCGGCAATTAAATCCTCCACTGCTTCCAGTCCGATATGCAAACGTATCATCGGTGCGCTCCATTTTTCTGCATTAATCGTCCGGTATCCGGCTGGGCGGGTCGGCAGAATCAGGCTTTCATATCCGCCCCAGCTGAAACCTATTCCAAACAAACGCGTACGGTCAATCAATGCAGCGACCTGCGCTTCAGTCACGTTGGAATGAAAGACCGCGCCCATCAATCCACATGCATATTCGGCGCGGAAATCGCGCTTCCACAACGCGTGCCCTGCAGCGCCTTCCAGCGGTGGATATAAAACCTCTGCCACTTCAGGCTGCGCCTGCAGCCACTTCGCAACAACCTGCGCACTTTCGCGATGCACTGCCAGACGCGCAGCCATGGTACGCAAACCACGCAATGCCAGCGCCGCATCATCACCGCCGACAGACATGCCCAATTGCTTATACGTATTGCGAATACGCAGATGCAAGGCTTCATTCGTCAAGATCGCACCCATCAACGCGTCAGAGTGACCGACGATGTACTTGGTCGCTGCATGCAGTGAAACATCCACACCCAGCGCAAAGGAATCCCAGCCTATCGGTGTAGCCCATGTGCTGTCAGAAACCACCACCGCACCAGCCGCATGTGCAACAGCCGCAATCGCAGGTACGTCCTGCACTTCAAACGTCAGCGAACCCGGAGACTCAACAAAAACCACTTTGGTGGTCGGCTGCATCAACGCAGCAATACCCGCTCCAATCAGCGGGTCGTAATATGTCGTGCTGACACCGATCTGTTTCAACAAACCATCACAGAACTGGCGCGTAGGATCGTAAGCCGTATCGACCATCAACAGATGATCGCCCGGTTTCAGCAAAGCCAGCAAGGTCGTTGTAATCGCCGACAAACCCGACGAGGTCAACATGCAGGCAGCAGCACCCTCTGCTGCGCACAATGCCTGCTCCAGCGCCAGTGTGGTTTCGGTTGCATGACGCGCATACGAGCGGCGGGTGCCATTAGCTTCCTGCAAAGCCGCACAATCGGGAAACAACATCGTCGAGGCGCGAACCACAGGCGGGTTGACGGGGCCATGATGCTCTTTTCCTTTGCGTCCGGCATGGGTCAGGCGTGTTGCCGTTTGCAATTCAGATGAGTGTTGCTGCATGGCGTTCTCCAGAGACAGAATATTTCAGGTATCGCGTTCAGGTGACTGTAGGCGATGGTATAACCGTCATCGTAACAATCATCGGGCGGAAATTTTTACTCATTTTTTTATGCATATATGCTATTTTTAGAAAAATTTACTAAAAATAACTGATTATGGATAAAAAAGATCTTGAAATACTGAATTTCTTGCAGAAAGATGCCTCGATTGCGCTGGCAGATCTGGCGCAGGCAGTGCATCTTTCCGTCACACCTTGCTGGCGGCGGGTGCAAAAACTGCAGGAAGATGGCGTCATCCGCAGTCAGGTTGCTTTGTGCGATCCGGGCAAACTGAACCTCGGTTTAACCGTGATGGTGGCGCTCAAGGCGGCACAGCATAACGAGAAATGGATGCAGAAGTTTATTGCGGGTGTCAAAGACATCAGCGAGATTGTTGAGATACTGCGCATGAGCGGCGACATCGACTATCTGTTGAAGGTCCATGTGCCGGATATGGCAGGCTTTGATCTGGTCTATAAAAAACTGGTGAAAGTCGCCGACTTACAGGACGTCAGCTCCAGTTTTGTGATGGAAGTGATTAAGAGTACTACCGCATTGCCTCTCGACTATGCGGTAGTGAAACCGCTGAAAACTGGCTGATCAGCCACGGAAGCGGTAATTTTCCTGCGTGAAAAGGTCAATGCCGCACTGCAGATTTTCTATCCAGTCGAGGAACGCGTGTATCGCTTCTTTACCGACAAAATAACGGCCGTGCTGCGGCACCATCATTTCAATGTCCATTTGCCGTACCATGTTTGCCCACAGGCGACAGACCTTGTTTGACACCATGTAACGCTTATGGAAACCACTCATGGTGTGCAGCTCCTCGAGGAAATCTGCTTTGGTTCTCATCGGTTTCTCGATATCGCTCGCATCCACCATCGACGCGCCCATATCACCGGAAAACAGGATTTTTGATTTCGAGTCGTAAAACTGGAAATTGCCTTCCGCATGCAGAAAATGCGCAGGTATTGCATGGATCGTGGTGTCACGCATAGGCACAGGCATACCCTCATCCGGAATACCGATAATGCGGCCGTCAGCGCGGTTCAGATTACAGAAATGCGGTACAAAACGTGACCAGAGTTTAGACACATACAAATTACATTCGGTACTGAACAGCCACTTATCGAGTGAACCGATAATGTCAGGATCCTGATGCGAAGCAAACATATACTTCAACTGCTGCTTGGGTACGTATTTGTGCATCGCCAGTACCAGCGAATTGTATGTCAGATGGCCGGACGGATCTATCAAAGCGCCTTCACCATCGGAAACGACAAGGAACTGGTTGGCCTGAACGGCATGATCCCCGGCATCTTTCACCAGATCGTTAAACATCACGCAGATGTGTTTGCCGTCATTGTAAAGTTCAATAGCCAATTTTGCTCCCGGTGGCAAGGTTATTTAAATATGAAAAATTAAATATAACGAATTATTGTAGTGCAGAAAAAGGCCTGTATTCTTGACTTGAATCAAAATAAATATTTTCTTACAGACAAGAATTTGTGCTTAAAAACGGAGAATGAGTTCAGCCGCCTGACAAACCGCTCCTTTTTCACAAGCAAAAAAAAGCGTGCTGACATTGCCATCAGCACGCTTTTGAAAAAATGGACGATTACAAGGGACGATTACACCAGGCGTTGCCAGATTGCCGTTGTTGCGGCGGCCTGATTCAATGAATAGAAATGCAGCCCGGGTGCGCCGCCTGCCAGCAAACGTTCGCACATAGATGACACCACGTCGAGTCCAAAGGCTTTGATCGACGCTGTGTCGTCGCCAAAACTCGCGAGCTTCAGGCGTACCCAGCGCGGGATCTCTGCACCGCACATTTCAGAGAAACGCAACAACTGACTGCTGTTGGTAATCGGCATAATGCCAGCCACGATAGGTGCGGTCACACCAGCCTTCTGTGCTTCATCAACAAAGCGGAAATAAGCGTCCGCATTGTAAAAATATTGCGTGATGGCGGCATTGGCTCCGGCGTTCATCTTACGGACAAAATTTTGTAAATCGTCTTGCGGTGAACGCGCCTGCGGATGCATTTCCGGATAAGCAGCTACTTCGATATGAAACCAGTTACCAGTTTCGGCACGGATAAATTCAACCAGATCACTGGCGTGACGGAATTCGCCGCCCATGCCATAGCCACTCGGCAAATCACCACGCAACGCCACCAACCGGCGGATATCGTTGGCCTGATATTGCTGCAGAATGTCGCGTATCGATTCACGGCTGCCGCCGACACAAGACAAATGCGGCGCGGCGTCGTAGCCTTCTTTACGAATGTCCAGAACCGTATCCAGCGTTCCCTGCTGCGTCGTGCCACCGGCACCAAATGTCACGGAAAAATATTTAGGCTGCAACTCAGCCAGTTTTGCTCTGGTTGCACGTAATTTCTCCGTGCCTTCCGCCGTCTTTGGCGGGAAAAATTCTATGCTGAAATTATGCGTCTTCATCGTTGTTGGAAGAGTAAAGTCGACAGTGTCCAGGAGATCACGCTGTACAACAAAGCACCGCCGACTGCGGCCCAGAATCCTGCGACATGAAAGCCATCAACCACGTTCGCCACAGCCCAGAACAACAAGCCGTTGATGACAAAAATAAACAAGCCCATTGTCAGCATCGTTACCGGCAAGGTCAGCACCAGTAACACCGGGCGCAAGATAGTATTCACCAATCCCAACACCAGCGCCACCAGCAAAGCTGTGCCGAAACTATCGATGGCAACAGAATGCATCAGATAAGGAATGGCGAGCAAGGCAAGGGCATTGACCAACCAGATAGCAAGCAGACGCATACGGACTCCTGTTTTAATGGACAAGAAAAACTCCCCGCTGGCAATGCCAGACGAGGAGTCAGTGATGATTAATAGCGGTAGTGTTCAGGCTTGTACGGGCCTTCTTTTTTCACACCGATATATGCAGCCTGCTCATCGGTCAGTTCGCTCAGTTGCGCATTGAGTTTTTTCAATTGCAAACGGGCGACTTTTTCATCCAGATGCTTAGGCAAGGTGTAAACGCCAACCGGGTATTGATCGTTGTTGAGGAACAATTCAATTTGCGCAATCGTCTGATTCGCAAAGGAAGAACTCATCACATACGAAGGATGGCCGGTACCGCAACCCAGATTCACCAGACGGCCTTCTGCCAGCAGAATGATGCGTTTGCCGTCAGGGAAAATCACGTGATCCACTTGCGGTTTGATGTTATCCCAGGTGTATTGCTTGAGCGACGCGACATCAATTTCATTGTCGAAGTGACCGATGTTGCAAACGATCGCCTGATCTTTCATCTTCAGCATATGTGCATGGTTGATGACGTGGTAATTACCGGTAGTCGTCACGAAAATATCGCCATGTTCTGCGGCGTATTCCATCGTCACCACGCGGAAACCTTCCATCGCTGCCTGCAATGCACAGATAGGATCGATTTCAGTCACCCAAACCTGAGCAGACAATGCACGCATCGCTTGTGCGCAACCTTTGCCGACATCACCGTAACCAACGATGACGGCGACCTTACCGGCGATCATCACGTCAGTCGCACGCTTGATACCATCCACCAGCGACTCGCGGCAGCCATACAGGTTATCGAACTTGGATTTCGTCACGGAATCATTGACGTTAATCGCAGGGAAAGCGAGTTTGCCTTCTTTATGCATCTGGTACAGACGATGCACACCCGTCGTCGTTTCTTCGGTCACGCCTTTGATAGCGGCCAGACGTTTGGAATACCAGTCTGGTTCTGTTTTCAGATGCGATTTGATTGCATTGAACAGGCAGATTTCTTCTTCTGAACCTGGATTATCCAATACGGAAATATCTTTCTCCGCACGGGTACCAAGATGCAGCAACAAAGTTGCATCGCCGCCATCGTCCAGAATCATGTTGGAATAACCACCGTCAGTCCATTCAAAGATACGGTGCGTGAATTCCCAGTATTCATCGAGGTTTTCGCCTTTGAATGCGAATACCGGCGTGCCGCCTGCAGCGATCGCCGCCGCTGCGTGATCTTGTGTCGAGTATATATTGCAGGAAGCCCAGCGTACCTGTGCACCGAGAGCATTCAGGGTTTCGATCAAGACGGCCGTCTGAATTGTCATATGCAACGAACCGGTGATGCGTGCGCCTTTCAAAGGCTGGCTGGCGGCGAATTCCTCACGGATTGCCATCAGGCCTGGCATTTCGGTTTCAGCGATCTGGATCTCTTTGCGACCCCAGTCTGCCAGACTGATGTCGGCAATGAGAAAATCCTGGGATGTATTCGATGGTGCGGAAGTTACAGTGGCGTTCATCACGCCCTCCTTTCTGATTGAAAAAAGTAACGTGAGCGCAGTTGTGTGGATTCCAAGCCTGGCAAGATAGCAAGATCTTGTCGCAGCGCTCCTTGGAAGACCTGAAGTATAACGCAGATGCCTGTCGTTGGGCGATGTAAAAAACTTCGGCGCAATACGTCGGCTTGCCCATCTTGTGCGGATGAAACTGGTCGCAAGACGAAACCCGGTAACGAAAAATCAGCCGCTCATCCCTGTTTTCCCAGCGCCAGCCGATACCATTTTACGCCGGAAAATTTCTGTCAAAATCTGATTTTGATGGGAGTATATTCAAAAACCACGCTATTCTCACAATAAAACAAAGGGGGTTTTTATATACTCCCCCCAGTATATTTTAACGTCTAAACGGTCGCTGACAGAAAAAAGCAGGTCAGCATACGCAGGGCAGCGCAGAACAACGCCGTGTTGGCGTTTGCAAAAACATACGCTACCAGCGTCGTCCGCTTTTACCCGCGTAACAATTGTTTATACATAATGCTGGTGCTGTCTAGCGTTCCCGCATCCGACATGGCATAAGCGGGAATCGTCCCCGCCAACTGAAAACCCAGCGACAAATACAAAGGTTCTGCAGCATCGCCGGTTCGGGTATCGAGCACGATCAGACTGCGTTGTTCCGCGCGGCAAACATCTTCCGCCCACTGCATTAAGCTGCGCGCAATACCGCGCCGCCGTGCGTCCGGTAACACCATCAGTTTGGCGATTTCCGCACGATGCTGGCCGTTTTGCGGCATATCCAGCACAAGCTGCACGGTGCCCAGCACCCGGCCATCGTCATCAAGCGCCAGCGCCATGCGGCGTTCGCCAGACTGTACGGACTGATGGACATTTGCCCAGAAAGCCGCCGCTTTATCATCGCTGAGCGGCGCGATAAAACCGATGCTGGCACCAGCAGCAACACATTGCTGCAACAACAGATTCAACTGCGCCGCATACGTCGGCAGCGTAGCGCCCTGCACTTCCAAAACAGGCATACTTTATCTCTCACAATTTCGGCATAAAAAAAGCTGATAGCAATCAGCGTATCAGCTTTTTTCAGGGCCAGACGAACCCGTCCGTTCTTCTTTTCATTCTTTTTTACGCTGTCATGACGCCATCAATTCAGCACGGCGTTCAGCAGCGAATTAATTTGCCGATATCAATGTCCGTCAAAATTACACACGGTGAACAGTGGCAAGCCACTTTCTTTAATCAGCTTAGAGCCACCCAGTTCAGGCAGATCAACAATCACCGCGCCTTCAACTACAATTGCACCGAGACGCTCCAGCAATTTTTTACCGGCCATCATGGTGCCGCCAGTCGCAATCAGATCGTCGATCAGCACGACACGCTCACCTTTTTTGCAGGCATCGGCATGCAGCTCGACGGTTGCGCTGCCGTATTCCAGCTCATATTCTTCCGACACGGTATGAAACGGCAATTTACCTTTTTTTCGGATAGGCACGAAGCCCAGATTCAATTCATACGCCAGCACCGAACCGATGATGAAGCCGCGCGCATCCAGACCGGCGATCACATCAATCTTCTGATCCATGTAGCGATGCACAAACATGTCGATTAAAACGCGAAACACCTTAGGATTTTGCAACAAAGGGGTGATGTCGCGGAACATCACGCCTTCTTGCGGCCAGTTTGGCACGGTGCGGATATGTTCTTTAATGTACTCGGATGGATTTATCATCGCCGGATGACCTTCAATTTTTAAAATAACCCGCTATTTTAGCAGTCGCTGCTCTGCTCTTGCGACTGCTTCTGATGTTCCGCGCACGACGATCACATCGCCTACCTGTAAAACGATTGTTTCGGCATGCTCCAGACGCTGGCGGCCACGGCGCACCACATGCACATCCGCCCCAGTTTCCATCAGGCGTATCTCTTGCAGGGATTTACCTGTTGCCGTTGCCCGCTCATTCAAAACGATCGTATGCAAACGGATCTGCATCGCTTCCGGGCTATCGGACGCATCGCTGGCGCCACGGAAAAATCCCCGCAGCGATTCATAACGCTCATCACGTGCCGCCTGCACCCGATGTACAACGCGCCGTAAAGGCACGCCGAGAATCACCAGCGCATGCGATGCCAGCATCAGGCTGCCTTCCATTAATTCAGGCACCACCTCGGTGGCGCCGGCGGACCTGAGTTTATCCAGATCTGCATCATCGTGGCTGCGTACGATCACCGGCAAAGCAGGATTGAGTTCATTCACGAAATGCAGAATTTTCAACGCCGAGGCAGTGCTGGTATACGTCACGACCAGCGCGGCCGCGCGATTAATACCAGCCGCCGTCAGACTTTCGCGGCGCGCCGCATCGCCATACGAAACATTTGCGCCCGCCATCTGTGCTTCCTGCACGCGATCCGGGTCAAGATCCAGCGCGTGATACGTGATCCCCTCCTCTTCCAGCAGACGCGCCAGACTTTGCCCACTGCGCCCGAAACCGGCGATGATCACGTGCTTTTTCGCATTCATCGTGCGGGCGGCAATTTGTGTCAGGGCGAGTGATTGCATCATCCATTCGTTGGCGGAAAACTTCATGACGATGATGTCTGATTTCGCCAGAATAAACGGCGATACCAGCATCGATAACACCATCGAGGCCAGTATTACCTGCAGCAATTGCGGGGGGATCAGATGCAGATCACCGGCCTGGTTTAGTAAAACAAAACCAAACTCACCAGCCTGTGCCAACGCCAGACCGGTGCGCAAAGAAATACTGGTCGAATTGCCAAACAATTTCGCCAGGCCGGCGATCAACAACAGCTTGATGACCATCGGCAAAATAAATAGCAACAACACTAACCACAGATGTTCAACCACCAGCCGCCAATTCAGCAGCATGCCCACGGTGATAAAAAACAGCCCCAGCAACACATCGCGGAAAGGCTTGATATCTTCCTCCACCTGAACACGGTATTCGGTTTCTGAAATCAGCATCCCCGCCACAAATGCCCCCAGTGCCATTGAGAGGCCAGCCTTGTCAGTCAGCCAAGCAGCCCCCAGCGTAATCAGCAAAAGATTGAGCATAAATAACTCTTGCGAACGCTGTTTCACCACCACACGAAACCAGGCGCGTATCACCTTTTGCCCGACGACCAGTAACAAAATCAAGACCAGAATCGCCTTCGCACTTGCCCAGGCGAGGTTTTGCAGCAGATCAGAAGAATGTGAAGCCAGCGCCGGAATCAGGATCAGCAGCGGCACCACCGCCAGATCCTGAAACAACAGGATGCTGATAATCTGCCGCCCGTGCAGGCTTTCTAACTCCAGCCGTTCCGTCAGCATTTTGGAGACAATTGCTGTCGATGACATTGCCAGCGCACCACCAAGCGCAAAAGCGGCTTCCCAGCCGATCTGAAAATACTGCGGCAACCAGATGCTGGCTAAGCGCGCCGCCATCAGGCTAACCGCAATCGTCACGAATACCTGCGCCATCCCTAAGCCGAATACTGCCTTGCGCATCGTCATCAGCTTGGGCAAAGAGAATTCCAGCCCGATAGAAAACATCAGAAACACCACGCCAAACTCGGCAAGTTCGTGTGTGACCGCGCCATCGTCGGCAAACCCGAGGCCGAACGGACCGATCAGCACGCCGACCACGAGATAACCCAGAATCGGCGGCAATTGCCACAGACGAAAAACAACAACCCCGAGAACCGCGGCAGCTAACAGAGACAGAGTAGTATCAAGGGCGTTCATAAAGGACATTATTGCCGATTTATGCCTATGCTTCCGTCATATCTCGTTAACAATATCGACTGAATATGCATTTCGTTACGTCTGGCAGAGTTTTTGCTTATAGGATTTCGTTTATACTTCAGGCATGAATGATCTGAACGCAACCCCATTGAACGAGACGACTGCAGACGATGCGTCCTCGATCGCCGCGCAACGCGCGGTGCAACTGGCATCCACGACCCTGCAAATCGAAGCAGATGCGCTGATTGCCTTACAAAACAGGCTTAATTCTGAAGACGCTGCGAGTTTTGCCGTTGCAGTAAAGATGCTGCTTTCATGCAACGGTCGTGTGGTCGTTTCCGGCATCGGTAAATCCGGCCATATCGCCCGCAAGATTTCAGCCACCTTCGCCTCCACCGGCACTCCGTCGTTTTTTATCCACCCGGCAGAAGCGGCGCACGGTGATCTGGGCATGGTGACCAAACATGATGTGTTCATTGCGATTTCCTATTCTGGTGAAGCGGCGGAATTAATCTCTATTTTGCCTATCATCAAACGCCTTGGCGTCAAACTGATTTCACTGACAGGCAATCCGCAATCGAGTCTGGCGAAACTGGCCGATGTCCATCTGAATCTGCACGTCGATAAAGAAGCCTGCCCGCTGAATCTGGCGCCGACCGCCAGCACCACGGTGACACTCGCTTTAGGCGATGCGCTGGCCGTCGCAGTATTGGATGCGCGCGGCTTTCGCGAAGAAGATTTCGCACGTTCCCACCCGGGTGGCGCGCTGGGACGCCGTTTGCTGACCTATGTCAAAGATGTGATGCGCACCGGTGAGGCGGTGCCATGTGTAACACCCGAAACCCGGCTGACCACGGCATTGCTGGAAATAACCAAAAAAGGCATGGCGATGACGGCAGTCATTGATGCCGAACGAAAAATTATCGGCGTTTTCACCGATGGTGATTTACGCCGCCTGATGGAAGATGTGCGCGATTTCACGCAAATTCAAATTGCTGACGTGATGCACAAAAATCCACGCAGCATACGCGCCGATCAATTGGCCGTCGAAGCCGTCGACATCATGGAAACCTATCGCATCAACCAATTGCTGGTGACAGATGAGCACGACAGATTAGTCGGCGCCCTGCATATTCACGATCTGACCCGCGCCAAGGTGATTTAATGTCCGACGCAAGCACAAGAGCCGCAAAAATCAGACTGATGATCTTTGATGTCGACGGTATTCTGACCGATGGCAGCCTGCACTTCGGTGCGGACGGAGAAGCACTGAAAACATTCAATGTGCTCGATGGGCAAGGCATACGCCTGCTGCAAAACGCGGGCATTGCCACTGCCATCATCAGCGCCCGGCAATCACCGATCGTTGCGCGGCGCGCCGCTGACCTGGGGATCACCCATGTACGCCAGGGCATCCATGACAAAAAAACGGCGTTTCTGCAACTGCTGCATGAACTCAGCATACCCGCAGACGAATGCGGCTTCATTGGTGACGACGTGATCGATCTGCCGGTTCTGACCCGCGTCGGTTTCGCGGCCAGCGTTCCAAACGGACACGCCGAAGTCCGCCAGCGCGTGCATCATGTGACGACCGCCAGCGGCGGCAAAGGCGCGGCGCGGGAAGTCTGCGACTTCATTTTACGTGCGCAAAACAAGTACGACAGCGTTCTGGCAGAATACCTCGCATGAAGGCACAAATCACTATCGACCGTGCACGCATCTGGATGGCAATCGCTGCTGTCGGTGTCGTTGCACTTGGCAGTTTCTGGCTATATGACACGGTACGTCGTCAGGGTGCTGATGACTACAACCGGGCATCGGCACGTCTGGAACCGGATTATTACGTAGAGAATTTCAATTTCATCAAACTCTCGAATAACGGTAAAGCGAATTATCATGTCACCGGAAAAAATCTGATTCATTTACCGCGTACAGATCAATACGATATCAAAGAGCCGCGTATCAGCAGTTTTGATGCGCAGCGCACGCCGATTACGATCAATGCCGGACGCGCGGTTGTGGAACAGAAATCTGAGGTGCTGACACCCAAACGCACAGAAGACGTGGTGCATCTTTATGATCAGGTCACAGTCGAAAGACCGCAGGGCATCAATTCCAGTTTCATGCGGGTGGAAACTGAATATCTGCAATTACTGCCCGATGCCGACATCGTGAAGACCGATCAACGCATTAAGCTGATTACGGATAATGGCGAAACTCTTGCCACCGGCATGATGGCTAACAATACGAATCAGGAATTACGCCTGCTCAGTAAAGTACATGCGCGCCTGTCAAAACATAAATAAAGACATGCACAAAGATATTTATTCACTTCATCAACATCAACAAGTCAGAGAGTAAAACATGCGCCCCGAAAAAAAATCAGTTTATCTGGTACTGAACTCATGGACGTTAGCCCTTGTGACTTTGCTGTCAGCGTCCGGCGTTCATGCTGAAAAAGCAGACAGTCTCAAAGAAATGACGATAGAAGCAGATCAGTTTTTAAATAATGGTAAAACCAATGTCAGTACATTTTCAGGCGATGTCGTGGTAGTACGCGGCACGCTGAAAGTCAAAGCAGAAAAAGCCGTCGTGACAAAAAGTGCGGATGAATTCCAGCACGTGGTACTGACCGCCAAACCCGGTGCCAAAATCAGCTTTCGCCAAAAACGCGATGGCGGTCCGGATCTGTGGGTCGAAGGCGAATCAGAAAAAGCCGAATACGATGAAAAAACTGAGTTTGTAAAATTTCTGTCCAAAGCGCAGATTCGCTATCTTGATGGAAGCAAAGTCACTCAGCAGCAAGAAGGTGAATTCCTCTCTTACGACAGTAAAAACGATGTCTTTGTTGGCGTCAATTCCAGCTCAGGTCAGTCAGTTTCAGGTGGCGGTCGCATCAAAACCACGATACAACCAAGAACTGAAAAACAGGCAAATTAAGATGGCATCAAAAGACAGTACGCTGACCGTGAAAGGTCTGCAAAAACGCTATGGCGCGCGACAAGTGGTGCGTGATGTCTCGCTGTTGGTGAGAAGCGGTGAAGTCGTCGGTTTGTTGGGGCCGAACGGTGCAGGTAAAACCACCTCTTTTTACATGATCGTCGGACTCGTGCCTTCGGATTCCGGTGAGATCAATATCGACGATACGAACGTTTCTGATTTACCGATACATCAGCGCGCCGTACTCGGTCTGTCGTATCTGCCGCAGGAAGCGTCGGTGTTTCGCAAGTTGACGGTGGAAGAAAATATCCGCGCCGTGCTCGAACTGCAAAGAGACAAAGAAGGAAAATTTTTGTCTGAGAAAAAAATCCGGCAACGTCTGGATAGTTTGCTGACCGATCTGCAGATAGAAAAAATCCGTGACAGTCAGGCGCTTGCGTTATCGGGCGGTGAACGGCGCCGGGTTGAGATTGCGCGTGCACTCGCGACGAACCCGCGCTTTGTTCTGCTCGATGAACCTTTTGCCGGTGTTGATCCTATCGCCGTCATTGAGATTCAACGGATTGTCCGCTTCCTCAAAGAACGCGGCATCGGCGTGTTAATCACAGATCATAATGTGCGCGAGACACTCGGCATTTGCGACCACGCCTACATCATCAATCAAGGCTCGGTATTAGCCAGCGGCAAACCCGACGATATCATTCAGAATGAGTCCGTGCGACGCGTCTATCTCGGAGAACATTTCCGGATGTAACGGGACGCATTATGAAACAAAGCCTGCAACTACGTACTTCTCAGCATCTTGCACTGACGCCTCAACTGCAGCAATCAATACGGCTGTTGCAACTGTCAACGCTGGAACTGCATCAGGAGCTGGAAACACTGCTGATAGAAAATCCTATGCTGGAGCGTGTCGACGATCCTATGGACAATGCGGTTCGCTTACTGGCGGACGGTGCGATCAATAACACAAGTACGACACCGGATGCAGGCATGGAAAGCGCCGCTCAGGCTGACAACAATACGCCGCAAGAAGCGACAGCCGACGCCGATGTACCAGTCAACGACAGCGTCAGCGCTAACGAGGAAGAATGGAGTTTTAACGACGCGCCTTCCGGTGCATCTAACAGTGACGAGGATGAAGGACGTCCGCAACTGGAAGCGGCGCACATCAGCTTACGCGAATACTTGCTCGAACAGATGCGTCTGACGCTCAGGGAACCGCGTGATCGCGCGTTGCTGGAACTGATCATCGACACCCTGGATGACAACGGCTATCTGACAGAAAGTCTGGAAGAAATTCATGCCGGTCTGCCGATAGAGTTGTTGATTGAAGAAGATGAATTATCGTTTGCGCTGAAGATGCTGCAGAGTTTCGATCCGCCCGGTGTCGGTGCCAGAAATTTATCAGAATGTCTGGCGCTACAGGTCAGGCGTCTGCCAAAAATTCCTTTTGTCACCCGTCGTCTTGCACTGGCCGTGGTAGAGACTCAGCTGACTTTATTTGCACAGCGAGACTTCACTAAATTAAAAAAAATATTCGGCTGCGACGACGAAGATTTACGCGAAGCACAAGCAGTCATACGACAGTGTGAACCACGTCCCGGCATCACATTTGCCACCAGCAGTTCCGACTATGCAGTGCCTGATGTGATCGTCAAAAAAAGTGGTAATGGCTGGCAAGTTTTACTGAATCAGGATGTGATGCCGAAACTGCGCGTCAGTAGTATGTACGCCAATATCATGCGGCAAAACCGTGGCGAAGCAGGACTGGGAACGCAGTTACAGGAAGCACGCTGGCTGATCAAAAATATGCGTCAGCGTTTCGATACTATTTTGCGTGTATCGCAAGCGATAGTTGAAAGACAACGTAACTTTTTTACGCATGGTGCAGTCGCGATGCGCCCCCTTGTTTTGCGCGAAATAGCTGATACACTAGGTCTACACGAGAGCACTATTTCTCGTGTGACGACCCAGAAATACATGCTGACCCCGCATGGTATGTTTGAGTTGAAATATTTTTTCGGCAGCCATGTCGCGACGGAAACAGGGGGTGAAGCATCTTCCACAGCGATACGTGCACTCATCAAGCAGTTGATAGGAGCAGAAGACCAGAAAAGCCCACTCTCTGATAGCAAAATTGCAGACATGCTGGGCGAACAGGGCATGGTAATAGCCCGACGGACCGTTGCCAAATACCGTGAAGCCCTGAAAATTCCGCCAGTGAGTTTGCGTAAATCTTTGTAAGACGTCCTTGTAATCACGGTTTGAATTGCTATATATGATTTAGCTCAACGCAGTAAAAACGAAATGAGCTTATCGTTAATAGCAAGTAATATCACTATAGGAGCACAGTATGAATCTCACCATCAGTGGACATCACGTCGAAGTCACTCCTGCCATTCGTGAATATGTACATACCAAGCTGGAACGCATCCGGCGCCACTTTGATCAGGTCATTGACATTACCGTCACGCTGACCGTCGACAAACTGAGCGAAAAAGAGAAACGGCACAAAGCCGACATTGACCTGCATATCAGCGGTAAAGATATTCATGTTGAAAGTCTGGCGCATGATTTGTACGCAGCCATTGACACACTGATTGATAAACTGGATCGTCAGGTGATAAAACATAAAGATAAAGTCCAGGGTCACGATCGCGATGCGATCAAACATATCCCCGATCCTGCATCGGCATAATCGCCAACCCCGCGCTTAACGGGACTCCAAAACAAGGACGCCAACAGCGTCCTTTTTTGTTATCTGTTTTTTGTTATTTTTGTCGTACTGACGATGTGCAAACAGGAATAAAATGAATGCCCTGTCACGACTATGTTAATGGTATCTACATGAGCGAATACGTAATCACTTCCGTTAAAAATCAGATCGGCTACATCACTCTCGACCGCCCCAAAGCATTGAACTCCTTATCACTGGAGATGGTGCGCGCACTCACCGCCACTTTATTGGCATGGCGAGACGATACAACGATCCGTGCAGTATTCATTCACAGCAGTAGTGAAAAAGCATTTTGTGCCGGTGGCGACATCCGTTTTTTTTATGATGTCGGCACAGCCACACCGAGCGGTGACAGCGCCCTGCTTGAAGATTTTTTTACCGAAGAATATGCGTTAAATCATTTGATACATTTTTACCCCAAACCCTACATCGCGCTGATGAATGGTGTGGTGATGGGTGGCGGTATGGGCATTGCGCAAGCAGGTGAAAATTGCCGTCTGCGCATCGTTACCGAGCGTACAAAAATGGCGATGCCGGAAGTGAACATCGGCTTATTTCCTGATGTCGGCGGCAGTTATTTCCTGTCGCGAACACCGGGTGAAATCGGTACTTATCTCGGTCTGACTGGCGACATCATCGCCGCCACAGATGCCTTGTATGCAGGCCTCGCCGACGTCTATATTCCGACGTCCGAGTTACCGGCATTACTGTCCATGCTGGAGACCAGCAACGCGCAGGATATCCGCCTGGCGATACGTGAATTTGCTGCGCCATTTGCGTCGCAGGCCGATCCGGCCAGCAGCAAACTCGCTACGCAGAGCGCCTTGATCGATCAGTTTTTCAGCGGCAACAACGTGCTAACCATCGCAGAAAAATTAAGCAACAACAGCGATGCATTTGCCCAGCAGACACTGG
Organism: Undibacterium sp. FT79W; assembly: GCF_014284215.1. Taxonomy (NCBI): domain Bacteria; kingdom Pseudomonadati; phylum Pseudomonadota; class Betaproteobacteria; order Burkholderiales; family Oxalobacteraceae; genus Undibacterium; species Undibacterium sp. FT79W. Next base: position 51,529 of record NZ_JACOGB010000005.1, on the reverse strand, counting down.
TCACGATGGAGAAGCGCTCGCCTTTACTGATGTGCGTCACTCTCGAACAACTGCGGCGCGGTGCACGTCAGAATGTGGCTGACTGTCTGCGCATGGAACGCACCATGGTGCGTCATTGTTTCAAGCACGGAGAAGTGCTGGAAGGTGTGCGAGCCTTAGTGGTCGATAAAGACAATATGCCGCAATGGTCGCCCGCGCATCTGCGCGATGTGAGTCAGGAACAGATCACACAGTTCTTTACCGAAGTGTGGCCGGCACACGCACATCCGCTGCGCCATTTGCAGGGTTAATAGCGGACAGGTTTCTAAGCAACTTCACTGACAGATTTACTGACAGATTCGCCAGCACATTTTTTCCGGCATCAGCACAGCAGCGCGCATCACGCAATAAAGTGATGGGCGCTTTTTCATGGAACGCTGCTTAAAAAATGTGGCTGTATTTCTATCGCATCCGTGTTTCAGTATCAGATCACGACAAATCCTGCAACGAAGTATCAGGAAATTCCATTCTGAGCATCAAATATACTCCCCCCAGTATATGTAAACCACCCTTATTTTCTGCTGACAATAGGCCGATTTTATAAAAAAAGAGGGGGAGTATGTGAACTCCCCCTCTTTCAATTTCATTTTTGACTTACTTCATTTAATGATGTGAGCCGCCACCCAGATACGCCGCTTTCACTGCCGGATCATTTTGCAATTTATCGGCTGGACCATGCACCGAGATGCGGCCATTTTCCAAGACGTAGCCGTAATCAGCGACGGCAAGTGCGGCGGCAGCAAACTGTTCAACCAGCAACATGGTGCGGCCTTCCTGCTTGAGTCGCTGGATGATGCGAAACACTTCATCCACCAGTATCGGCGCCAGCCCCATCGAGGGTTCGTCCAGCAAAATCACTTCCGGATTCAGCATGACGGCGCGCGCCATCGCCAGCATTTGCTGCTCACCACCAGATAAAGTACCGGCCAGTTGGTGACGGCGTTCACGCAGGCGCGGGAATAATTCCATCGCTTTTTGCAGATCGCTCTCGATATCGCCACGCGGGCGCGAACGGGTAAAACGCGGAAACGCGCCTAGCAGTAAATTATCTGTTACCGACATCGTGGCAAACACACGCCGACCTTCCGGTGAATGTGCAAGGCCAGCGCGCGCGATCTTATGCGAATCCAAGCCGGTCACATCTTTACCATGCAAAGTAACGGTGCCTTGTTTCGGTTTCAGCATGCCGGAAATCGCGCGCATGGTCGTGGTTTTACCGGCGCCATTCGAGCCTATCAGCGTCACCACTTTGCCCTTAGGCACGTCCAGCGAAATACCATGCAAGACTTCCACCTTGCCGTAAGCCGCGTGTAAATTTGAAATACTTAACATACTGATCTCCTCAGGCGGTGGCGGTCGATGGGGCAGCAGACCCCAGGTCATCACTGACGCTGCCACCGAGATACGCTTCAATTACTTTCGGGTCTGCCTGCACTTCGGCTGGCTTGCCTTCAGAAATTTTCTGACCAAAATCGAGCACGGTCACGGTATCGCAAATCGACATCACCACGTCCATGTGATGTTCAATCAGAATGATGGTGATATCGTGCTCGCGGATTTTACGAATGATCGCGATGAGGTCTTTGATGTCCGGTGCGGTGAGACCAGCCGCAGGCTCATCCAGTAACAGCAACTGTGGATTCAGACCCAGTGCGCGACCAATTTCCAGCAAGCGTTGTTTGCCGTAAGGCAGATTCCGCGCTTCTTCATTCGCCAGATCAGCCAGACCAACAAAGTTGAGAATACTCGCCGCCCGTGCACGCGCTTCGCGCTCTTCACGCAGATAACGCGGGCTGTGTATCATCACGTCAAACACATTGCTGCGGAAAGTATTGTGCAAACCGACCAGCACGTTTTCTGTTGCGGTCATTTCACCGAACAGTTGCACATTCTGGAAAGTCCGCGCAACGCCGCCCAGCGCGATTTCTGAAGGCGTGGTGCCGGAGATCACTTTGCCACCGAACTCGACCACGCCATCGGTAGGTTTATAGATACCGGTCAGCACGTTCATCATGGTGCTCTTACCGGAACCATTCGGTCCTATCAGGCCATGTACCGTGCCTTTGGCGATTTGCAAATCCACCTGATTCAGCGCTTTCAAGCCGCCGAATTGCATCAGCAACTGGCGTGCGCTTAACAACACGCCGACACGTTCGCCGTTAGCTTTGACAATCGCCAGATCTTCACCACCACTCAGCTCACCGGCTTTTGCCAATAAGTGGCGCGGGCCTTTACCTAACAAGGAATTGACGAAACCAACGATACCATCCTGCAGGTAATACACGACGAACAGCGTCATCAGACCGAACACCGTCAGGCGCCAGTCGGTGATATTTTCCAGCTTGTACGAAAAAATCGCCATACCGACAACCGCAGCCACCGGCACCAGCAATTCCTTCGCTGTTTTACGGCCCTTCGCAATCGTGAAGGCAGCGCCAGCAAGTCCAATCACCGCAGCAACGGTCGCGATCTTGCGGAACAGCTCAATGTCTGCCAGCAACGACGGCAGCATCACCACAATAAACGCCCCCAGCAAAGAACCGATACGCGATTTGCGGCCACCCATGATCACCGCGAGTAAGAACATGATCGTCAGTTCAAAGTTATACGTATTCGGCGAAATGTACTCTTCGGAATACGCATACAGACTCCCCGCCAGACCAGCCAGCGCTGCACTGATAATGAACGCATACACTTTATAGCGATAGACGGAAACGCCCATGCAATCAGACGCGATCGGGCTGTCACGCAAAGCCTGAAAAGCACGGCCGAGATGCGAGCGCAAAATGCGATGCACCACGATCATCGCCACAACCATCATGCCGGCGACCAGATAGAAATTGCCGACTTCACCCAGTTTTTGACCAAACAGAATTGGCTTCGCAACCTTGATCCCCATCGGGCCTTCAGTCAGGAATGTCATTTCGTTGATCAGAATCTGAATAATGGTGCCGAATGCCAGTGTCACCATCGCCAGATAAGGGCCGGTGACGCGCAGCGCAGGCAAGGCCAGCAAGGCTCCAAAAATAGCGGTCACACCGATACTGGCGGGGAGCGCCACCAAAATCGGCATACCCAGCTTGAAATACAGCACGCCTGTGGTGTACGAGCCGATTCCGAACAGACCTGCATGTCCGAGCGACACCTGGCCGGTGTAACCGACAACGATGTCCAGACCGAACAATAAAATCGCGTAAATTAAAATCGTTTCGGCGAGATGTATGTAGTACGGGTTATGTACTATCATCGGAAACAGTATCAGGGCAATAATGCCGAGAATTGAAAAAGCTAAGGTTTTCTTGTTCATGTTTATTCCTTATACCTTTTTGATCGCTGCTTTGCCGAACAGACCAGCAGGTTTAAATGCCAGAACCAGCAACAGCAATACCAGGCCAGGTACTTCTTTGTAACCTGTCGAGATATAAAAACCTGTGAGCGTTTCCGCCACACCTAAAATCAGGCCACCGACAATTGCACCGACACCGGAAGTCAGACCGCCGATAATCGCCACCGCAAATGCCTTCAGCCCCAGTGCAGAACCCATCGTTGCACCAGTCAGCGTCAACGGTGCCACCAGCACGCCCGCAAACGCCGCTGTGGCCGACGATAAGGCATAAGAGAAGGTGATCACGAGGCTGGTGTTAATCCCCATCAGGCCAGCCGCATCGCGGTCATTCGAGGTGGCCACCACGGCTTTACCATAAATCGATTTGCGGTTGAATAATTCCACCGCCAGCATAATCGCCAGCGCGCCAACGACGACGACGATTTGCATCGCCTGCACATTCGCGCCGAAAATTTGAAACGGTGCCGCAGACAATGGTGATGGGAAAGTCAGATCGTCTTTACCCCAGATATTTTCAGCGACATTTTTAAAGATAATCGCGAGCGCAATCGTGGACATAATCCAGCCAAACTCTGATTTGATTTTGATCGCCGGACGCACACCTATCCATTCAACGAACATCCCTTGCAAGCCACCGAAGACGATAACGATAGGAATCATCAGCCAGTAATTCATGTAAGGGCCACCGTGAATATTACCGACCACACTGAGGCCAACCAGCGCGCCCAGCATCAATGATTCGCCCTGACCGAAATTCAGGGTGCCGGAAGTGGCGAAGGTCAGTTGATATCCAAATGCGATGACCGCGTAGATCATGCCAAGAGCGATACCACTGAACACTAACTGTAATAAAATTTCCATTTTCATTTACCTAATGGAGAGCACGACACAAGGCGCACATAACACCTACAGACATGGCTGAGCCAGTCAATGCAAGCGATGTGGTCTTGATGATGCAGTACAGAGAAACGAGTCAGATCTTGCCTGAATTGCCGCAGACCTGACTCTGATGACAGCTAAAAAACGACGTTTTATTTAGCCAGAACGATGTGACCGCCTTTGGCTTCACCCATTACTGGAATACCAGTTTTGATCGCTTCGTGATCGTCGTGGGTAAATGGTTTGTTGTAAGTCGTTACAACACCATCGACTTTTTCAGTCAGATTTTCGAGCGCTTCACGAACTTTCACGCCGTCAGTAGTACCAGCCTGTTTGATCGCTGCAGCAAGCACGTAGATAGAGTCGTAGCCTTGTGCTGCCGAGACTGGTGAAGGAATACGCTCAACTTTGTAAGCCTTCTGATAGGCATCGATGAAGGACTTGCGTTTCGGTGTTGTCGCGTCTTGAATGAAGGTCTGTGGCATACGTGCGCCATCGCCATTTTTGCCAGCGTTATCAAGGAAGTTACCCATCGATAATGTCCAGCTGCCTATCATCGGTACTTTCCAGCCAAGCTTTTCCATCCCATTGGCGATCTGCGCCAATTCAGGGCCGATACCGTAAGTCAGAATCGCTTGTGCGCCGCCTTGTTTGGCTTTCAGCAATTGCGCCGTCATATCCACATCTTTGATGTTGAATTTTTCTACCGCAACTGGCTTGATGCCTTTTGCTGCCAGCGCTTTTTCCAGATCTTCGCGGCCTAATTGTCCGTAGTTGGTGGAGTCAGCAAGAATCGCCACTTTGGTAAATTTATGCTTGCCGATCGCTTCTTCCACAATCATTGCGGATTGAATCGTATCACTGGCAGCAATACGGAAAATGTAGTTATCTTTGTGTTCTGGCGCAACGAACTGCTTGGTGATTGCAGTACCGGTAGCGATGTTATTCATGACCGGAATTTTAGCTTCCTGATAGAAGCGCTGTGAAGCCAGAGCCACGCCGGTGTTTGCGTAGCCGACGGTAGCGACCACTTTTTCTTTATTGATCAGCTCTTGAGCAACTTGGACGCCACGCTCATTTTTTGCTTCATCATCACGTTCAACGAGTTGGAACTGACGACCAAGTACACCGCCTTTTGCATTGATTTCAGCAACAGCAATTTTGACGCCATCGCGCATCGAAACGCCCATAGGTGCAGAGCCGCCAGTCAGCGGGCCGGAAACGCCGATCTTGATCGGTTCGGCAGCAATACCTGCTACGGACCAGCTTACGAGTGCAGATGCAATAACAGCTTTCATTTTGTATGACATGTCGGTCTCCAGATTATTTGTATGAATTTGAATATTTGCTTTTCGACGTACTACCCATACAAATTACCAGAAAATTCTTTTTGCATTGCAACAAAAGCTACTTAAGTAAAACTACGCAAGCTATTTTCCGTCAACGCTCGTCATTCGTAATCCCGTTGAAGACCTCATGTTTTCTGGGTTTCCGCAGAGAAAACAATTTTTCATCAAATCTGTTTCATCAAAAGGCGAAATTTTTTTCACCAATTCTGATCAGAATTGATTTTTGTCAAGAGCGCAAAAAGAGACAATCAACATGCAGCACTGCGGTCGCTTATTTCAGTAAGCTGAAAACCTGGCTGATCGCTTTGCTGCCTGAACCAAGCGGATCTTTGCGTATCGCCTTTTCTTCTTCCGCAATCATGAGATACAGACCATCTAATGCTCGCTGCGTCACATAGCCTTCCACCGTTGACTCTTGTGCCGGGACCACGCCGAATTTCTGCGCTTGTCCCATCATATTGTTGTACTTAGAGGATAAGCCTGCCTTATCCGTTACATTCTTCACCAGAGGCAAAAATTTGACCGCTAACGGTGCCGCTGTTTTCTCTTTGAAAAAATCGGTGACCGATGTCTCGCCGCCAGTCAGAATATTTTTTGCGTCAGTCAGTGTCATTGATTTGACCGCGTTGATTAACAGCGGCTTCGCCAAAGGCACGGCTGATTCAGCAGCACGGTTCATTGACAACACAAGCTCATCGAGCTGCTGCGACTTTCCGGTCATTTTCAATATTGGCCGCGCTTTTTCCAGCACCGATGGCAGCGGTATTCTGACCTTATCATTATTCAAAAAACCGTTTTCCACGCCAAGTTTGGCGACCGCGGCCACACTGCCTTTGTCCAGCGCCGCTTTCAAGCCAGTGCTGGCATCTTTATTACTTAAATCACTGAAAGAAATCGCGTGGACGGACATCGCTATCGTCGTCAGCGAAACAGCCAGCAGTAAGCGTCTTTTAGATAAGGAATAATCAGAAAACATAAGGAACTCCACAATAAATTTGATACAGCAGCAGATTAAATTTCTTGCATAGAAAACAGGCGTCTGTGTTCACGTATTGCATAACGATCAGTCATGCCGGCGATGTAATCGGCTATTTTTCGCGCTTGTAAATTACCGTTGTCGTGATTCCACGATTCATGCGCCACCTGATAATCTGGCGGCAGCAAGTTAGGCTCAGCTATCATCGCGTCGAATAATTCTTTAATGATTCTGCGCGCCTTCGACGTCATACGGTTGACCTGATAATGCCGGTACAAATGGTGATGTAAAAATTGCTTAAGCAATTTGGCTTCTTCAAATCTGGCATCCGAGAAAGCGATCAGTTTGCTGCTGTTTCTGACATCATCGACAGATTGAGGAGCACAATCGCGGATGCGCGATGCAGAGGTTTCAATCAAATCAGTGATCAGGGTGTTGATCATGCGTCGTATGGTTTCTGAAATTGCCCGGCGCCCCTGTACACCCGGATACGCCGCACTAACCTCAGCACGATGGCGAGCGAAGAAATCGACTTCCATCATCTGCGCCTCAGTCAGCAACCCGGAGCGTAGTCCGTCATCAATATCATGATTGTTGTAGGCGATTTCATCTGCCAGATTTGTCAGTTGCGCTTCAAGACCAGGCTGAGTTTTATTTATAAACCGCTGCCCAACATCGCCGAGTGCAGTGGCATTGGACAAGGAACAATGCTTGAGGATACCTTCGCGTGTTTCAAAGCATAAGTTCAATCCGTCAAAGCCCGCATATCGCTCCTCAAGTTGATCTACGATGCGCAAGCTTTGCAGGTTATGCTCGAAGCCGCCATAAGGCTGCATGCTGGCATTTAAGGCATCCTGCCCCGCATGACCGAAAGGTGTATGGCCGAGATCATGCGCGAGTGCAATCGCTTCCACCAAATCCTCGTTGAGCCTCAGGTTGCGTGCAATAGAGCGACCTATCTGTGCAACTTCCAGGCTGTGCGTCAGTCGCGTCCTGAACAAATCGCCTTCGTGATTCACGAAAACCTGCGTCTTATATTCCAGTCGCCGGAATGCCGAACAATGAATGATACGATCCCGGTCGCGTTGAAACTCAGTGCGTGAACCGGATGACGGCTCAATAAAAAGCCGCCCTCGTGATGTTGCTGATTGGGCGGCGTATGGTGCTAGATGGTCGTCGGTGAAATTCATTTATGGTCGAGAATACAGTGACGTAAGGTTTGTAATAATAATTCTTCCGGCACATTGGTAATGACGGAATGCCCTAAAGGTTTTAGCAAAATAAATTTGATTTGCCCACCTTCATTTTTCTTATCCACTTCCATTAATTCTAACCAACGCTGTTCGCCAAGGTCCGGCGCAATGACCGGTAAACCCGCAGCTTCGACTAGCTGTTTAATTCTGGTTTTAGTCACAAAATCAATATAACCTAAGCGGCAGGAAAGATCCGCAGCCATGACCATGCCGCAGCCAACCGCTTCACCATGCAGCCATTTTCCATATCCCAGACCAGATTCAATCGCATGTCCGAAGGTATGCCCAAAATTTAAAATTGCGCGCAAGCCACCTTCCCGCTCGTCCTGTCTGACGACATCGGCTTTAATTTCACACGAGCGGATAACCGCATAAGCTAAGGCTTGTTCATCTCTTGCCCGGAGCTTTAACATGTTAGCTTCCAGCCACTCAAAAAAAGCCAGATCAATGATCGCGCCATGTTTGATGATTTCAGCCAGACCTGCGGATAATTCATTATCCGGTAGCGTAGTCAGAGTTAAGGTATCTGCAATAACGGCCTGAGGCTGATAAAACGCGCCGATCATATTCTTTCCGAGCGGATGATTAATGCCAGTCTTACCGCCGACCGACGAATCCACCTGAGACAATAAGGTCGTTGGAATCTGCACGAATGGAACACCGCGCATGTATGTAGCGGCAGCAAATCCTGTCATATCGCCGATCACGCCACCGCCAAGCGCAATCAAAGTGATTTTACGATCACACTTTTGCTCCAGTAAATGATCAAAAATCATCATCAGACTGCCCCAGTGTTTATGCTCCTCACCATCAGGAAGAATCACGGCACTACATGTCTTGCCAATACCATGCAGCTTTTTTTCAAGAGAAGACAAGTACAAAGGGGCGACCACCGTGTTCGTGACGATAACGACGCTTTTACCCTTGATGCGATCTGCCAATACGGAGGCATCATTTAATACGCCAGCACCGATAGTGATAGGGTAAGACCTATCGCCTAACTCGACATTCAGTGTGTGAAATCCGGCTTCTGTTTTATGCATACTGAGATGTTTCTGAGGAAATCGTTCGCTGACATCAGACCGGGGCAACTTATCCAGAATGTTCTGTACCAGATGCTGAACATTCGGACGTCCGGTTTCTATGACTAAATCAGCAATTTCCTGATATAAGGGGTGACGTTGAGACTCAAGTTCTTCGAGTTTTTTACGCGGATCTGCGGTGCGAAGCAAAGGGCGATTTTTATCGTTGCGGGTACGCTGGAGAATACTATTTACACTCGCGTGCAAATAAATAACGGTACCGCGCTCTTGCAGGTAACGGCGGCTATCATGATTCAGAATAGCACCACCACCTGTTGCCAGCACGATACCGTCTTGCGCGGTTAAGTCACGTATCACCTCAGCCTCTCGCTGACGAAAACTGACTTCACCTTCAATTTCAAAAATCACCGGAATCGAAACGCCTGTACGCGCCTCGATTTCGTGATCTGAATCAATGAAACGTTTATTAAGCTTCTTTGCCAGGGCCCGGCCTACTGTTGTTTTGCCGGAGCCCATTAGACCAACTAAAAAAATATTATTCGACACTGTCTTGCTTTAATTCCCATTATTTACAAGTAGCGTCTAAAGTATCTCTGACCGACATAATACTAACAGCAGACGCACCCAAACTATCAACTACTGTAAGAGATACCGGATATACACCCAATGCTGTTGTCAATGTAACACATCGACGATCAGTACCGCTTGGGGGGGCGCCAACGGTAAAGGTATTTCCTGAGATAGATACACCACCAAACTTAGGATCACTTGTAAATGCGGTATATGGAGCAGAACCGCCATAAATTTTCAATTGGACAAACTCAACCGATTGTTCGCTGACTTCGATAGCATTCGGCGCCAGACGGAGAGTTGACGCATTGGCATTGACGACAATAGTAATATTACTGGTTGTTCCTAAGGAATCAATGATGGTAACAATTGTGCTACCTACATTTCCTAAAGCTGCAGTAAATGAAGATCCATCACCGGAAGCTGTAACCAAGGCAATACTGTCGTTAGTATTGGTAACTTTATAAGGCAATACGCCCCCAACGACATTAAACTTTAAGGTGTCACCAACGCTACCAGATGCGCCTGCTGGTAAAACAGACAATGTACCTGCGGCTGGAGTCGTTACAGTTACCGTAATGGTGACTGAACTACGAGATGCGTCGGTCACGACAATATTGACAGTCCCTGCCGCGATAGCCTTGATATCAAAATCGGTACCATTTTGTTTTAAGCTTACGTCAGCGGCACCTGAGTTATTACTGGAGACAGAGTAAGGTGCAGAGCCACCTGAAATCGAGTAAGAAACTGTTTTACCTGATGGAACAGTTATTGCTGAAGGTGCTGTGGTGAACAGAGACCGATTCCCGCCAACAACCGTAACAGCGATACTGACAGAATTACCCGCATTATCTTTTACAACGACCGTTGTAGTACCCGTACTGACACCGCCAATAACAAAAACATTGTCTGACATCCCAACATTGGCAATAGACGTATCGCTACTATTTACCGCATACATCCCAGTTCCACCAGTAATAAAGTATTTCGATGTAACCGCACCAACACCAACAGTAACAGATGCTGGAGCGCTGGTAGTAAGTGTTGCTCCGGTTCCGACAGTAACGTCAATGGACACTTTAGCACCAGCTTTATCGGTAACTGTAACAGTACCAGTACCTGTTGCATTGGTAGAAACTGTTAGTACAGTTCCAGTCAAACTTGCGGAAACTGCTCCGGAACTTGATACTGAATATGATGGAACACCCCCACCTACTGTAAAAGTTTTAGTTTCTCCATAAAGCATCTGAATCTTGTCGGCCGCAGTTGTAAACAAGGCGACGCCGTTCATGCTAGTGCCGGCAGAACCGCCGCCGCCACCGCACGCGGATAAGATTGCCAGCAAAAATAGTCCAGAAACTATTTGAAAAAACGTCTTCATGTAACACCTGTAGTTAAGCTAAAAATTATCAAATCTGCGCGTTAGTCTAAGTTCAGTATTACTTCACACTAAACTTATCAGTTACGATTTTAGGCGTAATGAAGATTAACAATTCAGTTTTGTCATTTGTGCGGCCGGTATTCTTAAACAAGTTACCAAACAGCGGGATATCACCAAAAAATGGTATTTTCGTAATATTATCACGTTCGGTCTGTTGGAAAATTCCACCTAACACAACGGTACCGCCATTTTCAACCAAGACCATCGTTTTTACTTCTTTAGTATCAATTGCATAACCCATACGTGTTTCCTGACCAACACTGTCTTTGTGCACTTCAACATCCAGTATGACGTTTCCATCAGGGGTGATCTGAGGCGTTACTTCCAATCTCAAAGTTGCTTTCCGGAAGAAAATCGATGTGGCACCACTCGATGTCGCCACCAAATACGGTAATTCAGTACCTTGCTCAATTAACGCCTTTAATTGATCCGCTGTAACAACCCGTGGGCTGGAGATAATCTTACCTTTGCCATCAGCTTCCAGTGCAGACAACTCCAAGTTCAAGAAACGATTTGCAGCAGCAGAGAACAAACTGATAGCCAAACTACCTGGTGTTGAGCCATTAATACCGGCAGCAGGCAGACTGACAAACTGTGAGTTAGGCACGAAACTCTGATCGGTAATCTTAGCCTGACCAGTTTGCTCACCAACACCCAAATAATTACCGGTCAAAGCGACGCGCTGATTTCCACTGACAGAATATCCTGCATCACCACCGCGTAAACCACGCAGATCCGTGAAGCCTAATTTTGCGCCGAGATTTTTACTGAACTTATCATCCGCCTCAACAATCCTTGCTTCAATCAACACTTGCTTTGACGCTATATCCGTTTTTTGAACTAACTTCCGAACCTCCTCAAGTTTTGATGGAATGTCAGTGACAAATATTTGATTGGTGCGAGGCTCAATAACAGCACTACCGCGCTTAGATAAAATACGGTTTGTTGACGAACCATCCATACCAAATACCTGCTTAAACGCTTCGGCTTTTTGGTAATTCAACTGAAAAGATTCAGTCTTCACCGGTTCCAAATCTGCAATCTGTGCTTTTTGCTCAAGTTCCAGTTTTTCTTTCGTCAACAATTCATCTTTAGGTGCAATCCAGATCACATTACCGTTCTTACGCATATCAAGTCCCTTGATTTGCATAATATTGTCCAACGCCTGATCCCACGGAACGTCTTTCAGACGCAAAGTGATAGTTCCGGTTACAGTATCGCTGGCGATAACGTTCAGACCACTTACTTCAGCAATAATTTGTAAAATTGCACGAACTTCGATGTTCTGGAAATTAAATGACAAGCGCTCACCTCTATAACCTTGGGTACCCTGTGTCAGCTTGTTCGGATCTTCTTTGATAGGCTTCACTTCAAGCACAAACTGCGTATCACTTTGATAGCTACTTTGTTCCCATAATCCTTTTGGCTCAATCACCATCTGCACGTTTTCACCGACGGGAGTAGTAGTAATAATCTGCACAGGAGAACCAAAGTCAGCGACATCTAAACGCTTACGCAAGACTTCAGGCAAACCAACTTTCTGGAACGTCACCAAAATCTTTTGTCCTTGTTGACGCACGTCCACAGCAATCTGATTCAAAGGCAGATCAACAACTATCCGACCATCGCCAGCAACTCCGCGACGGAAATCAATGTCACGTATCTGTGGCTTTGTCGATATCGGGCTCTCAGTATTAACAGGAAGCCCTTGTGAGTTAACTGCGGTTGCAACACCGCCAGAACCATCAATAGTAACAATCAGAAATTTACCTTCGATCACGGTTGCGTAATTCAACGGCTTATTCAGATTGAATATCATCCGGGAACGGCCTGAGGCCTCGACAAGGGTAACTGTACGTAAATCGCCGATATTGACATCGACCGTTGCCTTGCCCGTTGCATTCGAAACATCAGCAAAATCAAGTGCGATGCGAGCCGGATTCGCGATAGAAAACCCAGCCGGTAATTTTGTGATTGGATTTTTCAAACCAACTTTCACAACAATATTAGAACCTTGTTGGTTAGCAACAACTGACTCGATACTGTTCGATTGGGCAAAAACCAACTGGCAAATGCCCAGCATCATAAAGATACAGGCTTTAAAAAACATGGCGCCCCTTTTACTTATATTTATCAACGCGTTCATTTCTTACTCTCCTGCAACTCAAGCTTAACGTTACGTTCAACCCACTCCCCTGATGCATCTTGAATGGTTTCTTTAATTTCAATCTCAGAATCAGTAATTCGTGTCATCAGGCCAAAATTTTGTCCAATGTAACCACCAGCTTTCGCCTGAAAAACGGTTTTATCTGCTTGCACCAAAGCTTGCTTAACCCCGGATTTTTCAATCACACCAACCATTTTTAACGCATCAAGAGGGAATGCCTCTAAAGCTTCTTTCCGCCGGTCCATATCAGGTTTTAAACCATTACCGGAATCTCTCATTCGTGCCAAAACAACAAGAAGCTTAGCGGGATTAAAAGGATCTATGTCTGCTGCACCAGAATAAGCAACAGGAACATACACTTTAGGAGGACTCAGCTTAGGAATCGATAATTTGGTCTCTTTCTTCACTGAGTTCATCCACTCTGTCAGCTCAGAAACACCATTGTCGCCACAACCGGCAAGGAAAATTGCTGGCAACAGCAGTATCAGTATTTTGAAATATCTAAACATCATTTCTTTGCTGCCTTTTTCAGGTTAGCCTGAGCTAAAACTTCGTCCTTATCCAGATAACGGAATGTTTTAGCGACGACATCCAAAGTCAACCCGCCATCTTTGCTGGTTGTCAAAGCCAGGTTATTCAAAGTTACGATCCTTGGTAATTTTGCGATGTCAGCAACAAATTCGCCTAAATCATGGTAGCTGCCAGCAAGTTTGATATCAATCGGCAATTCAGCATAGTAATCTTTGACAATAACGACACCAGGTTTAAACGAATCAAATTGCAACCCTCGTCCTGTTCCCGCCTGGTTAATATCTGACAGCAACGCATACATTTCAGCCTTGCTCGGCAATTGCTTTTCCATCGTGGCGACATATTGCAACACCAACCCGCGTTGATCTTTCAAAGCATCCAGATTAATCGCTTGCTGCATTTTGTCGCGGTAGTCCTGCTTCAACTTAACTTCTTCCTGCAATTTCTGGTCTATTTCCTCTGTTTGTCCATCCCAATAAAAAAACCAACCTAGTGCCAGAACCACTACCGTCAAGGCAAAAGCCATAGCGACTCTCGGGGCAATCGGCCACAAACCAGGATGTAATCCATTCAGGTCACGGAATTGCTCGCTGATTCCTTCAAAAAATTCTTTTGCATTTGTTGCCATTCCTGATCTTCCCTTTTTACATTATCGAGCAGGACTCGGAGCACTCGTATTTTTTACCGGGTTCGCTACAACGCCGGATGCCGATTCTTCTTTTTCACGCGGGCGTTTAATGCCAACATTCACAGTAAAGTCTGAAACTTTTTTAGCGTCGCGCCCTTGCCCGATTCCTGTTGAATGGATATCAATCAGCTCCGGCTTAAACATCCATTCTGAGTTATTGCTGAGATTACGAATAAACTCAGCGACCCGCTCTTGCGATTGCGCATACCCATTCAAGGTCACACGCTGTCCATCCTGTTTCAACGCACGCAAATAAACGCCTTCAGGAGTATGCATGACCAGCTCACTCAATAAAAACACTGGCTGATTCCGGTCACTCTGCAAATCTTCTACGGCCTGCTGGCGCGCTTTCAAAGAGTCGATTTCTTGCTTCAAAGTAGCGATTTCTTTAATTTTCTCGTCGAGCTTTGCATTTTCGCTCTTGATGAAATTTACCCTGTCTGTTTGTATAGCGAGCTCGCGCGCATTAAATACACCAACCACCACAACGATTAACGCACCAACGATCACTGCCAACAGTAAGAGGGAATAAAAGTCTTTAACCCGCTGTTTGCGCTTTTCCTCTCGATGAGGGAGAAGATTAATTTTTATCATTAGTCAAATCTCCGCAGTGCGAGACCGCAAGCAACGGTGTAAGCAGGTGCTTCACTGCGCAAAGCTTTTTCATTTACTCCTGTACCCAATTCCATCCCCTTAAACGGACTGATAACCGCGGTCGAAATCTTCGTACGCTCAGCGACAATATCAACAAGTCCTGCGACAACAGCACAACCACCAGTCAGAAAAATCTGATCAACTCTTGTATAAGGAGTGGACGTAAAGAAAAACTGAATTGCGCGGGTTACCTCTAACGCAGCATTCTCTAAAAATGGCTCAAGCAGCTCCATTTCGTAACTATCAGGCAGATCACCGTTTTTCTTTTTAATTTCGGCTTCTTCCTGAGAAAGGCCGTAATTCCTGACGATATCCTGAGTCAGTTGTCCACCGCCGAATTGCTGCTCACGTTCATAAACCACTTCACCATTGAACATGATGTAGATATAAGTTCGTTTGGTACCAATCTGGAAAATGGCAAAAACCTGATCACGTCCCTCGTTGGCCTGTTTTTCAATCAGGCGCTGCATTGCAGCGCGAGCTGCATAGGACTCAATGTCCATTACTTTTGCCTGCAATCCCGCCGCCTGAACAACAGCAACCCGGTCTTCAATTTTTTCTTTACGTGAGGCGGCCAACATCACTTCGACGTCTTCCTGATTTGCCGCCGGGCCGATCACACAAAAATCAAGACTGACTTCATCCATCGAAAACGGAATATATTGGCTTGCTTCAGATTCAACCTGAACTTCCAAGGCCTGATCACTCAACGTTGCAGGTAAAAATATTTTCTTTGTAATGACCGCTGCAGCAGGCATGGCAACCGCAGCATTCTTTGAACCGGACCCGCTTTTCTTCAGCAATTTTCGAATCGTGTCAGAAACCTGCTCGATGTTTTCAATATTGCCATCCAGAATCGCGCCCTTAGGCAAAGGCTCGGAAGCATAGCGTTCCAGCCGGTATTCTTTATCGCTACCCTCAGAAAGTTCGACCAGTTTGATATCAAACGAACTGATATCCAACCCGATAAGAGGCGGATTTTTTCTGCCGAGCAGTGAAGCAAGATCTAAAGCCAAGAATACCCCCTCATGAACACATCCGTTTTTTTAAACACGACAGTGTTCGTTTTTTAAACACTTCAGTGTTCGTTTTTTACAAATTGAAACAAACCCATCAATGAAAACCGAAAAATCTCTTTAAAAACCGCTATTTAGGAGACACTTATAAAAGCCTACGTGAAATGCTAGCAACATCGCCAGTATTGGTAAAGAACTTTCCTAAGGGCATATTCAGAATCCGTTGCCAAATCCCCACGCTCGGTCAAATTTCATGTCCGGGCTCAAACCGGGAATCAGGTTTCAACAGCTGTCGAGGTGACAACCGTTATAATGTCTGCCGCGATTGTTACTGAGTAAACACATGACGGATAACGAAAAAGAACTTTCTCAAAAGAACACCCATAAGGCAGGCGCAAAACGCAGCCTCGCCAGTCGTATCGTCATTGTTACCTTAGGCACACTATTGGGTTTAGGTGTCGCCCTGGCACTTGTCATTGGTTTTGCCTTAACCATGGCCTATCCGAATTTGCCCGAACTTGATTCAATCACCAGCTACAAACCGAAAATGCCTCTGCGCATTTTTTCTGCCGACAATGTATTAATTGGCGAGTTTGGTGAGGAACGACGGAATGTCGTTCGTTTCGATCAGATCCCTGACATCATGAAAAAAGCGGTTCTCGCGATCGAAGATGATCGCTTTTACGAACACGGCGGTGTTGATTATCTGGGTATCACACGTGCAGCCCTGCACAATCTGACTGGCGGTGCCAAGCAAGGTGCGTCAACGATTACGCAACAAGTCGCGCGTAATTTCTTTTTATCGAGCGAGCAAACCTTTAAACGAAAAATTTACGAAATCCTGCTTGCCTGGAAGATAGAACAAAATCTGAGCAAAGATCAGATTCTCGAAATTTACATGAACCAGATTTATCTGGGGCAACGCGCATACGGCTTCTCATCGGCAGCGCAGATTTATTTTGGCAAAAACCTGAAAGACCTCACGATTGCTGAAGCAGCGATGCTGGCCGGCTTACCGAAGGCCCCTTCTGCTTACAATCCTGTCGTTAATCCAAAACGGGCAACAGCACGTCAGCAATATATCCTGCAACGGATGCGACAACTTGGCTACATCACCAATGATCAGTATGAGCAAGCCAAGGCCGAAGAACTGGTCACAAAAACAGACAGCAGCGAATTTGGTGTGCATGCAGAATATGTCGCCGAAATGGCGCGCCAACTGGTGTATGAGCAGTTTAAAGAAGATACCTATACGCGCGGATTGAACGTCTACACAACGATCACTAAGCCAGATCAGGATGCGGCTTATTTATCGTTGCGCCGCGGGGTGATGGAGTACGAAAAACGCCATGGCTATCGCGGGCCGGAAGCAATTATCAGCATACCGGAAGGAAAAGAAGCGGCGGAAGATGCGATTGAAAAAGCACTCGCAGAGCACTCGAATAGCGATGACTTGCAGGTGGCAATGGTGCTCGACGCTACGCCAAAATCGGTACGCGCCATTCTGGCTTCGGGTGAAGAGATTCGCATGGATGAAGCCGGCATCAGCTTTGCGGCTTCAGGCTTGTCTGCAAAAGCGCCGGCCAACAAACGTATACAACGCGGTGCGGTCATCCGCGTGATGCAGGAAGGGAAAAACTGGGTCATCACGCAAATGCCTGAAGTGCAGTCGGCGTTCGTGGCTGCCAGCACCACCGATGGTGCGATAAAAGCGCTGGTCGGCGGTTTTGATTTTGACCTGAATAAATTCAACCATGTGACGCAGGCATGGCGTCAGCCGGGTTCCAGTTTCAAACCGTTTATTTACTCCGCTTCGCTGGAAAAAGGTTTATCTCCGGCCACCATCATCAATGATGAACCCATCAGTTTTGACGCAGGCCAGACCGGCGGTCAGGCGTGGGAACCGAAAAACTATGACGGTAAATACGAAGGTCCGATGACCATGCGTAAGGGCCTGACGAAATCGAAAAATATGATTTCGATTCGTATCCTTAACCGGATTGGGGCGAAATATGGGCAGGAATACACCAGCCGCTTTGGTTTTCTCCCGGAAAAAAATCCACCTTACCTGACACTCGCCCTCGGCGCTGGCGCAGTGACACCATTGCAGATGGCAGGCGCATACGCGGTGTTTGCGAATGGCGGCTATAAAATCAACCCGTATCTGATCAGCAAAATTACCGACAGCAACGGCAACGTGCTGGTCACCGCAAAACCGGATAAAGCGGGCGACGAAAGTAACCGCGTTATCGATGAACGCAATGCATTCCTGATCGACAGCATGCTGAAAGACGTGGTGCGCTATGGCACTGCCGCCAAAGCCATGGTGCTGAAGCGTCCGGATCTGGCAGGTAAAACGGGAACAACGAATGATTCTTTCGACGCCTGGTTCGCTGGTTACCAGGCCAAGATCGTGGGGATTGCATGGATAGGTTTTGATCAGCCGAAAAATCTCGGCAATCGTGAAACGGGCGGTGGTCTGGCATTACCTATCTGGATAGGCTTTATGCAAAAAGCGTTAAAAGATATTCCTATCGAAGAGCGCCCAGTTCCGAATGGCATCATTTCTGTGAATGGCGATTTCTATTATGCAGAGAATCCGCCCGGAACCGGGATCAGCGATCTGAGCACACCGCCGGTGATTGAAGAACCGAAAGAGTAACTTCAGTAAATTCGGTAAATTCAGCGACCTTGTTCTTGCGCCAGCGAGGACAAGGTCGTAAATAATTCCGAGCCATCGCGCGTATTGCGCCATTGCTGACCATCGTATTTATAGTGGTAACCACCGGCGCGCGCAGCCAGCCACATCTCTTGCATCGGCGCCTGACTGTTGACGATCATTTTTGAGCCGTTGTTCACAAACTCTATCGTCAATACATTCCCGGTACGGCTGCATTCGACATCCAGCTCATCATTGTCGAACGCTTTTTCAAACATCTCTTCCACCTGGCCAAGGCAAGATTCCGCCAGAGTCAGGAAATCAGATTCAGTCATGCTACACTCCTCGCATTGATTCACACTTAAAACGCCATTTTATACGGTGTCAGACAATTCAAGATGCGTACCCTGATTTCTTCCCTGTTACTCCTCAGCCTGCTCTCCGCCTGCGGACAAAAAGCTCCTTTGTATTTACCGAATAAACCGAGTGCCCAGACGCTCTCTACGGCAAAATAATACTCCCCGGGAGTATATTTTAAGCCCCTTTATATTCGTAGAGATTCAGGCATTTTTGGCATATACTCCCTATTTTTCAGCGTTATCGGGGCGAAACTGTATCGGGCTGGCGAGTTGCGGACGACACCCCTGCACGCCATCGTAAATGCCGCGTATCTTCGCCAGATCGCCATCGATGTCGCCACTTAACTCAAGATAGTCAACCAGACTGACTTCTTTGCGACGAAAATCAAAATAGGCACAACCCAAAGGTACCCTGGCAGCGCAAGTGATGTGATAAAACCCGCTGCGCCAGTACGGTTTACGACTACGGGTGCCTTCAGGTGCGATCACCATCCAGTACCAGTCAGACTGATTTACTTTTTCTGCTAACCGGGAAATCGCACCAGTCGAGACACCGCGCTCCACAGGTTCGCCGCCCAAAGCGCGGATAATCCGACCTATCGTCGCGCCAGTGAAGCCTTCGAACAGAGAAGACTTCGCAATAAAATAAAATGGCATACCTATCGCCAGTTTTGCCAGAACACCAATCGGAAAATCCCAGTTTGACGTATGCGGATAAACGATGATGATGCCCCGGGGACCGGGCAAGGGACGGAAATGCACCTTCCATCCGATGCAACTTAACAGTCGCAACGCCACGCGCTGCGTCAGCGTTTGCATCTGGTCCTTTTTAAGTAGATAGCTTGTCATAATTCAACGGTACGATGTGCTGAAAATTGTGCCGAGCATTATGCCGTGGAAAAAATAGAGATGCAAAAATTACGTAAAACCATGCTGCTCATCGCCTGCTCACTGATGACACAGAACGCAGCACATGCCGCCCATCCGCTGGTGACAGAAGACGCCAATCTGCAAACCACTGGCAAACAGCAAATTGAATTTAATAGTGATCATTGGTCAACATCGAGAGCACACAGTCAGATCGGCAATCTGACTTACACCTACGGTGCCAGCGATCAGCTCGATCTGTTTTTTTCCAGCCCCATACGCTGGTCTTCTCCCGGTGCGCTCGGCGATTTGTCAGTCGGTAGCAAGTATGTGTTCTCGTCCTGGGAAAACACCAACTGGGCGTGGAAAACCGAAGTCTTTTTCCCGACTGGCGCAAAGACATTCGGTAGCGACCGTTATGATCTCGCCCTGACTTTAGTCCGTACGGAAAATACAGGGCCATGGGTGATACACAGCAATTTCAGCCTGAACTTACGTCAGCATAAACAAGCGCTGGCAGATGCACAACAACGCGATCAACTATGGCGCACATCGGTCGCAGTATTGCGTTCGATCACGCCACAGACACAGTTGCTTGCTGATATGGGCATAGCGCAAGCCGATCAAAAAAATGATGGTTACTGGCAACCTTATCTGGTCGCTGGCGTCATTTATTCGCCAGCGACCAATCTCGATCTGGATATCGGTTTCAAATATCAGAAGAAAACGCTGTCCACAGAACGGCAAATCGGTATCGGTATGGCCTGGCGTTTTTAAGTAATTTGTCTGGCGTTTTCAGCGTCCCTGCGCCAGCTCGCTGCGTCTGGCGGACCAGCGCCACCACACACGCATCAACAACAGCACGCCGACCAGTACAGCAAACATCAGCGGCTGCGACAAATCATGCTTGCCGGCTTTCATCCAGTAATAATGCAAGACACCGGCAGGCACAATCAGATAAATCAGGCGATGCAAAAGTTGCCAGCGCTTGCCGCCGAGGCGCTTGATCATGCCATTCGTGCTGGTCAGCGCCAGCGGTAACAATCCTGCAAAGCCGAGAAACCCAACCGTGATGAATGGACGTTTCAGTACGTCAGCCCACATTTCCGCCAGATCAAAAAAGTGATCAAACCAAAGGAAAGTCAGGAAATGCAGGCTGGCATAAAAGAATGCATACAAGCCCAGCATACGCCGCAAGCGCAGTAACCAGCTCCAGCCAGCAATCTTACGTATGGGTGTCACCGCGAGGGTGATACATAAAAAATACAACGTCCAGTCACCAGTGTTGCGGGTAATAAATTCCAGAGGATTGGCACCCAGTTGATCCAGCATGGCAAAGCCTACAAGCCTCGCCAAGGGCAACAAACAAAGAATAAAGACGACGGTTTTGATCACCGTTATCTGCCGCTGAGACATCGCCATATCAAAAGAATTTTTTCAGATCCATACCCGCGTACATGGAAGCAACTTCAGGATAACCATTAAACATCAGGGTCTTGCGCTTGCGGGTAAATAAGCCATCTTCACCGATACGTCGTTCCGTTGCCTGCGACCAGCGCGGATGATCAACCAGCGGGTTCACATTGGAATAAAAACCGTACTCGTTTGGCGCCGACTGATTCCACGCCGTGCGCGGCTGCTCTTTAGTCAGACGGATTTTAACGATAGACTTGGCCGACTTAAAACCGTATTTCCAAGGGACAGACATGCGTACCGGTGCGCCATTCTGATTCGGTAAAATTTCACCGTACATGCCGAATGTCAGCAGCGCCAACGGATGCATCGCTTCATCTATCCGCAGACCTTCGACATACGGCCAGTCGAGCACAGGGCTGCGCAAACCCGGCATCTGCTTCTTATCGTCGAGCGTGATGAATTCTACGTATTTGGCGTTGCCCGTCGGCTCTACTTTTTTCAGCAGATGCGATAAAGAATAGCCTACCCACGGAATAACCATCGACCAGCCTTCGACGCAACGCAGACGATAAATGCGTTCTTCCAGCGGCGCCAGCCTGAGCAAACTATCGAGGTCGAGTGTCACAGGCTTTTTGACTTCGCCTTCGATCACCACTGTCCACGGGCGCGTTTTCAAACTGCCAGCCATCACGGCCGGATCGGCTTTATCGGTGCCGAATTCATAGAAATTATTGTAGGTCGTGGCGTCTTTGTAAGCGGTCTTTTTCTCTACCAGCGCGTATGCCGGGTTGAGGCTTGCAGCCAATTTCTGTGCCGCCGGTGTTTGCGCAAACGCTTCGCGATTGGCCATTTCGAGCAAGCTACCGCTGGCAATCGTTCCGACTGCCAGTTGGCGTATGAAATCGCGGCGTGATTCAAACACCTCTTTTGGCGTAATTTCGGATGAAAGTGGCAAATGGTTGCCACTGGAATGAGATTTGATCAGCATGACAGACTCCAGGGTTGAAACGCCAGACAAAACAGAATGAATGAAACACTCACCCTGTTTTGTCGCTTAGTTTCTCACGAGTCGCAAAAGTCTGCTGAGAGAGGAAAATTTAACTGATTACAGCGTGCCATAGGAATGCAAGCCGGACAAGAACATATTCACGCCAAGGAATGCAAACGTCGTCACCAGCAAGCCCATCAAGGCCCACCAGGCCGCAACCTGCCCCCGCAAGCCCTTCATCAAACGCATATGCAACCATGCAGCATAGTTCAGCCAGACGATCAGCGCCCAGGTTTCTTTCGGGTCCCATGACCAGTAACCGCCCCAGGCTTCGGCCGCCCACAACGCACCGAGTATCGTCGCGATCGTGAAGAAGGCAAAACCAACCGCAATCGCTTTGTACATCACGTCATCCAGCACCTCCAGTGCAGGCAGACGATCCGCCAGATAGCCTTTCGATTTCAACAGATACGCCATTGCCACCATCGCCGCCAGCGCAAACGTGCCGTAACCGATGAAGTTTGCAGGTACATGAATTTTCATCCACCAGCTTTGCAGCGCCGGCACCAGCGGTTGAATTTCTGCCGCATCGCGAGTGACTGTGTACCACAGCAAAAAGCCAACCGCAGCGGAAATCACGAGCAACACAAATGCCCCTAATTGCCGGGTTTTGTATTCCTGTTCGTAGTACAGATAAAACAGTGCCGTAATCAGCGAAAACAGAATAAAGACTTCATACAGATTTGAGACCGGAATGTGACCGATGTCGGCACCAACCAGATACGACTCGTACCAGCGCACCAGCATACCGGTAAAGCCCATGACGACCGCCGCCCAGCACAGCACAGAGCCGACCGAGGCACCGAAATCAGAACGGGCGATCAGGCCACCCCAGTAAAATAAGGTCGATAAAAAGAACAGCGTGCTCATCCACAGAATCGCGGACTGGCTGGACAGCAGATATTTCAGAAAGAATTTCTGGTTCGCCATTTCCAGTGAACCGGCATACAAATGAATGGCAAAGAAACTCAGTAAGGCCAGCAGTACGATCAGCGGACGCACCGGCTTCCAATGCCAGCCCAACCATGCAAAGGTCGGGGCAGCTAACAACAAAATACCTTTTTCATAGACATCCATGTAAGCACCGAAACGGTTCAATGCAAACAGCGACGCCATGCACAG
Organism: Undibacterium sp. FT79W; assembly: GCF_014284215.1. Lineage (NCBI taxonomy): Bacteria > Pseudomonadati > Pseudomonadota > Betaproteobacteria > Burkholderiales > Oxalobacteraceae > Undibacterium > Undibacterium sp. FT79W. The sequence continues at coordinate 28,106 of NZ_JACOGB010000005.1, read as the reverse complement.
AGCAACGGCATACAGCCAGTCGAGCACACCCAGGCGCTTAAAAAAGCCTTGGTAGGGCGTGTAATTTTGTGTCATTTCCATCATTTCTCCCCGAACCAGAATAGGAAAATATCCTGGTCGTCAGTGTAGTCTATTCGTTGCATCTTTGTTCTGATTACATTCTTACGCCTGACCGTTACTGATCACCTGCCCCAGCTGCGCCTTCAGTTCGCCGAACTCTTTTTCAAAATCCAGGGTTTTGCGTTGTGAACTCAGGGCCATCAGTGTATTCGTCCCCTGTCCGTCGTCTTTGAGCCAGATCCAACAACGTCGTTCGCGGATGTAAAACATCGCAAACACGCCTATGACTAAAAATAAGCAGCCGAGATAAACGATATTTTTCCCCGGTGAGCGAGTGACTTGCAATACCGATGCTTTGACCTCGTCAAAGCCTCTGAGTTGCAGATACACAGGCGCACCATAGAAATAAGCATCCGACATCGCACCGATAGATAATTGCAGGAAACGTCCATGTTTCTCAGTCAGTTCCAGCGCAGGCAACCCGTCTTTCTCACGCGCCAGCATCCACAGATCCCACAGGCTGCCGTTCAGAATTTTCATGAATACGTCCGCCGCCTTGCCCTGATCCGCGGCGGGAATCTGTTCTAAGAATTTCGAAATAGCCACGAAACCCGCTTGTTTTCCATCGCCAGCAAAAATGCCCAGACTTTTCTTTGCAGACTCTGCCAGTTGCATCTGCATCTGCATCTGCGACGCATTGTTCAATTTGGCGGGCAAAGCTCTGGCTGCATAACGCTGTGCGGCAGCCTCACGCAGAGCCGGATTGGCGACCGCTGCGCGCAGACGCATCCATTCATTCACGCTGTCATTATCATCGGCAGGAATACGTAAATACCGGAAAGCATCTGCAGGGCTGTCTCTGGTACCTGCAAGAAACATGTAATCGCCATCGACCAGCAATGGCTGCATGTAATTATGAAACTCCCGCGCTTGTCCGGTTTTGTCGCGCAATTTGTACTGCACACTGGGGCCGACGTTTTTCAAATCCTTGTTGTTCGCATTCTTCGCAGCAGAACCAAGATGTTTGTCGAGATCGGCACTGAATTTTTCGTTAAAGGATTTGCCGGTGTTGACCGCGCGTACATCAGCGCCATTCCGTGTCATGTTTTCGACGTTGAACGGGCGGAACCCTGACCATTCTATGGTGTAAGCATTGCCGCCCTGCCCGCTCAGCGGCGTATTTCCGCCGACTTCGCCTGCGACTTCAAAACTGGTCGCCGATGCCCCGGACATAGGAAATGCGGCCAACTTCAAACGACTGCCGCCATCTTCAAAACTCGATTGATAAACCGCCACGCCTTTGTATATCAAAGGCTGATTCACCTTAATCGTGGAGTTGAATTTTTTACCGGTTTCATGATCGGTCACCTCGACATCGCTGGCAAACAACTTAGGCATGCCACTACTGTAAAAATCGATCGTAAATTTATTCAGTTTAATCGTGAACGGCAAATCCTGAATCAGGACACCGGTTTGCTGCGGAATAATTGCGGTATTGCTACTGGCACCTTCAGGAATCATGGTATTGCCACGGAAGGTGGGATTCGCCAGCGACAAGCGGTGTTGCTGCGGGATGTTGGCAATAATGCCGTTACCATCAAACGGCACTTTGCCCATAAACCATTGCTGAAAGCGGATCGGCAACTCGGAGTCCAGCATGCCGCCGATACAGATAATCACGATCGCGGCATGCGCAAAAATATAGCCCCATTTATTCCCCGCCCCTTGTTTGGCAGCGATCAGAGTTGCGCCTTCTTTTTCCACGACTTTGAATTTATAACCAATACGCGCAAGGTGTTGCGTCATATCAGCCAGCAGTTGCGAACGCTGATGCGTTGACGTCCATTCTGCCTTATGACGGAAATTGCGCAATGATTGCTCGCGCACGTTGTCGCGCCAGCTACGCATGTCTTTCAGCATTTTGGGGGCATTGCGAATCAGGCACAGACTGGTCGACAAGACCAGAAACGCCATGATCAGCAGAAACCACCAGGCAGAATACACAGAATACAAACTGAATTTACCGAAGACCTCAAACCAGAATGGCCCGAACTGATTGACGTAATTCGGCATAGGCTCATTTTGCTTGAGCACGGTGCCGATCACCGATGCAATCGAAATCAGCGTCAGCAAACTGATCGCAAAACGCATAGACGATATTAACTCTATCGCGTCGGCCAGCCACAACTTGCGGGTCGCAATCTGTATACCGCCGGTGTCGGCCACCGGATCATCCACGATGCCGGTTTCTGTTTTGTTTTCCATACTGCTCCGAGAAAAACCTGAAAAAAAAGGGGATGGCTTTGCGCCACCCCCTCCTGTTGTCTTTAGCTTGTAGTAATCAGTTATTTCAAACCGGCTACGTAATCTGCAACTGCCTTCATTTCATCATCCGACATTTTTTTGGCGATGGTCACCATTTGCGCGCTGTTTTTACGTGCACCAGTGCGGAAATTAGTCAACTGAGCAATCGTGTAATCCTGATGCTGGCCAGCGATACGTGGGAACTGTGCTGGAATCCCTGCACCGTTAGGGCTGTGGCAACCCGCGCAGGCAGGTACATTTTTCTCAGCAATACCGCCGCGATAGATTTGCTTGCCCAGTTCAACGATGTCTTTATTTTTTGCGGCACCTGGCTGAGATTTTTGCTTCGCCAGATAAGCAGCGACGTTTTTCATATCGTCCGCCGTCATCGCTTTTGCAAAAGTTGTCATGACCGGATTGTTACGATCAGCGCCGGTGAAATCCTGCAACTGCTTCACGATATACGCGTCGTGCTGTGCAGACAACTTAGGATTGACGGTAATCGTGGAATTGCCGCCGGCACCATGACAGGATGCGCAGGCAACGATGCCGCGCGCCGGGTCGCCGTTAGTGAACAGCGCCTCGCCTTTGGCCGGATCTGCTTTAACAGCCTTGGCTGGTTCATTGGCATACGCGGAAGCAATCGAGGACAACGCCAGAATAGCGATGCTGATGGACTTCAAAAATGGTAAGAAAGCACGGTTCATTCAAACACCCTGAGACTAAATAATAGAAATCTGCCCTGATGGCGACACGTAGCTACTGGCTTGATCTGAATTCAGTTGAATCAAACCCTGGAAACAACCAGAAGGGGTCAGTACGATGCTGCTACCGCCCGTTACCGAACCCCTTATTGTACAATAGCTTTCAGGCGTTTTTACTGCTGACTGTTGCATTTTTCAATTTTTCCTTTCCTCTATGTCTATCCTCTGGCAAGCCCGCTTCTTTACTACGGTAAATCACTTACGTGATCTGCCGCGTACCCATGTACCGGAAATCGCATTCGCCGGTCGCTCCAATGCAGGCAAATCAACTGCCATTAATACCCTATGCAACCAGAAAAAGCTTTGTTTTGCATCAAAGACTCCTGGTCGCACTCAACATATCAACTATTTTTCTATCGGCGGTGCCCACGTCGCGATGCATCGCAAAGATGAAACCCGGGTTGATGAGATCCGTGCACTGCTGGTCGATTTACCCGGCTATGGCTACGCTGAAGTGCCCGGCGCGGCGAAAAATCACTGGAACCAGTTACTCGGCTCCTACATACAACGCCGAACGCAGCTCGCGGCATTGGTGCTGATTATGGATGCACGCCGCCCATTTACAGATCTGGACATCCAGATGCTTGAGTGGTTTGCGCCAAGTGGACGGCCTATCCATTGCATACTAACCAAAGCAGATAAATTAAACAAAAATGAATCTGCCAATGCTTTGCGCCAGGCCAAAGACATACTCGCCAGCTACGCGGATGATGAAGGTCCTTTATTTCCATACAGCGTGCAATTATTTTCGGCCTTGAAACGCACCGGCATAGAAGAAGCCGATGCAACGATACAGCGTTTACTTGGTCTGGATCGCCCGCCTGAACAGATGGAGACAGAAGTTCCACCAGAAAGCGAATAAAAAAAACCCCGGCTTTGGCCGGGGCGAAATAACACCGATACGAATAGGGACGAACGGTGCCCGCTCAGGGAGGAGAAGCGGTAGGCTTGGAGATCATGATTCCTAACCTGTGCGTTAAGATGTGGCTGAACCCAAAAAGTTTCATTTACCTGACAAATATTTTTTAATTCATCATGGCCCAAAACAAACCCAATCTTTTCCCCGCTGTACGTATGCGTCGCATGCGTAAGGATGTTTTTTCACGCGCGATGATGCGCGAAAATACCATTACCTCTGCCGATCTGATTTATCCGGTATTCATACTGGATGGCGTCAATCAATGCGAAAAAGTGGCGTCGATGCCAGGCGTGGAACGTGTTTCCATTGATCTGCTGCTGGGCGTTGCAGAAGACTGCGTCGCACTCGGCATTCCGGTCATGGCTTTATTCCCGGTCATTAATCCCAGTTTAAAAACCCCGGACGGTATCGAAGCAACCAATCCTGACGGCCTGATGCCACGCGCTATCCGCGAGTTGAAAAGCCGCTTCCCTGAACTCGGCATTCTTACCGATGTCGCACTGGACCCCTACACCAGTCACGGTCAGGATGGTCTGATCGATGCGAATGGCTATGTGCTGAATGATGAAACCACAGAAATGCTGGTGCGTCAGGCACTGACCCACGCCCGCGCCGGCGCTGATATTGTTGCCCCCAGCGATATGATGGACGGCCGCATCGGCGCGATTCGTCATGCACTCGAAGCGAACAATTTTATTCACACCCGCATCATGGCGTATTCCGCTAAATATGCATCCGCTTTCTACGGTCCTTTCCGTGATGCGGTGGGTTCAGCGACCAATCTCGGCAAGAGCGATAAAGCAACCTACCAGATGGATCCGGCCAACAGCAATGAAGCCTTGCGCGAAGTGGCGCTTGATCTGGCCGAAGGTGCGGATATGGTGATGGTGAAACCCGGCATGCCGTATCTTGATATTGTGCGTCGCGTCAAAGATGAATTCAGGGTGCCGACCTTCGCTTATCAGGTCAGCGGCGAATACGCGATGATTAAAGCGGCGGCGCAAAACGGCTGGCTTGATCACAACAAAACCATGATGGAATCCATGATGGCATTCAAACGGGCTGGTGCCGATGGGGTACTGACCTATTTTGCCCGCGATATCGCACGCTTGCTGCGACACGCTTAAACCACCGCACTGGCTGCGCCGGTGTTCTACCTGCGCAGATAACTGCCGCCAGCGATGCTGCGCGACAGCATTCTGCGTCACGGCTACAGGCATTCCCAAGATGTCTGTAGCCGTGTAGCATCACTGCTTCCTTTCTCTTTTGACGGTGAAGCGCATGCAAGAAAAAGTCATCACTTTTGCCAGCCCGATATTTTTTCTGCTGATCGCGCTTGAAGCCTACGTCGCCATGCGTCGGCATCGCCATGAATACCGCGTTAATGATGCGATCAACAGCCTCAGCCTTGGCGTCATGAGCCAGATTATTAACGTCTTTCTGAAGTTGCTGTCTATCGGCATTTACGTCTGGGTCGCACAACACTTTGCCATCACCACTCTGCCTGCCGATCAGCCGTGGGTCTGGCTGACTGGCTTATTGCTGTACGATTTTTTATATTACTGGCTGCATCGCATGGGGCACATGACGAACCTGTTGTGGGCTGCGCATGTCGTTCACCATCAAAGCGAACATTACAATCTGAGTACCGCGTTACGGCAAACCAGCAGCGGTCATTTATTTGCCTGGGTATTTTATTTGCCGATGGCATTGCTCGGTTACCCAGCAGAAGTTTTCATCGCCGTGGGGCTGATCGATTTGCTGTATCAATTCTGGATACACACGCAGCAAATCGGTAAGCTGGGCTGGTTTGACCGCGTGTTTGCATCACCTTCAAATCATCGTGTTCATCATGCGGTGAATGACATCTATCTGGATAAAAATTTCGGCGGCATCCTGATACTCTGGGATCGCCTGTTCGGCACTTTCATCGAAGAGCAGGATGCGCATCCTGTCGTGTTTGGCACGCGCAAACCCTTACGTAGCTGGAATCCCTTCTGGGCCAATGCAGAAGTGTATGCCGCCGTGCTGAAAGACGCGCTGAGCACCCGGCGCTGGGTGGATAAATTCAAAATCTGGCTGATGCCGCCGGGATGGCAACCTGCCGATCTGGCGGCACGCTCTGCGCCTGCTACATTCGATCTGCAACGAGCAGAATATAATCCGCCATTGCGTGGCGCACTGATGTGGTACTGTCTCGCGCAGTTCGCGCTGGGACTGAACATCACGACGCATTTTTTACTCAGCGCAAATACCGCTGGCAGTGTTTCGCTGGTGCTCTATGCGCTATGGTTGCTGGCTGGTTTCTGGATCATCGGCGGTCTGATGCAACAGCAAAAATTCTTCGTGTTACTGGAAACGTTCAGAATCGCGATCTGTGCTGCGATGGTGCTGACGACGTCAAACTGGTTTGGCATCGCCACACTGACCGGCACGGCGCAAGCCTGCATCATTGCTGCTTGCGCGGCTTGCTTACTGACGCTCTTACTGATTTTTAAAACGAAACCGCATGGATATCTTTCATATTAACGACAATCAGGTATTACTCAATCCGGATTCCGCCGTCACACCGCAAGGCTTTCTGTGGCTGGATGCAACCCACGATGAAGTCAGCAACAATGCAGAGGCATGGCGGGCAGAAGTAGAACGCATTACCGGCATTCATATTTACGATCTGCATTTAAGCGATGCCGTCAATCTGAGCCATCCTTCGTATTTCGATAACACCCATGATTACGAGTTGGTGGTCTTTCGCAAGCTCGCGTTGAACGGTGAAGCAGTCGCAACCGACACGATAGAAAAACGGAAAATTCCGGCAGCGCTGAATAAATTATTGACCGTTCCGGTGTCCTTTTTTGTCTTCGGTCATGCACTGGTCACCGTCCGCGCCGCGAATAGCAAAACCATCGACAATGCCCGCGCCCGCTTACTGAATTACAAGGCCAAAGTCGATGGCAGCAGTCATGGTCGCTTGCCAGCGTCGCCCGAAGATCTGATGCTGCGCTTACTCAATGCGATGGTCGATCAGTATCTGGAATTGCGCCAGCCACTGACGCAACAACTCGATCGCTGGCAGCACGCGCTGCTGGACCCGCGTCGCCCGTTCAATAACTGGATGGCCTTGCTCGATTCGCGTCTGGAATTACGCAAACTCGATAATCTGTGCGAGGAACAACGCGATGCATTGCAGGAATTGCGCGATCATATCGTCGATACCCATGATGGCAACAACGATGCGCAAAGCCGTGCGAAAGATCTGTTATTGGTCCGCACGACCGATGTGATGGAACACATCAGCCGCGTACTGAATCACGCGCGCCGCCTCGAAGCATCGCTGGAATCGGCGGTACAGATACACTTTTCTGCGATGGCGCACCGCACCAGCGAAATCATGCGCACCCTGACAGTCATCACGGCCTTGTTCATGCCGCTGACATTGATTACCGGGATTTTCGGTATGAATTTTGAAGTCATGCCGCTGCTCAAAAACGCCTCCGGTTTCTGGATCACGATGGGTGCGATGGGCTTCATCGTCGTGCTGCTGTTGATATATTTCCGCAGCCAGCGCTACCTCGAAGACCGCCTGCGCAATTCCCGTCGATAACACGTTTTTGGGGGAGTATGTGGTTAAATACCCTTCATGTCCTTATAAACATTGGGCATTTAAAAATACTCCCCCCAGTATATTTCACCTGTTTTTGCACTTATTTCTTTTACTTTTGCAGCCATTCCTGACGATTCCATGCAAGCACTGACCTATCTGTGGCACGACTATGAAACTTTCGGCGCCGTGCCACGCCGCGATCGCCCGGCGCAATTTGCCGCCATCCGCACCGATGCGGAACTCAATGAAATCGGCGACGAACTGATGCTGTATTGCCAGCCCGCACCCGATTTTCTGCCCGATCCACAAGCCTGCCTGATCACCGGAATCACGCCGCAAACTTGCCTGCAAAGCGGCGTTCCGGAACACGAATTCGCGCGGCAAATCGAAGCCGCATTCGCGCAACCCGGCACCGTCGGCGTCGGCTACAACACCATACGCTTCGATGATGAAGTCACCCGTTTTTTATTCTGGCGCAATCTGATCGACCCGTATGCGCGCGAATGGCAAAACAATTGCAGCCGCTGGGATATTCTCGATGTCGTGCGTACCGCGTATGCGCTGCGCCCCGACGGCATACAGTGGCCGCGTAACGAAGAAGGTAAAGTCAGCTTCCGCCTCGAACATCTGACGGCCGCCAACGGCCTCAGCCACGAAGCCGCGCATGATGCTTTATCCGATGTGCGCGCGACGATTGCGATGGCGCGTTTGCTGAAAGAAAAAAATCCGCGGCTGTTTGATTTCTGCCTGAGTCTGCGCAAAAAAGACCGCGTGATGGAAGAGATAGGCTGGCCTGTGCCAAAGCCGTTTCTGCACATCACGGGCATGATTCCGGCAGAACGCGGATGCATCAGCGTGATGTGGCCGCTGGCGATGCATCCGACCAACAAAAACGAAATCATCGTCTGGGATCTGAGCGCCGATCCAGCTGAATTATTTTCGCTCAGCAGCGCAGAAATTCAGCTGCGTATGTTCAGCAAGAGCAGCGATTTACCTGAGGGTGTTACACGTCTGCCGATCAAAACCATCCACATCAATAAGTCCCCGATAGTCATCAGCAATCTGAAAACACTGTCCGCCGAACGCGCCGCGCATTGGGGCATCGATATGACTGCCGTGATGGCGCACGCTGCCATCGCAGCCCATGCGCCGGACATGGCACAGATATGGGAAGCGGTGTTTGACCGCTCTGCCGCGAACGGCTTATCAACGAATAATGATGTTGACGAAGATTTGTACAACGGCTTCATCGGCAATGCTGACCGCCGCTTACTGAACGAGCTGCGGACGATGCCAGCAGAACAACTGGCGCAAGCATCGACCCATTTTCAAGATGCACGACTGGACGAACTGCTGTTCCGCTATCGCGCCAGAAATTTCCCCGCGACCCTGAGTGCGAAAGAAGCAGAAACATGGGAACAACACCGCGCCGCCCGCCTGCATGACGGGCTGGGCAATGCAATGACGGTAGAACAGTTTTTTGAGCGCATCGATCAGTTATCGGAAGAAGCCGATGAACGCGCCGAAGAGATACTCGGTGCTTTGTATGACTATGCCGAGCACATCACACCGATGCGTTGAAAAAATCATCCTGCAGGTAAAACAGAGACTGAGTATTCATGTGCTTCTTCAAGGCATTTCCTGCGAAGCGGCGCATGATGATGCAGATGTTCAAATTAATTTTATGGAGTCACAATGATACGAGGCAGCTGCTTTTATTTGCGCCATCCTAAGAAAGAAGAAATTCCGCAACTCATCAACTTGCTCAATAATCTGGATACACGCGGTCCGTGGTTGTCAACCGAACTGATGCTGCCGGGCCTGCTCGAAAAGCGCTTTGAGGAACAGCATAGCTCTAAGGAAAACATGGAATACTTTCTGATCATCGGCGACGACGAACAGATACTGGGCAGAGTGTTCCATTTCAAAACAGTGCCGTATTTTCAGTCGCGCGAAATCGGTTACTCGCTGTTTTCTACAACCCTGCACGGCAAAGGCATTATGAGCGAAGCGGTAGCACTGCTCACGCGCTACCTGTTTGAAACCAGCTTGCTGAACCGCCTGGAAATTCACATGGAAGCGGGCAATACCGGTTCCGAAAAAGTCGCTGTCAAGAACGGCTTTCAATTTGAAGGTGTCGCACGCGGTGCAGCGTACAATCGCGGACGCTTTGTTGATGTCAAGATGTATGCTTTGTTGCGTAGCGAATGGGAAGCCTTGCAAGGCGCCTGATACGAGTGGTACGACGAATCCGATGAACTATGTGGATTCGGGTCTCGTCGCCAGTAAAAACCCCGGTGCCAAGACCGGGGTTATTTGACTGATCGACTGGGCAGCACTTATTTATTCGGTTGCGGCGTAATGCGCAGATACGGCTTTGGTGCTTTGTAACCTTTCGGGTATTTCTGCTTGATCACGTCTTCATCTTTGATCGACAAAGGAATAATCACATCGTCACCATCGCGCCAGTTGCCTGGTGTTGCCACCGTATAGCCATCGGTCAGTTGCAAGGCATCGATCACACGCAGCACTTCATCAAAATTTCGGCCAGTGGTCAGCGGATAAGTAATGATCAGGCGGACTTTTTTATTTGGATCAATGATGAACAGCGAGCGCACGGTCACGGTTTCTGACTGATTCGGGTGAATCATGTCGTACAAGGCAGCAACTTTGCGATCAGCGTCAGCGATGATAGGGAAGCCAACCGCGGTGTGCTGCGTTTCTTCTATGTCTTTAATCCATTGCAGATGTGAATCCGCGCCGTCAACCGACAAGGCAATCGCTTTGACATTGCGCTTGTCAAACTCTGGCTTCAGCTTCGCGGTCAGGCCGAGTTCTGTGGTGCAGACCGGTGTGAAATCTGCCGGATGGGAAAATAATACCACCCAGGAATTACCCGCCCATTCGTGGAATTTCAGTTTTCCAATGGAGGAATCCTGCTCGAAATCCGGTGCAATATCGCCTAAACGTAAAGTCATCTTACTCTCCCAAAAATGTAGAGCCTGACTATAAGTCGCCTCTTTCAACTTCTCAAGAACAGAGAAGTTGCAAGCTTATATCGGCTTAGTTATATAAGTGCGATTACGCGGGGACGGTGGATCAGCGCTGCAAAAATACGACGTTGATCCGGGTTAATTACTTACCTTCAATTCTTGATAATGACTGCAAGAATTTTTCAGCATTCTGGAAGCCGACGACGCGACTGTCAGGAATTTCCACACCTTGATTATTGAAGAAAATGATGCCCGGAGGGCCGAATAATTTAAAGCGTTTCAGCATTTCTTTATCGTCGTCATTATTCGCGGTAACGTCGACTTGCAGCAGCAACATTGCATCCATCTTCGCCTTCACCCTGACATCGGTGAATGTCAGTTTTTCCATTTCTTTGCAAGAGACACACCAGTCTGCGTAGAAATCCAGCATCGCCGTTTTTCCTTTGCTCTGCGCCAATGCCGCGTCCAGCTCTGCAACATTACGCACAAGGACAAACACTGCACCATGCGTCTGCGTGCCAAACAGATGAGCGACCGGCGCATAGATATCGCGACCGCCGGTAGCGACACCAACGAGCTGCAATAAACCCAGTACGCCGAACGCAGCGGCAATCAGCTTCCCAGGCAAACCTGAACGATGAAAAAATAACTGATAGCCAGCATAAGCAATCAATAGCGTTGCCCACCCGAGCATCTGTAACCAGACAGGAATCACTGGCGAGATCATCCATAACGCCATCGCCAGCATCAGCACGCCAAAGAAACGTTTGATGTTTTCCATCCAGATACCGGCGCGTGGTAACAAGCTGCCGGCAGAGATACCAAGTAACAGCAAAGGCACGCCCATACCGATCGCAATAGCGAACATTGCGACACCACCAACGATCACATCGCGCGTCTGACTGATGTAGACCAGCGCGCCAAGCAATGGGCCCGTGACACATGGCCCTACGATCAACGCAGAAATCGCTCCCATCAGGAATACACCAATTAATTTTCCTAATTTACTATCGCGCTGACCTTCGGAAATTTCAGTTAACTTTGTTTGCAATGCCGCCGGCATTTGCAATTGATAGACGTTAAACATCGACAACGCGAAGAACACCATCAATAAGGAAAATGCACCCAATACCCAAGGATTTTGCAGGGTCGCCGCCAAGCCCTCACCGGCGAGACCGGCAGCAACGCCCATTCCTGTGTACACCAGTGACATCCCCAGGACATACGCAAGCGATAACATGAATCCACGCGTACGACTGACACCCGCGCCTTCACCAACGATGATAAAAGACAAAATAGGCACCATCGGCAGCACACACGGTGTCAGCGATAAGCCCAGACCAAGAATGAAAAACAAAGGCAGGATGACGGATAACTTACCGCTCTTTAGTGCTGCACTGATACTGCTGCTTTCTGCGTCTGGCGCGACATCGGTCTTGCTGACTTCTGCGCCGCCCGGCTGTGACGAAGTGGCAGCGTTACCCGCTGCGATGCTCAGTCTGAATTCGCTTTCCAATGGCGGGTAGCACAAGCCCTGATCAGCACATCCTTGTCTGCCGACTTTCAATGTGAAGTCATTAGCAGCCTGTACCGGAATCCTGATCAATACAGACTTGCGGTATGTCTCAACGTCTTTCTGAAAGGTTTCATCAAACTTGACCTTACCGGCTGGCAGCACGACATCGCCAATTTTTGCGTCGGCCGAAGTGAATTTCAACTTTTCACGGTACAAATAATAACCGTCGGCAATGGTCAGCGTCACCTCGGCAACGCCGGGTTCAGCCATTCTGGCGGATGCTTTGAAAGCGACTTCCGGGTCGAGAAACTCATCGGCATGCGCCAGGCTACTGAGAATCAGAAATACGCTCATTAACAGCATCTGTAATACACGAATGAAACCGTTTTGCGGCGAGAGCGTTGCGATGCGATGCGTGTTCATTTAAGTCCTGTTTGTTCTTGTACCCATTGCAGATAGGCAGGTAAGCCATCGACCACGGGAATAGCAATAATTTCCGGTACTTGGTAAGGGTGCAGCGAGCAAATCAATGCCTGCAGATCTGGATAGGCTTGAGTTGTTGTCTTGATGTGCAATGGCACTTCGGTGGTGACTTCCTGCTGACCATCCCACGTGTACAGAGACATTATTTCGGGCATGACGTTCACGCATGCAGCCAAATTATTTTCTAATATATTTTGGGCGATCGTGAGCGCAACGGTCTTATCCGGACAATTCGTCATTACCAGTAAAACTTTATCGTCGTTTGTCTTCATAGCACTCATTTTAGCAAGAGTCTGATGATCACGAGCAACCCAAGCTGAATAGACCTAAATAAAAACGCGTTGATAACGGGCACACAAATGAAGAAAAAAAAGCCCGGATAAACCGGGCCTTTTTATTTAAGAAATATCTTCTTAAATTATTCTGCTACTGGAGCATTTTCTACATCAGTGACTTCTGGACGATCCAGCAATTCAACGTAAGCCATCGGTGCATTGTCGCCAACGCGGAAGCCCATTTTCAGAATACGCAGGTAGCCGCCATTACGATTTGCGTAACGTGGGCCGAGTTCCGCAAACAGTTTCAAAACCATTTCGCGATCACGCAGACGGGAAAATGCCAGACGTTTGTTAGCCAATGTATCAACTTTACCCAAAGTCAGAATCGGCTCGATAACGCGGCGCAGTTCTTTTGCTTTTGGCAATGTTGTTTTGATCGCTTCGTGACGCAACAGGGATACTGTCATGTTGCGCAACATAGCCAAACGGTGGGATGAAGTACGATTCAGCTTACGTAAGCCGTGACGGTGACGCATGGTATTTCCTTTCAGATTTCATTGCCAGCTCTTCTATCGACAACATTGTCGCGGGCCGGTAATTATTTTTACTACGATAAAAAAATGAACGGCTTTATTTAAAACCGTTCATTCCGACAAATTATTTTTCCAAGCCTGCAGGTGGCCAGTTTTCCAGCTTCATGCCCAAAGACAAGCCACGGGAAGCCAACACTTCTTTGATTTCGTTCAAAGATTTGCGACCCAGGTTTGGTGTCTTCAACAGTTCATTTTCGCTACGTTGGATCAGATCGCCAATGTAGTAAATGTTTTCTGCTTTCAGGCAGTTTGCTGAACGTACTGTCAGTTCCAGATCATCTACTGGACGCAACAGAACTGGATCAACGGCTGGTGCACGGGATGGTGCTTCAGCGGCTGCTTCAGTACCTTCCAGAGCAGCGAAGACATTCAATTGATCAACCAGCACGCGGGCAGATTGACGAATTGCTTCTTCTGGTGTGATCACGCCATTGGTTTCAATATTGATGATCAATTTATCCAGATCGGTACGCTGTTCAACACGAGCGGACTCAACGGAGTAAGAAACACGACGCACTGGAGAGAAAGACGCGTCCAGAATCATGCGGCCTATCGTTTTGTTTGCATCTTCAGACAAACGGCGAACGTTACCAGGCACATAGCCACGGCCTTTTTCAACTTTGATCTGCATGTCCAGCTTACCGCCGGCGGTCAGATTCGCGATGACGTGATCTGGATTGATCAGTTCCACATCATGTGGCAACTCGATGTCGGACGCCAACACTGCGCCTTCGCCATCTTTTTTCAATGTCAGTGTCACTTCTTCACGATTGTGCAACTTGAATACAACACCCTTCAAGTTCAACAGAATATCAACGACGTCTTCTTGAACGCCATCGAGGGATGAATACTCATGAACAACACCAGCAATCACTACTTCAGTTGGCGCATAACCAACCATCGTCGACAACAATACGCGACGCAGCGCATTGCCCAGTGTGTGGCCATAGCCACGTTCAAACGGTTCCATCACGACTTTAGCGTGACCGGCACCCAGCATTTCCACATCGATAATACGTGGCTTCAACAGATTGTTTTGCATGAAATGTCCTTTTCAATACCCTCGGTTCGTTACACCGATAAGGCTGACGGCATTAAAGAAAAAGCCTGCCTGTCGTAACCCAGGCAGGCGATGAAACTAAAATTAACGAGAATACAATTCAACGATCAGGGATTCGTTGACATCGTGAGCGATATCGCTACGATCTGGCATGGACTTGTAAGTGCCTTCCATTTTCTTCGCATCAACAGCTACCCATGAAGGCATGCCGGATTGCTCAGCCAGGGACAGAGCTTCAACGATACGAACTTGTTTTTTCGCTTTTTCACGAACAGCAACAACGTCACCAGCTTTAACTTGGTAAGAAGCGATGTTAACAACGATACCGTTGACTGTGAAAGCTTTGTGGCTTACCAACTGACGTGCTTCAGCACGTGTAGAGCCGAAGCCCATGCGGTATGCAACGTTGTCGAGACGAGATTCCAGCAATTTCAACAGCGTTTCGCCTGTATTGCCTTTTTGGCGATCAGCTTCAGCGAAGTAGCGGCGGAATTGACGTTCCAGAACGCCGTACATACGTTTAACTTTTTGCTTTTCGCGTAATTGATTACCGAAGTCAGAAGTACGTGCGCCAGATTTAGCACCGTGTTGACCTGGTTTTACATCTAATTTGCATTTTGAATCCAAAGAGCGGCGTGCGCTTTTCAGAAACAGGTCAGTGCCTTCGCGACGGGATAACTTAGCTTTTGGTCCGATATAACGTGCCACAATATTTTCCTTTTATAAATGACGCAGAACTTGGCTGCGCTAGTCTGATCTGCTTGCTATCAGACAGTGGTCTTAAAGGCGAAAGCGAATCGCTTAATGCCTGAAATAAAATTCCCAACACAAAACCCGCCAACAAAATGGCGGGCTTGCATTCTAACGAAAATACCGTCAGAACGCCAGCAGCAAATGCTACCGCTTAGATACGACGACGCTTTGGAGGGCGGCAGCCGTTGTGTGGTACTGGAGTTACGTCTTGGATCAAAGAAATCTTGATGCCGAGATTGTTCAGTGCGCGTACTGAAGATTCACGACCTGGGCCTGGGCCTTTGATGCGAACTTCCAGATTTTTGATACCGCATTCAACAGCAACTTTACCTGCTGCTTCCGCTGCAACCTGCGCTGCGAACGGAGTAGATTTACGTGAGCCTTTAAAACCAGCACCGCCAGCAGTTGCCCAAGAGAGAGCATTGCCTTGACGATCAGTGATCGTGATGATGGTGTTATTGAAAGAAGCGTGAACGTGTGCTATACCTTCAGCAACGTTCTTTTTAACTTTCTTACGAGCACGTGCTGCTGCTGCGTTGTTTTGTGCTTTTGCCATAATGATTTCCTTGGATCCGGGCTAGCCAGGATTATTTCTTCAAAGATTGAGCTGCTTTACGTGGACCTTTACGTGTACGTGCGTTAGTACGTGTACGTTGGCCACGGCAAGGCAAGCCTTTACGATGACGCAAGCCGCGATAGCAACCCAAGTCCATCAAGCGCTTGATGTTCATGGACAATTCACGACGCAAGTCACCTTCGACGATAAATTTACCGATTTCGTCGCGAAGCTTCTCGAGTTCGTTGTCATCCAGATCTTTAACCTTTTTATTGGTCAAAACACCTGTTGCTTCACAGATTTTCTGTGAGCGTGGACGGCCAATACCATAGATAGCTGTTAAGCCGATTACGGTATGCTGATGATTTGGGATATTAACCCCTGCGATACGTGCCATTCGTTATTCCTCGTTCAATAACGTTAAATTAACCTTGGCGCTGTTTATGGCGTGGTTCTGTGCAAATAACACGAACAACACCTTTGCGCTTGATGATTTTGCAGTTGCGGCAGATCCGCTTAACTGATGCGAGAACTTTCATTTTTGCCCTCTTCCCTTCTTGTTCACTTTTAATTTACTTGGTTCGGAACACTATTCGCGCCCGGCTCAAATCATAAGGCGTCAATTCCACTGTCACCTTATCACCTGGAAGGATGCGGATATAGTTCATCCGCATCTTCCCGGAAATATGGCCTAGTACAACATGCCCGTTTTCCAACTTAACTCTAAATGTTGCATTCGGAAGATTCTCCAGAATCTCGCCCTGCATCTGTATAACGTCGTCTTTTGCCATTCGATCTGCTGTCCCTTCAGCAAATTACCGCGAAGGAATCCCGCCCTTGAAATTTGCTTTACGAAGCAGCGACTCGTATTGCTGCGACATGACATAGTTTTGCACCTGAGCCATAAAATCCATGGTCACCACTACGATAATCAGCAGGGATGTACCACCGAAGTAGAAAGGAACTTTCCATTTGGCAATCAAAAATTCAGGTAACAAACAGACTAGCGTGATATAAACCGCACCAGCCAACGTCAATCGCATCAAAATTTTGTCGATATAGCGGGCAGTCTGATCGCCTGGACGTATTCCAGGGACAAACGCTCCACTCTTCTTCAAATTATCAGCTGTTTCTTTGCTGTTGAATACCAAAGCGGTATAAAAGAAGCAAAAGAAAATAATCGCAGCAGCGTACAACAACGCATGAATAGGCTCGCCTGGCGCCATTGATGCAGCCAAATCTTTCAAGAACGTAATAAACCCGCTCGTTGAAGAATCTGCACCCTTGGTAAACCAGCTGGTAATCGTCGCTGGGAATAAAATGATCGATGAAGCGAAAATTGGAGGAATTACACCAGCCATATTCAACTTCAGCGGCAAATGACTGCTTTGCCCGCCATACACTTTATTTCCGACCTGACGCTTCGCATAATTAACCAGAATCTTACGTTGGCCACGTTCCACAAATACCACCAGAAACGTCACAGCTACCGCAATAACACAGATCAACAATACTGACGCAGGATGCATAGATCCAGTACGAACCAACTCAAACAAACTTACCAAGGCACCTGGCAAACCAGCAGCAATACCGGCGAAGATAATGATAGAAATACCGTTACCTAAACCGCGCTCAGTGATTTGTTCGCCCAGCCACATCAAAAACATCGTACCTGTCACCAATGATACTACAGTAGTGAATCTGAAAGCGAGGCCGGGATCAATAACGAGCCCTGGCTGCGCCTCCAGACCAAACGCAATGAAATATGCCTGCACTGTCGCCAGTAACAAAGTTCCATAACGTGTGTACTGAGTAATTTTTCTGCGACCGGATTCACCTTCTTTTTTCAGTGCTTCCAGTTGCGGAGAAACGATAGACATCAGTTGCATGATGATCGATGCCGAGATATACGGCATGATGCCGAGTGCAAACACGGTGAACCGTGACAATGCACCACCGGAGAACATGTTAAACATCCCCAAGATACCACCTTGGTTTTGCTTAAACAGATCTGCCAATGCAGTTGGATCTATACCTGGAACAGGTACATGAGCACCAATCCGATAGACAACCAATGCTGCAAGCAGGAACCAGAGTCGCCCCCAGGGAAATCCGCTTGCTACACTTTTAGCTTGTTGTGGAGATGTTGCCAATTATTGCTCCGGTGTCTGCAGTGAATTAAGCGATCGTACCGCCAGCAGCTTCGATTGCAGCTTTAGCGCCTTTAGTGACGATCAAGCCGTTCAAAGTTACTTTCTTAGTAATCGCACCAGACAAGATCACACGAACTACACGTGCGAGCTCAGAAACAACACCAGCTTGTTTTAAAGCAAGGATGTCAATTTCAGTGACTGGCAAATTTTCCAAGTCTGTCAGACGAACTTCTGCTTTGTACGGTGTTGCCAGTGATTTAAAACCACGTTTTGGCAAGCGACGTTGCAAAGGCATCTGACCGCCTTCGAAACCGACTTTATGAAAGCCGCCGGAACGAGATTTTTGACCTTTATGGCCGCGACCCGCTGTCTTACCCAAACCTGAGCCGATACCACGACCAACACGACGTTTGTAGTGTTTAGCGCCATCAGCAGGTTGTATGTTATTCAATTCCATAATTTGCTCCGAACATAAGTCTGACGACTTACGCTACAACCTTCACAAGATACGAGACTTTATTGATCATGCCGCGTACTGCTGGCGTGTCTTGCAATTCAGAAACTGAATTAACACGACGCAAACCCAGACCACGCACGGTAGCACGGTGATCCTGGCGTGTGCCGATCAGACCTTTGACCAATTGCACTTTTACTGTCTTAGTCATCGCGCTCTCCTTAACCGAGGATTTCTTCAACGGTCTTGCCACGCTTTGCAGCGATTTCAGATGGAGTACTCATCTTAGCCAGACCATTCAAAGTTGCACGAACCATGTTGTAAGGATTTGTTGAGCCGTTGGATTTAGCAACAACATTAACAATACCCATTACTTCAAAAATCGCGCGCATTGGACCACCAGCGATAACGCCAGTACCTTCTTTTGCAGGAGAAATCATGACGGAAGACGCGCCGTGCTTACCAGTAACGGTGTGTTGCAAAGTACCGTTTTTCAAAGTCACTTTGATCATCTTACGACGTGCTTCTTCCATCGCTTTTTGTACGGCAACAGGAACTTCTTTCGACTTACCTTTGCCCATACCGATACGGCCATCGCCGTCGCCTACAACTGTCAATGCAGCGAAGCCCATGATACGACCACCCTTAACCACTTTGGTTACACGGTTGATCGCGATCATTTTTTCGCGCATGCCATCATCCGGCTTGTCGGCTGCTGTTTTTGCTTGCATTTTTGCCATGACAAATTTTCCTTAGAACTTCAAGCCAGCTTCACGGGCAGCTTCTGCAAGCGCCTTGATGCGGCCATGGTAACGGAAACCGGAGCGGTCAAACGCAACTTCGGTAACCCCTGCTTTGATTGCCTTCTCTGCTACACGCTTGCCGATCAAAGTCGCGGCTGTGGTGTTGCCACCAGCTCCGGACTTGCCAGCCAATTCTGCACGTACTTCCGCCTCTACGGTGGAAGCTGACGCCAACACTTTGGCGTCTGGGCCAATAATGTTTGCGTAGATGTGCAGGTTGGTGCGATGCACGGCCAGGCGGTTCACTTTGAGTTCTGCGATCTTGGCACGGGTTTGACGTGCGCGGCGCAGACGTGATTGTTTCTTGTCCATCGTCAACCCCTATTACTTCTTCTTGGTTTCTTTAATCACAACCACTTCGTCCGCATAACGGACACCCTTGCCTTTATAAGGCTCTGGGCTGCGGTATGCACGGACTTCAGCTGCCACCTGACCTACTACCTGCTTATTAACACCTTTAATCAGGATTTCAGTAGGAGTTGGCGTAGCACAAGAAATACCTTCTGGCATTTGATGTACGACTGGATGTGAAAAACCTAAAGACAAATTCAATTTATCACCCTGAGCTTGCGCTTTGTAACCAACGCCGACCAAAGTGAGTTTTCTTTCAAAGCCTTTAGTAACACCGGTAACCATGTTATTGACCAAGGCACGTAAAGTACCAGTCATTGCATTAGCTTCACGGCCATCATTGGCTGGTGAAAAACTCAAAGTGCCGTTGTCGTTCGCAACTTTCACTAAGCCATTGAGACTTTGTGTCTGCACGCCCATAGGACCTTTTACTGTAATCTGCTCTGCTGAAATTGCAACTTCTGCACCGGCCGGCAAAGCGATTGGCATCTTACCTACTCGAGACATCTTTCACTCCTTAGGCGACGTAGCAAATTACTTCGCCACCGACACCGGTTGCGCGCGCTTTGCGGTCAGTCATGACGCCTTTTGGTGTAGAAACAATCGCTACACCCAAACCGTTCATCACATTTGGAATCTCGTCTTTACCTTTGTAAATACGAAGACCTGGACGTGAAACACGTTCCAAACGTTCAATAACTGGACGTCCTGCATAATATTTCAAGCCGATTTTTAATTCGGACTTCCCTGCAGTTTCTAAAACTGCGAAATCTTCAATGTAACCTTCGTCTTTAAGTACGTTTGCAATTGCAATCTTTACTTTAGAGGACGGCATCGCAACAACAGTTTTTTGAACAACTTGTGCGTTACGAATGCGGGTCAGCATATCGGCGATAGGATCGCTCATACTCATTGCTTATTCTCCTATTACCAGCTGGCTTTAGTCATACCCGGGATTTCACCACGCATGGCGACTTCACGGAGTTTAATACGGCCCAAACCGAATTTACGGAATGTGCCACGCGGACGACCTGTCAAAGCGCAACGATTACGCTGACGTGTCGGATTAGAATTACGTGGCAAAGCCTGCAACTTCAGACGAGCAACATAACGCTCTTCTTCAGTCTTTGATTGGTCATCAACGATGGCCTTCAATTCGGCGCGCTTGCCAGCGAATTTCTTCACCAAGTCTGCACGCTTTTGCTCACGATTAATCAGTGCCAGTTTTGCCATGGCGACCTCAGTTTCTGAACGGAAATTTAAATGCGGCGAGGAGTGCTTTCGCTTCTTCGTCGGTCTTTGCGGTTGTCGTGATACTGATATTCATACCACGCAATGCGTCGATCTTGTCGTACTCGATTTCAGGGAAAATGATTTGTTCCTTGACACCGATATTGTAGTTACCACGACCATCAAACGCACGACCAGAAACACCACGGAAGTCACGTACGCGAGGCAAAGCCACGGTAATGAAACGATCCAGGAATTCATACATCTGAGCGCCACGCAAAGTAACCATACAGCCGATTGGATAACCTTCACGGATTTTAAAACCTGCGATCGCTTTACGAGCTTTGGTCACAACTGGCTTCTGGCCTGCGATTTTCGTCAAGTCACCAACTGCATGCTCGATAATCTTTTTATCTGCAACTGCTTCAGACAAACCCATGTTCAGGGTGATTTTCAAGATACGTGGAACTTCCATGCTTGACTTGTAAGCGTACTTTTCAGTCAATTCACCGACGATTTTTTCTTTATATAATGCTTGTAGACGGGCCATGATGTTATGCCTTCACAACTTCGCCAGTCGACTTGTAGATACGGACTTTTTTACCATCCACTACCTTGAAGCCTACACGGTCTGCTTTGCCAGATGCAGCATTAAACAACGCCACATTGGAAACATGAATCGGCATCAATTTATCAACGATGCCACCAACTGCGCCAGTCATTGGGTTTGGCTTAACCGCTTTTTTAGCGACATTAATACCAGCAACAACAACGTAATCACTATCGATGCATGATTGCACCTGACCGCGCTTACCTTTGTCTTTACCCGTCAAGACGATGACTTCGTCGTTTTTACGAATTTTATTCATCACGACTCCTTACAGCACTTCTGGAGCCAAAGACACGATTTTCATAAAGCGCTCAGTACGCAGTTCGCGTGTCACTGGGCCGAAAATACGAGTGCCGATAGGCTCAAGCTTTGCATTCAACAATACTGCAGCATTGCCATCAAATTTGACCAACGAGCCATCTTGACGACGAACACCCTTAGCTGTTCTCACAACCACGGCGTTGTAAATTTCACCTTTTTTTACACGACCGCGCGGAGCAGCAGATTTCACAGTGACTTTAATTACATCACCGATACCCGCATAACGACGCTTGGAACCGCCCAACACTTTAATGCACAGAACTTCACGCGCACCAGTATTGTCAGCCACTTCCAGCCGGCTTTCTGTTTGAATCATAATGTTCTCTTTCCCAACTTAATCCACACAACTTACACAATGCAAGCTTGTAGTCAGTCTTGGTCCTGCCAGCCAACCCCTACATAACCTGCAATGCACGAGCCAACTGATTAGGTGGACGATTTTTTAACCACTTTCACAACGAGAGGGTGTTGCGAAAGACATTTAGGCTGTCATTTGCTTACTACGCAAATGACAGCCCATCATTATTACATCAAAAAAATTTTTGTGCAATAACTTTATACGACTTGTGCTACTTGAACCACACGAGTCAATGTCCAAGCTTTAGTCTTGGAAATTGGGCGACCCTCTTGGATTTCAACTGTGTCGCCAGCTTTTGCCTGGTTAGCTTCATCGTGTGCATGGTACTTTGCAGTACGTACGATGATCTTGCCATACAAAGGATGTTTAACGTGACGTTCAACCAGTACTGTGACTGTTTTGTCCATCTTGTCAGACACAACCTTGCCAATCAATGTGCGCTTCAGAGCCACTTTAACTTGATCGTTCATTATTTGGCATCCTTCTGATTCATGACGGTTTTAACGCGTGCGATGTCGCGACGAACTTTTTTCAACTGTGAAGTATTAGTCAGTTGCTGTGTAGCGATTTGCATACGCAGGCTGAATTGTGCCTTCAACAGATCATTCAGTTCTTTCGTCAAAGCTGCAGAGTCTTTGCCTTGGAGTTCAGATACTTTCATTTACAACTCCCTATTAAGTGCCGACTTGACGTACGACAAACGTTGTCAACAATGGTAATTTGGCAGCTGCCAAGCGGAACGCTTCACGCGCCAGCGCTTCATCAACGCCATCCATTTCGTACAACATTTTGCCTGGTTGAATCTCGGCAACGTAGTACTCAGGATTACCTTTACCATTACCCATACGAACCTCTGCAGGCTTCTGGGAAATTGGCTTGTCCGGGAAAACGCGGATCCAGATACGACCACCGCGCTTGATATGACGAGTCATTGCACGACGCGCCGCTTCAATCTGACGCGCTGTGATACGACCACGGCCAACCGCTTTCAAACCAAACTCACCGAAGGAAACAGCTGTACCACGAGTATGCGAAATACCCTTGTTACGGCCTTTTTGCTCCTTACGATATTTTCTGCGTGCTGGTTGCAGCATGATTATTCTCCTGCTTTCTCAGCTGGTGCAGCATCAGCTTTTGCGCGTACACGCTTAGCTGGAGCTGCTGCGCCAGATGTATTTTGCCCTTCAGGACGCTTAGCACGTGGACGGCTACTTGGCTTGCCATCGTCACGACGTGGGCCACGACGTTTTTTGTCGTCTTCCGGAGTCGATTCGATCACAGGCGCATCGCCATTTGCTAAACGGTCACCTTTGTAGACCCACACTTTTACGCCAATAATGCCGTAAGTTGTGGATGCTTCGCCAAAACCGTAGTCGATATCAGCACGCAAAGTATGCAGAGGCACGCGGCCTTCGCGATACCATTCTTTACGAGCGATTTCGATACCGTTCAAACGACCACCGGACATGATCTTGATACCTTGAGCGCCAAGACGCATTGCATTCTGCATAGCACGTTTCATCGCGCGGCGGAACATAATACGTTTTTCGAGCTGCTGAGCAATAGAGTCAGCGATCAATTGCGCATCGATTTCTGGCTTGCGAATTTCTTCGATGTTGACGTGAACTGGCACGCCCATCATTTTCGACAAGTCAGCTTTCAACACTTCAATGTCTTCGCCTTTTTTACCGATCACAACACCTGGACGGGAGCTGTAAATGGTAATACGTGCGTTTTTCGCAGGACGCTCAATAACGATGCGGCCTACAGATGCGTTTTTCAGTTTTTTCTTCAGGTATTCACGTACCTTCAGATCTTCACCGAGCATAGAAGCAAAGTTACCATTGCCTGCATACCAACGGGAAGACCAGTTACGCGTTACCGCCAGACGAAAACCGGTTGGATGTATCTTCTGTCCCATCGTGACTCCTTAGTTACCAACAGTCACGTAGATGTGACAGGATTGTTTAGAGATACGATCACCACGACCTTTAGCGCGTGCTGTGAAGCGCTTCAGGATCGCACCTTTTTCGACATAGATACTCTTTACTTTCAACTCATCGATATCTGCGCCATCATTGTGTTCAGCGTTTGCAATTGCAGACTCCAACACTTTCTTGATGATTGCAGCACCTTTTTTAGGGCTGAAGGCCAGGATATTCAATGCCTGATCAACTTTTTTACCACGGATCAGGTCTGCCACGAGGCGACCTTTTTGCTCGGACAGACGCACACCGCGAAGATTAGCTTTAGTTTCCATCATCGGTCCTTATTTCTTAGCCTTTTTGTCGGCAGCGTGACCCTTGAACGTACGGGTCAGCGCGAATTCGCCGAGCTTGTGACCAACCATGTTTTCGGAAACATAAACTGGTACGTGTTGCTTACCGTTATGAACCGCAATGGTCAAACCGATGAAGTCCGGCATAATTGTCGAACGACGGGACCAAGTCTTGATTGGTTTCTTGTCTTTATTTGCCTGAGCAGCTTCGACTTTCTTCACCAGATGAGCGTCGCAAAACGGCCCTTTTTTCAATGAACGTGTCATGTTTTATCCCTTATTTCTTACCACGGCGTGAGACGATCATCGAAGTAGTACGCTTGTTGCGACGTGTCTTCTTACCCTTGGTCTGTTGACCCCATGGAGAAACTGGATGACGGCCTGCTGCAGTTTTACCTTCACCACCACCGTGAGGATGGTCAACCGGATTCATTACCACACCGCGAACGGTAGGGCGAATACCACGCCAACGCATCGCACCAGCTTTACCAATCTTACGCAGATTGTGTTCGCCGTTACCAACTTCACCGACGGTTGCGCGGCATTCGATATGAATACGACGAACTTCGCCAGAGCGCAGACGGACTTGAGCGTAAGTACCTTCACGCGCCATCAGAACAACACCAGCACCAGCTGTACGTGCAATCTGCGCGCCTTTTCCTGGCAGCATCTCTACGCAATGCATAGTTGTACCGACTGGAATGTTGCGGATAGGCAAGCAGTTACCAGATTTGATCGGGGCTTGTGAGCCACTAATCAATTGATCGCCTACTGCAACACCTTTAGGAGCGATGATGTATGCACGTTCACCATCCGCGTAACACAACAAAGCGATGTGTGCTGTACGGTTAGGATCGTATTCAATACGCTCAACTTTTGCAGGAATACCATCTTTGTTGCGTTTAAAGTCAACAACACGGTAATGCTGCTTATGACCACCGCCGATGTGGCGGGTAGTGATGTGACCGTTGTTATTACGGCCAGCAGTTTTGGATTTCTTTTCCAACAAAGCAGCGAACGGACGACCTTTGAACAGGCCTTCAGTTACCACTTTCACCATACCACGACGACCTGGTGAGGTTGGCTTCATCTTAACGAGTGCCATTATTATGCCCCCTCAGTGAAGTTGATTTCCTGACCTGGCTTCAAGCATACAAAAGCACGTTTTGTATGGTTGCGGCGGCCAGTAAATCTACCGGTACGTTTTTGTTTACCTTGACGATTTGCCACTTGTACAGATTCAACCTGAACCTTAAACAGCAATTCGACGGCAGCTTTAATTTCTGGCTTGGTTGCATCTGGAGTAACCAGGAAAACCACTTGCTCATTCTTTTCAGCAACCATCGTTGCTTTTTCAGAAATCACAGGAGCCAGCAACACCTTCATCAGGCGTTCTTCACTATGTTTGATTAATGCACTCATGCCAGCATCTCCTCAATCTTTGCCAGTGCTGGCTTGGTGATCAACACTTTCTTGTAGAACACCAAAGAAACTGGATCAGCGTAACGTGGCTCAACAACCAAAACATTTACCAGATTACGTGCTGCCAACATCAGATTTTCATTGAATTCGTCAGTGATAATCAGAACGGAATCCAGGCAACCCAATGCTTTGAGCTTTTCAGTCAATAACTTAGTCTTTGGAGCATCAACCGTTACAGCATCAACCACGCTCAAACGATCTTCACGAGCCAACTGAGAAAGGATAGAGCAGATACCTGCGCGATACATTTTCTTGTTAACTTTGTGAGAGAAATTCTCATCCGGGCTATTCGGGAATATACGACCACCGCCACGCCACAAAGGAGAAGAAGACATACCAGCACGTGCACGGCCAGTACCTTTTTGACGCCAAGGCTTCTTGGTTGTGTGGTGGACTTCTTCACGATCTTTTTGCTTGCGGTTACCGCTACGAGCATTTGCCTGATATGCAACAACAACCTGATGAATCAGAGCTTCGTTGTAATCACGACCGAAAATAGTGTCAGGAGCAGCAACATTCGCAGCAGCTTGACCTTGTTCGTTTAGGAGCTTCAGTTCCATGGATTAGGCTCCCTTCTTAGCTTTAACTTTAACAGCAGGAGATACAATCACCTGACCATTTTTTGCACCCGGCACAGCACCCTTCACCAGCAACAACTGACGCTCTGCATCAACGCGAGCGATTTCCAGATTTTGCACAGTGCGGTTAACGTCACCCAGATGACCAGTCATGCGCTTACCAGGGAAAACACGACCTGGATCCTGCGCCATACCGATAGAACCTGGAACATTATGGGAACGGGAGTTACCGTGAGTGGCGCGACCAGAAGCGAAGTGATGGCGCTTGATAGTGCCGGCATAACCTTTACCAATCGTCACACCTTGCACGTCAACCTTCTGACCAGCTTCGAACAAACCGACAGGCACAACGTCACCGGCCTTCAGTTCAGAAGCTTTAGCAGCATCAACACGGAATTCTTTTAATACAGTACCAGCTTCAACACCTGCTTTTGCGAGGTGACCGGCAGCCGCTTTAGTTACGCGGGATGCACGGCGCTGACCGAAAGTAACCTGAACAGCAGAGTAACCGTCTGTTTCAGGAGTTTTGACTTGCGTCACGCGGTTGTTGGACACATCCAGAACAGTAACAGGAATTGAATCCCCGTCATCTGTAAAGATGCGCATCATGCCAACCTTGCGACCAACTAGGCCCAAGCTCATTATTTTCTCCATTCTCACCTACGATTGGGTGAGGCTGATGTTTAAAAAACTTAAACGAAAAGGTCAGCAAAAGCCGACCCACATTTAAGCCTTCGATTATAGCCCGCAAATTTTTTATTTACAAGGCAAATTATTTGAAAATTCGAAGAATTGTGGTATGTCAAATTTCTTTAATTATCTGATTTTTAATCAAATCAGATATTGATAAAAATCTGATTACTGCAATTTGATTTCAACATCAACACCAGCAGGCAAATCGAGCTTCATCAAAGCATCAACTGTCTTATCTGTTGGATCAACGATGTCCATCAGACGTTGGTGTGTACGAATTTCAAACTGATCACGGGAAGTTTTGTTCACGTGTGGTGAGCGCAGAACGTCAAAACGTTGAATGCGAGTCGGCAAAGGTACAGGGCCTTTTACAACAGCGCCAGTGCGCTTTGCTGTTTCAACGATTTCCAAAGCGGATTGGTCGATCAATTTATAATCGAATGCTTTCAGACGAATGCGGATCTTTTGATTCTGTGTAGACATAACATTTCCTAAAGAACGAGCCACAAACTCAGTGAGAGTGGCATTTTTTACAAAGAGCGAATACTAAAAAAAAGCGGCTGTCGCTTAAAAAAACAGCGACAGCCGACTAGTGTACTACAAAATTACGAAATTACTCGATAATTTTAGCTACAACACCCGCACCAACAGTACGACCACCTTCACGGATAGCGAAACGGAGACCTTCTTCCATCGCGATCGGGTTGATCAGTTTGACTGTGATAGAGACGTTATCACCTGGCATCACCATTTCTTTGTCTGCTGGCAACTCGATCGAACCAGTGACGTCCGTTGTACGGAAGTAGAACTGTGGACGGTAGTTGTTGAAGAATGGTGTATGACGACCGCCTTCATCTTTCGACAAAACGTAGATCTCGCCCGTGAAGTGGCTGTGTGGCTTGATTGAACCTG